>NZ_CP046675.1:332419-664838 GCF_018243235.1 Ralstonia nicotianae
GGCAGCGGATCCTGAAAGCAGAAGACTTGACCGTGGACGACAGTGGTTCAATCGACACGGGCAAATCCGGCCTGCACAAAGAGACCGCTCGCAAGCGCGGGTGGGGCAGCGTATTGCGTACCTCGTACAACCCCGTGATGGCGCTGCTTGAAGCTCGCACCGACCACATTGTTGCCGGTCGCAAGCTGCAATCATGGTGGGCCGACGAAGCCCTGCGCCAGCCGGCCGAGTTTGGCGAGGAGACCGGGAAGCCGACCGCATTGACGGAAGAAGAGCTGACCAAGGCCGCCCGCTACGATTACGACGTCTGGTGTGCCGGCTATAACTGGCTGCAGCCAAATCGGCAATCTGCTGAAGACCTCAAGCAATACATCGAAAACACGGTGCTGCGCCACTACGGTGAACAAAAGCCCCCGGTGCCCGCCGAGAAGGTCATCCTGGTGACCCATTCCATGGGCGGGCTGGTTGCGCGCGCGCTGACGAAATTGGTCGGCTACGAAAATGTCCTGGGTGTGGTGCACGGCGTGCAGCCGGCTACCGGGGCGCCGGCTATCTACCATCACATGCGCTCAGGGTATGAAGGGCCTGAGCAGCTGATTCTCGGGGCCAATGCGGGCGAGGTGACGGCGGTTGTTGCGAATTCGGCAGGCGCTTTGGAGCTGTGTCCCACGTTTGACCATCGTGGCGGGAAGCCATGGCTGTTCCTGCAGGACGAGCAAGGCAATGTCGTCAACGATGCGGACGGCTTGGCATGCGCTTATCCGCGCGGCGGCAATCCCTATGAGGAAATTTATAAGAATCCGGCTTGGTTTGGGTTGGTGCCGGAGCAGAATGAGAAGTTTTTGGATTTGTCGGAAAGTGGGGACGGTCCAAAGACTGCTCGAAGAAGTAAATTCAATTACTTGATTGATACGGTAGAGGCATTTCACCGTGACTCTGGTTTTGTCGGTAAGTATCATGATGATACGTACGTTCACTATGGGGCAGATGGTGCCAAGAATATGCACAGCTGGCAGGATATAGTTTGGCGTGGATTCGCTGTGGATTTTAAAAACGCGGATGCTGTTTCCAAGAACGGCGGAAATGGAAGTTACCGCCGCCGAGATTTTCGAACTGCCCCAGAGTTAACGAAGGTTAGTGGGAGGGGGGATGGGACAGTGTCCGTGTTCTCCGGCGAAGCACCGCGTGATGCGGGTGTCAGAGCGAGCTTTCGACATGGCTCGGATGCCGAAGGCTCTGCCAATGAAGGTCATAAAGGTTACGAGCATCAAAGCAGCTACAACGATCCACGCGCACAATGGGCAGCGCTTTATGGAATTATCAGGATCGCTCAATCGGCTAACTGGCATCCCAACGATCAATCATGATTCGACGATATTTGATTGTTTTGTTATTTGTTTTTATTGCGCTGATGAAAAATGATGTGATTTTTGCGGAAAAGGCGCCTGGGGATATTTTGATGGATAAAAATGGTTGGTCTACTCATTGCTTTGGTCGCTACCTCGTAGATTTGCCGCCGCAGGCAAAAATTAATTCGTCTTATAAAATATGGGGTGATGATGTTGAGTATGTGCCGGGTAAGGGGCCTGGGAATCTCAGTGCGGAAGTAAGTAAGCGAGAGGTTGAGCTTAAGAATGAAAAGCATAAGAAAATTGACGGAAGTATGTTTGTCCGTCGTCAAGCTCATCACAATGATTCGTTCAGCATTGTTTCTTGGAAGGCGCCGTACAGCAAGGAGCTAATGTGGATGGATACGTACCTCGTGACCAGCGGTCCATGGCGTGTCTTTCGCTATTCCGGTGATGTCGCTCCCGAGAAACTGGACTCGGCTCTTAGCTTTGCTGACTCCCTTTCAACCAACATCCGCTCACGCGATGACCATGAAATCCCGATCGGTCCAGGATTTTGCATCGACCAGGGATTCATCGCCGGCAGCGACTATCGCTCGGAGGGATTCCAGGTCGGCATCACGTTGCCTCAGCATCCCAACGCTCTGATTACGATCGACGCGAGTACGGGAGCGGAGCAGGATCGGCTCCTGAAGCGTGTGGACAAGTTCTTTGCAACGGCTGTTGCCGGTCAGTTGAGCGGCTTGAAGATCCTCCGCAAGCGGCAGCGCAATGTTGGCCCTATCGAGGCAGAGGAGTACGCCACGGCCGCAAGCGGCAACGGGCAGCGCGTGTACGCATTCGCGTGGGAATCGCAAGGCAAGGATAAGTCTTTGTCCGAGCAGAATATTGTGGCCGCGTTGAAAGTGCTGGAGCAATCTGTGATCACGGAACACACCCCGTACCGACCGGCGTTCAAGTCGGATGAGGAGGCGCTGCAATTGTGGGACGCCATCATCGACTCGATCCGTCTTCGCCCAGGGGCCGTGTAGCCGATGCCTTGGAGTGACTTCCTTAAGTGGCAGGGTGCTCAGTTCCTGCCGCAAACAACCGCACCGTGCTGAGGCATCGGGGTTATCCAATTGGCAAACCATCGACGACCATTTGTGACGCCCCGCGTCCTTCTTACTCTGCTCGCTACCATTGGAGCCGTTTTGTCTTGGGGTTTCTGTCGCGCAGAGGTTACAACGATGAGAGAGCAGGTGAGCCACGCTGGTTGGAAGACATTTTGCTTCGGGCGTTATCTTGTAGATTTGCCACAGCAGGCGAAAGTGAGCGCGGTATACAAGATTCGAGGAAAGAACATTGAGTTTGTCCTCGGAGAAGAGCCTGCGAAATTGAAGTCGAGAATTGATAGGCGTGAAGCGGAGCTAAGAACGGCAAGGCACGAGACGTCGGGGGCGATGTTTGTTCGCAGGATTCCTTTGAACAACGGCTCGGAAATTCTATTCTCGTGGTCTTCGCCGTATAGCAAGGTGATGTTGCGAAGTGATGTCTATCTGGTCGCAGCAGGGGCGGCGCGGGTATTCCGGTATGGAGGCGACGTCTCCACCGACAGAGAAAATGCTGCGATTCAAAATGCTGCCGATCTTGCAGCCAACATTCAATCGTTAGCAGACAAAAAAATCCCTGTGGAGCCAGGTTTCTGTATCGACAAAGGATTCATCGCCGGCAGCGACTATCGCTCGGAGGGATTCCAGGTCGGCATCACGTTGCCTCAGCATCCCAATGCTCTGATTACGATCGACGCGAGTACGGGAGCGGAGCAGGATCGGCTCTTGGAGCGTGTTGACAAGTTCTTTGCAACGGCTGTTGCCGCGCAACTGAGCGGCTTGAAGATCCTGCGCAAGCGGCAGCGCGATGTTGGCCCCATCGAGGCAGAGGAGTACGCCACGGCCGCAAGCGGCAACGGCCAGCGCGTGTACGCATTCGCATGGGAATCGCAAGGCAAGGACAAGTCTTTGTCCGAGCAGAACATTGTGGCCGCGTTGAAAGTGCTGGAGCAATCTGTGGTCACGGAACACACCCCGTACCGACCGGCGTTCAAGTCGGACGAAGAGGCCCTGCAACTATGGGACACCATCATCGACTCGATCCGGCTCCGGCCGGGGGCCGTGCAGCCGATGCGTGCGTTAGCCAGTCCATGAAACCCCAAAGCCCCCTGGCCGCAGGGCGAGCTGCCCGAGCTTGAAATGACGATGCCTGGATCGCAGCATCAACGGCGTCGGGCCAAGTCAAACGTGTTATCTAACCAAGGAGAACCAGTGCAAAAGCAATCCCTCATCACCCTGTTTGCAGCCGTGTGGTCGTGCGCAGCCATCGGCGCGGCGCACGCCTCGACGCATCCGGCCTCGAGCAGCACGGGGCCCATCGCTGCCAAGAAGGGCACCGCTGCCAAGGCTGGCCACAAGGGCAAGCGCAGGGCCATCGCTCGTAACCGCAAGGGCAGCACTCAGGCCGATCTCGATCCGGATGCCGAAGTGCTGGCGCAGGTGCTGTCCTCGGACAACAAGAATCCGCTTTGGAGCGGTCGCCCGAATCAGTGACCAGTCGGGCAAGGGGGGGGATCGAAATGAGAAACACGTCCGTGGCATCGCGCCGGGGCTGACCTTTCGCATGCGGGGCACGCGCTTGCAGCGGTTCCGGATCAAGTCGAGCCGCAATATATAGGGTACTGGATCATGCGCATCAAGCCCCTGCGCATACACATCCCGCTATTGCATCTCTTGAGCTTTGTTGTCGTGGCTGCGTTTTGTGCGCTTGGTTTTGACAGCCACGTGAATCCCATTGTCTGTGTCGTGGGGGGCTGCGGCCATGCTGATTGGCTTGATATTCGCGATTGCCGAGCTATTTCGACGGAAAAAATGCGATCGCTCTTTCGCATTTCTTGGGGCTTTTTCTGCTGTTGCCAATGGCCTTGTTCGCCGAGTCTGTGATATTGAGTGCGATCGGCCTGTCTGCAATGAAGGGGCTACTCTACTAAAAGAAAAACCACCCGAAGTGGTTCTGTATTGTGGTGCCCAGTGAAATCTTGCTCATGTGCCAATAGCGGAATCGGCGGTGAGCACCATGCTGGAAGACGGCCATCTGGCGATGAACTGCCTGGTGCAGGGGCGCGCGGGTGCCGGATATCATCCAGGGCAGGACGACCGTGGCGGGAGCCACCGAGGGTTCAGGCCCCCATCGCCCAGCCGAAACCCTGCGGCACGCCAGCCGCGTGCCCACCGGCTTGGACCCGCTCCACTACGATTAACGGCCCCATCAAGCGCTGAAGATGACAGCCAGGCCGAGGCATTCGCTTCATCCGCTCAACCCATACAGGTTTTGCCGGGTGACTACCCCACGCGGGAAACATTCGCCCCCGGCTTGTTGCGCGGCGTGCCTCTGCCGAACGCACTGAAAATCAACCAATTTTTTGAATCATTGTCAGATCCGCTGTCGTGCTGTTTCGCGATCAGTAAGCTGACAAATTCATTACATCCCCCCTCGAAATCCGAAAAAAGTACTATGGCGATGCGGTGTCGCAGTCGATATTCTGCGGGGCTCGCGGGATCGGGCGATTCCATATTCGGTTTTGTTTCGGATTCTTAACAATAGCCGTGTTGTTATCGAGATGAACATTGAAGGGCGGGAGTCACGCGTGACGTGATTTTCTGAAGAAGCGGCCGGTGTCGGTATTCCATCAACGGCACCGGTCCGACAATACTAAAAGCGAGAGAGACAAGAAAATGGCTGCTGTCATGGTCGCCCCCGGTGGTGCTCGCCGGTGCGAGGCCGATCCCTGCGCGCGAAATGCGCACCTCGAGCGTCCGCGGACGCGGGCGTTCCGATCTGCGGGGCATCCGCTGCATCGTCCCAGTCGGCCGACCGTGTGTCATGGCGCAGGCGCGGCCAGCACGCGTACGTCCGAAAACGGGTATTCCCGGTGCGGCGGCCGGCGATGAAAAACGACTGCCGGGGCCCGCGGCGCGCTGGGGATGGTTCGCATGATTCGAGGTTGCGCGGCCCATTCTTCCTCCATTGAGCGATTGCATCGGGTGGCGATGCTCGCCATCTGATTCGAGCGGGTCATCCCGGGAATATTGCGAGCCGACCGGAGATCGGAGCGGTTTCCGGCGAGCCGGAGCACGTCCGTTTGCCGGAGCGGCTTGGGTCCGCCTTTTGCGCGCAGCGGCGCATGCCGTGTCATGGCCTTCCGAGCTCGACGCCTGAATCGTTGTTCTCCCGTGTGCTTTGTGTGTGAGCGTGCTGTACCGCTTGCGGGCGGACTGTGCATTTCTATTGAGCCCCACCATAGAAATCGAGATCGTCATGAAAAATTGGCAAGAAGATCTGCTGGATATTTTCTCCGACGCGCAGGCGAGCACGTCGGACGTGTTTGAGCACATCGAGGCGGCGGCGCTGGCGCTGGGGTTCGAGCATGTCGCCTATGGCTTCAAGGCACCGCTGCCCCTGAGCGAGCCCAAGGTGGTCTTGCTGAACAACTACCCGCAGGCCTGGCGCGCGCGCTATCTGGAGGCCGGCTACCTCCACGTCGACCCGAGCGTTGCGCAGGCGTGCCGATCGCAGGCGCCGATCGTCTGGTCCGACCGGTTGTTTCAGGACGTGCCCGCGCTATGGGATGAGGCGAAGGCGCACGGGCTGCGGGTCGGCTGGGCGCAATCGAGCCTGGACAGCCTGGGGGTGGGCGGCATGCTCAGCCTGTCCCGCTCGTGCGAGCCGCTATCGGCGCGGGAGCTCGCCGAGAACACGCGCCGGATGCAGTGGCTCGCGCATATGGCGCACGTGGCCCTGTCGCGGCTGCTGCGGGCGGACGTGGCCGGATATTCCGACGATAACCTGACCAACCGCGAGGTGGAGGTCATGAAGTGGACGGCCGACGGCAAGTCGGCGCAGGACATTGCGGACATCCTGGCCATCTCCAAGAACACGGTGGATTTTCACGTGAAGAACGCCGTCAAGAAGCTGCACGCGGTCAACAAGACCGCGGCGGTCGTGCGCGCCGCCATGCTGGGGTATCTGTTCTGACATGCGTGGCGCGAGCCATGTCTTGCGTCGCGTTTCTCCGGTCGTCTTGTGCTGGTGGCGCCGGTGCAGAAATTGTATTTCTCCAGGGTTATGCAATTGCGGTCGGGGTCATTTTTTCAAAAACATGAATCCATGCCCTACGAATAATCGTAGGTTACAAGGCGGATAAAGAAGATCAATATCCGCCCAGCATGTTTTGCAGGAGAGGGGCGTGAGGGTGCTTTTTGGCGATCGGGAGACACTGAAACCGGTCGCTGTTTCCAATCTTGGTCGCTATCGCTACAAGGTATTCGTCGAGCGCCTGAAGTGGCACTTGCCCTGCGAAGCGGGGCATGAATTCGACCAGTTCGATCGCAGCGACACGAAGCATTTGATCGCGCTGGGTCAGGGCGAGGACATCGTCGGTTGCGCACGGCTGCTGCCGACCACGCGCCCCTATTTGCTGGAAAGCGTCTTTCCGACCCTGCTGAATGGCCAGCCGCCGCCGAGCAGTCCCGAGGTGTGGGAGCTGTCGCGATTCGCGGCGGTCGATTTCAGTGAAGACACGCCCTCGCTGCTGAAGCAGTTTTCCGTGCGTGCCGCGGTGGAGTTGCTGCGCATCAGCATGGCGTGCGCGAAACACTGCGGCGCCAAGAAATTGGTCACGGTGTCTCCGATGGGGGTGGAGCGCTTGCTTGCCTGGGCCGGATTTTCCTGGGTGCGTGCCGGTCATCCCCTCAGGTTCGGAGATGACCTGGTCGTGGCCGGATATATCGATGTCGCCTGACTGAAACGAATGGCCAAGAACATGCCTGGACATGCCACCTACCAAAATCGGTAGTTACGCATTTTTCCATTCAGGTGTGAAATTTTCGATGTCCGAAAAATTGTCGAGCGTGCGGTGAGACCTGTTTTCAATCGATTGAACATGACGATGTCCGTTGCATTGGCCCTGGTCGCGATGACGGGGAATGCCAATGAGCATGCGCATGGCCATCGGTTTTCTCATGCATATGATGGGGCCAGCCTGCCGGACTATCCGGATGTCATTGGCGAATCGATCCAGATCCCGGGCGGCGGGTATGGCGCGGGCGCATCCGCCTTGCAGACGCCGGCCGATTTGAACAAGGCCACCTTCTTGCGCGTGCGTTCGGCGCTGGATGGTGAGCATCCCGGGAAAGCGCATGCCGTCATTCTGGCGATGCCGGGGTTTTCCAGCACGCCGGCAAACTGGCTGTATCTCAGCGCCCAATTGCTGCACAAGGCCAACCTGCGCAAAGGCGGGTGCCGGGATGGCTTGCGCGCGGCGGATTGCCGTGTGGAAGTGTGGATCGTCCAGCGCCGCGGCGCCCACCTGGCGGATACCGCCGGTGCCCGTGCCGCGATCTTGAGCGCAGACCCCGAGCGCGCGGTTGAATACTATTTCGGGCGCTTCATCATGGGGAGCGATGGCCGCTTCGCGCTGGATGGCCGGGGCAAGTTCCCCCTGGCGTCTCCACGGTCGCTGGTCGGGGGCGCCGGTGCGTCCTGGCGGCCGCTCGAGCAGGGCGATCTGCCTTTTATCGCGGATTGGGACTTTGAAACCTATGCCCGCGATATCGACCGGATGCTGGCCCTGGTGCAGCAGAAGGCCGGCAGCAAGAACGTATTCCTGGCCGGGCATTCGCAGGGCGGCAGTTTTGCCAGCCTCTATGCGGGTCGCTTGCGGCCCGACGGCACACGCGGCTTTCAGCATCTGGCCGGCATCGTGATGCTCGATGACGCGGGCGCTTACGGGGCGGATGGCTATCCGTCCGTGTCGCAGGCCGACGCCCATCGCCGGACGATCGATGCGCTGCGCAGCGGCCGCAGCCCGGTGTACACCGATGCAGCCGGCATCAATCTGGCGTCCGGGCCGGCCTCGGCGGCGCGCGAGATCGCCAGCGTTCGCTACTATGCCCAGGAAGATGCCTCGGCCGAGTCGCTCTTCGCGCCGCGCCAGGCGGGGATGATCGTTCCGTCCCAGCAGTTTCCGGGGACGACGGCCGACACGGCGAACGCCTTCCTCGGCCGGATCCGGCTGTCGCACCTGGCGCGCGCCGGCATGAATTTCGACGTCAGCCCGACCCGCTCCGACTCGCCGGCCCACGGCCCGCTCCAGGTCAATCTGCAGGAGCCGATGGTGATGGCGGTGGGGCAGAGCATGGGCTTGCTGGACTTCACTGCGCAGCAGGGCACCCGGCAGGAATGCGACGCCGGCTCGCTGCCCGGGCTGTGCGTGCCGTTGCTATCGCAGATCGCGCCCGATCGGGTGTATGGCTGGCAAGAGGCTGGCGGGCAATCGAGCCTTCCGCGCGAGGCCAGGATCGGGGTCAGCCGGGCGCTCCAGTTCATGAAGGCCTATGCCTGGACGACCAATCGCACCAACATCCGCCCGGTGAGCCACGTCTTTGCGCTCAGCGGCAGGCGGACCGTCGACGCGCGCGAAGTCGTCACCAGCAACTGGTATCCCTCCGAACGCTATGACGCGGACATCCGCTTCCTGAGCGGCGGGACGAAATTCACGTTCACCCACGACGGGGAACAGGTCGATATCGACAAGACGGCCATCGATATTCCGCTGTATTACGCCCACCGGGCGCCGCCGTCGGCGGCGATGCCCTCGGTCTTTCCCAAGGTACGCGACTACACCTATATCGGCCCGGCCGGCACGCTCCAGTCGCCGGTCGCGGCCGGCAGGTCGCGGGTCGCGGCGGGCATCAGCACCAAGTACTACCGGCACACCGATTACGTGTCGGCCGACGATACGCTGGGGGACACCCGCAATGCTCCGCCCCCCGGTGAACCGGGCAGCAGCCTGGTCGCCAACACGTTGCTCGACTGGGTCCTGGCACGCACCGGTTCGGATGCGGCGCGCGTGCCGGCGCCCTGGCAGCTTGGCGTAACGCGCAGCCGGTGACGGGCGCGGGCCCGCGTATCCGGATGGCGCCGGTGGAAGTCCGCGAAGACTGCGTCTGCCCTGTGGTTCGCGCGATGTTTCGGCAGGGCTCGCGAACCGCTGTCTGCGACGCGCCGCCTCGCGCTTGAGCGGCCTTGCCCCGAACGCTTTCCGGTACGTGGCGGCCCATCGCGTTTCGACGCTTTCGACTTTGCGGTCCGCATTTGCCCCCTTTAGGAAGAACCATGTACAGCGAAGAATTGACAACGGACGCCGCCCCGGTCGGCGCCAAGCCGGTGACGGTCGAAACGGCCACGATTGGTCTCGCACAGCTGCTGTCGGCGACGTCCGATGTGGTCGAGCTCAAGCGCCGCCTGCAAGAGTACGTCCTGTACTGCAAGGCGAATCACGTGCCGATCCAGCGGGCGCTGATCGACCAGCTGGAGTCGGCGATGTCTTCCGCCATCGAGGTGGCGCAAGCGCGGATCGCGTCCGAACGGGGCCTGCATGCCGACAGCGAGCTGGACCGCCAGACCGTCGAATGCGAGCAGTTCGCGCGCATGATGCTGCAGACCAAGAGCTACGTCATTCAATGCCTGGAATGGTGCGCGCCGTCCTACGAGCAGTCCGGCGCCAACCAGTTCTTTGACCTGCGCGCCCAGCGCAATGCGCGGGTGAATTACGAGCGCTACGAGTCGAAGGAGGTGGAGGTGGTCGAGCAGCAGCTTGCCGAAGTGCTCGGCTACGACCCCGAGCAGACGGCGGTGCTGCTGACCTCGTCCGGCATGGCGGCCTACGCCATCGTGGAGGCGTTTGCGGTGCGCGAGCTGCTGAACCCGAACGACACCGTCCTGGTCTCTCCCTACATCTACTTCGAGGCGTCCGGGCAGCTGACCACGCTGAAGTCATTCGACGTGGTCTTCGCCGACAGCTATGACGTGGGCCGGATACTCGCGATGGCCAAGGCGCATCAGCCCCGGGTGATCTTCCTGGATCCGCTGTCCAACACGCCCGAGCAGCGGCTGATCGATCTCGACCGGTTCTTCCGCGAGATCGGCGCCATGGTGGCCAGCCGCGTGAGCGTCGTGATCGACGGCACGATGTCGCCGGGGTGCTACCGGCGCGAGTGGGCGGCGGCCAGCGACAAGGTCGAGATCATCTATTACGAGAGCTGCTCGAAGTACCTCCAGCTCGGCTTCGACAACGTGATGGCCGGCTACGTGCTGGCCCCCGTCGCGCACCGGGAGAAGCTGGGCGTCATTCGCCGCAACACCGGGGCGATCCTGTCGCGGGACTGCGCCAACACGTTCCCGAAGTACACCGCTGAAACGCTATGGAAGCGCATGGACATCATCGCGAGGAATGCGATGACGGTCACGAACTACTTTGCGGACCTGGCCGCCGTGCAGTCCATCGTGGAAGTGCACTATCCGGGTCACCCGTCGCATCCGGATCATGAGATCGGCCAGCGCTACCGGACACTGGGGGGCTGCGTGTCGTTCAAGTTCCGGTCCGGCAACGATTACCCCAAGCTCAACCGCCTCATCAGCGAGCTGATCGAGGTCTGCGCTGCCCGGGGCGTCCGCCTGATCAAGGGCGTGTCGTTCGGCCACACGGTTCCGCGCGTGTCGGCCTCGTCGGCGATGGCCGGGTTCGACAAGCCCTATCTGCGCCTGTTTGTCGGCGCGCTGGGCACGGAATCCATCCTGGCGCTGTGCCGGGCCATCGAGGCGACCTTGCTGGAAGGCAGCTACCTGGAACGCGAGCTGACGCATGCGCTGGCCTGAGCCTCCGCACGCGAGCGGCGAACCGGCCGCGCCGCGCCCACCCGAGGCGCGGCCGGGCCGCTTCGTCCTGCTGCCGCCGCCCAACGTGACGGGCGACCTGCACCTGGGGCATGGCTTCAGCTTCACGCTGCTCGACACCTACGTGCGCTACTTCCGCAGCCGGGGCGAGGTGGTGCATTTCTTCCCGGGCACGGAGCACGCCGGCTCGCGTGCCGAGATCGCCTACAAGCGGCAGCACGGCGGCCAGTGGGACATGGCGGCATTCCAGCGCTGGCAGCAGGAGACGCGCCAATCCATCGTCCGGCAGATCGCCTGCATCGGCGTGGATGCCGACTGGCATGCCGAGTACAACTCGATGGATCTCGAGCGCGTGCGGTTCATGCGGCAGGCATTCGTCAAGCTGCACGGCGACGGCTACATCTACCCGTCGACGGAGATGGTGAACTGGTGCCCGTGTTGCCGCACCTCGATCTCCGAGATCGACGTGAAGTCCAGCGTCCAGCGTGTCCCCCGGCTGCTTGTGTCCCATGCCGATGCCGGGATGGCCGTCACCATCGCCACTTACGGCCTGGAGCGGCTGCTGGGCGCCACCGCGCTGCGGATCGTGCCGGCGCATCCCCGGTTCGACCAACTGGTCGGCCGCGAGGTCAGTCTGCTGGGATGCCGTCTGCGCATCGAGGCGGGCAGCGAACATCCGGACCTCGACAGCCGTTACCTGACGATCTGCAACCCGCAGGTCAATCCGGCCGACTTCAAGCCGCTGGGGACGGCCGCCCCAGTCAACACCTATGATTGCGACGGCAACGTCAGCGGCGACTACCCGGCGTTTCGCAAGGACACCCTGGCGGCCAGCCGCATCGCCGTCGAGCAGGCCCTGGCGCGGGACGGATGGACGATCGCACGCGAAGAGGCCGACCACCAGGTGGCCCATTGCGGCGTGTGCTCGACGGCACTGCATCCCCTGGTGTCCGAGCAGTGGTACTTCGATATCCGCAAGGGGCTGGCGCGGGCGGGGAAACCGCCGCAGTTTCATTCGGCCCTGTGGCAGAAGGGCTTCGAACTTTGGCTGGACAAGCTGCGCCGGCCCATCGCGAACCGGTATCACGAGACGCTGAACACCAGCGACTACGGCGGCTACGCCACCAATCGCGACTTCCAGGTATCGAGCCAGTCGCTGTGGGGGCAGGCGCTGCCGGTCTGGCGATGCCGGGGCTGCGGCGCGACCGTGGTGGCGGAGGATCACCCGGCGCAGTGCGGCCAGTGCGCCGGCGCCGGTTTCGAGGCCTCGCCCGAGGTGATCTCGATCTTCTTCAGCTGCTGCCTGATGGGGCCGTCGGCCAATCCGTCCGGCGAGCTGCGCAACGCGGTCGACTTCACCGTGTGCGGGCATGACATCTATCACTACTGGGGCTCGCTGAAGAACATCCTGGCCTGCGCGCTGGGGTACGAAGCCGGCTTCGGATCGCTGATGGTGCACGGGCTGCTGGTGGACCAGCACGGCGAGAAGATGACCAAGTCCAAGGGCAATGTGATCGACATCCGCGCCGTCGTCGAGCGGCATGGCGTCGAAGCCCTGCGGGCTGCTGTCTACGATGCCGCCCACAAGGACGCCAACAAGCCCCACATCCGCTTCGACATCGGGCAGCTCGACCGGCTCACGCCGCGCGTGGCCGAGCTGGGCCGCAAGCTGGCACAGCCCGTCACGGCCGACGGCGCGTCCGGCAGCCCGATGACGCAGGCCGAAGTCGCCGCCGCCGAGGCCGAGGTCGACCGCCTGATGCAGGCCTTCCGGGTCGGCGCCGCCTACCGTGCCGTCATGGCGCTGGCCGACCGGCCGGCGCTTGCCTTCGCCTCGACCTCCGTCCGGCAGGCGTTCTGCCGCCTGCTGTCTCCTTTCCATCCGAGCCTGGCGGCGAGCCCGCCGCCCAAGCATCCATGACCAACCTCATCACCGATCCGCCCCAACTGGCCGCCGAGGTCCGGGCCATTGCCGCCGGGGTCCTCGAAATCGGCGCCGACGCCGTGGACACCGGCAAAAGCCTGCGGGACCAGGGGCTGGATTCCCTGAAGCTGCTGTTCCTGATCGACGCGCTGGAGAGTCGCTTCGATGTCCGGCTGGTGGGCGAGAACCTGGGGCCGAACGACTTCAGGTCCGTCGATTCCATTTGCCGTCTTCTGGGGGGCGACCATGCCGACCACGCGTAACGCAGACCGCGAGGCATTCCTGAGCTACGCGCCGATCCGGCTGACGCAGGAGCAGAAGCGCGCGCTCACCAGGAAGCGGCCGGTGCGCTTCGTCATCCAGTTCACCGCGCTGGCGGCGCTGTATGCCGCGCTGGCCAGCGTCGGCATGCTGGTGGACCACCCGGCGCTGTGGGTCCCGATCTGGATCGTGCTGGGGGCCATGCTGGGGGGGCTCAATCTGGTCGGGCATGAATGCGTGCATTCCTCGTTCTCGGGGTCGCGCTGGCTGAACCGCCTGGCCGGCTCGCTCTTCATGGCGACCAACTTCCTCAACTTCACGCTGCATCGTGGCTACCATCTGAAGCACCACGCCCACACCATGCAGGAGGGCGACACCCAGGAAGAGATCGGCCTCTACGGCTACCGCAGCCGCGCCGAGTACCTCAAGGGTCTGCTGTCGTGGTCCACGATCTTCAACTCGTTCTTCTACAACGAGTGGAAGTACAGCGTGCTGGCGTTCTTCGGCCGGCGCACCGCGTTCTTCAACACCAAGACATCCGACCTGGCTGCCGTGAAGACGGACTTCATCGTGATGCTGCTGTGGTGCGCAGCCGTGGCCACGTTCACCTGGAATGCGCCGGAAATCGCGGTCAAGACCTTCCTGGTGCCGGTCTGCGTGTTCTTCCCGCTCATCCTCTACCTGATCAGCCTGCCCGAGCACTACAAGGTCGACGCGGGCGGCAATGCGCTGGAGAACACCCGCACGGTCCGGTCGAGCTGGCTGGTGCGCCAGATCTTCTGGAACATCAATTACCACACGGCCCACCATGCGTTTCCCTATGTGCCGTTCTACAACCTGCCCAAGGCGCACAAGCTCCTCGAGAAGCAGGTGAAGTACTGCGAGGCTTCCTACCTCGGCTTTCATCTCAAGACCTTCCGGGATCTGCGCGGCGCGCCGGCGGTCGAGCGGGAACGCGCATGAGCAAGGCGATCGATGCCTTCATGGCAGGGCTGCTGGATGCCGATGCGACTGTCCCCGAAGATTTCCAATTCGCCTCGCCGGAAGCGGTGAGGGCCGCTGCGCACGAGCACGCGGCCATCATCGCGCGCATCGTGGCCCAGTGCTACGGGCCCGACTATCCGGCGCCCACCCAGGACAGCCGCTACCTGGTCGCGGCCCTCGAACAGGGGGCGCAGACGAGCTGCGTCTGGTCCATGAACGAGGCCGGCAGGCAGGCCCACCAGTTCGGCACGCTCTCGCTGTATGACGCCGGTTTTCCCTTCGGGTCGGGCATCGGCGAGCTGGGAAAGAGCGGCTCGGCCAGCGACGGGAGCGCCAAGTACGGCTTTGCGCTGTTCTTGCAGCATTGGCGGGCGTCGGCGGTTGCCCGCTATCGCAGCTTCTTCTGCACGTCGCGCAACTGCAGCAGCCGGGCCGCCAGGCAGGGCCGGGTGCGCGGCGGCGGCGCGGTGCGCTACCTGGTCTCGAAGGTGATGAAGATGACCCAATGGGGCTATGCCCCCTGGTATCTGATGCCGGACGCGGGCGCGGGGTCCTATGAGCTGCTGGACTTCTTCGTGCGGCTGCCGGGCGCCTTGCACGATGCGCCGACCGTCGCGGGGCTGAGGGACATCCATGTGTTCAGCGACGGCACGGAAGCGTTCGTGCGGCAGGTCTTCATCGACAACTGGGGCGCCGCGCCCCGGCTGAGGCGGCCCGTGGGCGGCTGTGCCGAGGTTCCCGCCGGCTGGGCCGTGCTCGACGAAGACTATCAGCCGGAAAAGAACCCGGCAAAGCTGGTGGTGGGCCCGGGCGGGGAGGACTTCCACCGCGCGCTGCACCGGCTCGAGCAGCTGGAATGCTGCACGCTGACCGTCATCCTGCCGCTGACCGAGGCCTACCTGGGGGCCCAGCGCACGCTGGAGGCGGGCGGCTACAGCTTCTGCGCGGTGTACCCGCCGCTGGACGCGCAGGGAACGGCGCAAGGCATGTGGTGCCGCCTGAACACCGGACGCCCCCTCATTCTTCCGAAGTACCACGGCAAGCCGGACGGTGCCGGCAGCCCCTGGCTGGCGGGCCATGCCGAGGCCCTGGCCGCGGCACTGCTGGCTTGCAGCACCGCGGCCGCTTCCGGCCCGCGCGGCAGCGAACTTCCGGGCGCGGCTGGCGCCTGGATGCCGCACGCGTGACGCCCCTTTTCTCCCAACCGACTGAGCAGCATGCAAACGAGACACGTCTACTTCGGAGGCTTTCAGCATGAGCTGGGTGAGAAACACCCGGTGGAGGCGCTGCCCCAGCTGCGCGAGCAGCCGGAGCTGCGGGCCCACATCCTGAACGGCGGGTTCCGCCACTACCGGAAATCGGCGCACGGCCCGGCCGAGCTGGCGTACCGATGCGTGCGCAAGCTGCTGGACGCCCGCCCCGAGCTGCGGGACGACATCGACCTGGTCATCTACGCGACCCTTACGCTGAAGGACCCGGATTGCTATAACGGGCTGCTCGGCGAAGCGCTGGTGCGCCTGGGGCTGGAGAAGGTCAACGTGACCGGGGTCTTCTCGTCGGAGTGCGGCAACATGATGGCCGCGCTGCAACTGGCGCAAGGGATGATCGAATCCGGCAAGGCGCGCCAGGTGCTCGTGATCGCGACCGACACCTGCCTGGATGAGGGGCAGCGCGTCATCGACGGCAACGTGGTCGTGAGCGACGGCGCGGCCTGCTTCGTGGTGAACACCGATCCGGACAACGATTTCCGGCTGCTCGACAGCCTGCAGCGCTCCGACCAGCGGCTGCGGATGGAAGCTTCCGCGGCCTACTCGCCGAAGTTTCTCAAGCTTTCCACCGATGCGATGAAGGAATGCGTCGAGACGCTGCTGCGCTCCCGGGCGATCGCGCGCGAGAAGATCGATGTCTTCCTGACCGGCAACTTCGCGCGGTCGGCCCTGGCGATGTTCAGCTACGTGGCCGGCGTGAAGCGCGAGGTCCACTTCTGCCCGGATGTCGCGGACGTCGCCCACGCGTATGCCTGCGACATCTCGCTCAACCTCGAGCGCTTGCTGGCGGAGCAGCGGCTCATGCCCGGAAACCTGGTGCTGTGCCTGGCCACCGGCAAGAGCAACTGGTTCACCTCGGCGTTCGTGAAGACCTGAGGGCGCGGGCCCCGCCTCGGGCGGCGGCCCCGACGGTTCGCCTCGACACCCCTCCTGATCCCCTTGAAACCGGAAGCAACGATGACGGCAAGCCGAGCCGAAACGCTCACGCTGACACAACGCCTGCTGGACCGCGAAGCGGCCTGCGATGGCAGCGTGGCCTATCGCTTTGTCACCCACGACGACCGCCAGCGCCTGGAGTGGTCGTACGCCACCCTGGTCACCCATGCGAAGCGCCTGGCCGCCGCCCTGCAGCACCGGCGCTTGCAGCGGGAGCGGGTACTGATCCTCTGCGCGGTGGGTGAGGAATACACCTCCGTCTTCTTCGCATGCCTGCTGGCGGGCGCCGTCGCGGTGCCCTGCACGCCGCTCAGGGGCATGCGCCATCGCACGAAGATCGTCGAGATCATCCGCAGCTGTGCGCCGCGGCTGGTGGTGTGCGACGAAGCCTCGATGCAGCCGCTGGCGGCGCTCCTGCAGTCCGCCGGATTGCACGATGTCGAGCTGGTTGCCCCGGCCGGCCTGGCCGCCGAAAACCATGCGTGGCAGCCGCCGGACATCACCTCCAGCGATATCGCGCTGCTGCAGTACACCTCGGGCTCGACCAGCGATCCCAAGGGCGTGGTGGTCACGCATGCCGGCATCATGGCGAACCTGGCCGGCATCGAGCAGAAGTTCGGCCTCGGCCCGGCCTCGCGCGGCATGGTGTGGCTGCCGCCGTACCACGACATGGGCCTCATCGGGGGCGTGCTGAGCCCGGTCTACACCGGTTACCCGATCACCTTGCTGTCGCCGCTGCTGTTCATTCAGAAGCCGGTGCGCTGGCTGCGGCTCATTTCGCAGTACCGCATCACCACTAGCGGCGGCCCCAATTTCGGCTACCAGGCCTGCGTGGAGCGCGTGGACGACAGCGAATGCGCCGGGCTGGACCTGAGCTCGTGGGAACTCGCCTTCAACGGCGCCGAGCGGGTCAACGCGCAGACGCTGGAGCGCTTCACCCGCCGGTTCGCGCCTTATGGTTTTCGGGGCGCCGCGCATTACCCGACGTACGGCATGGCGGAATCGACGCTGATGATCTCGGGCGGGGCGCGGGGCGCGGGCTACAAGGTCCTGCCCGAGATTGCCGACAGCCGGCAGGGGGCGCAGTTCCGCGACGCGGTGTCTTGCGGCAGCGCTCTCGACGGGCATGCGCTGCTGGTCGTCGATCCGGAGTCGCGCCGGCCGGTGGCGGACGGGTCGATGGGCGAGGTGTGGGTCAGCGGCCCCAGCGTGGCCGCCGGCTACTGGGGCCACCCCAGCGAGGCTTTCCACGGCCGGGTGGAGGGCAGGGCGGGCCGCTTCCTGCAGACCGGCGACCTTGGCGTGCTGCGGGACGGCGAACTCTACATCCTCGGGCGGATGAAGGAAGTCATCATCATCCGTGGCGCCAACTTCTTCCCCAGCGACCTGGAGAACGCCATCCGCGGCGCGCACGAGGCCCTCAACCCGGAAGGCGTGGCCGTGTTTTCCCACGCGGGCGAGGGGGACGAGTCGATCGTCGTCATGGCCGAACTGCGGCGCGGCACCCGGGACACCCCGCCCGAGGACATCAAGGCCCGCATCAGCGCGGCGCTGGCGAGCGAGTTCGATCTGCGCCCGAGCGACGTGGTCCTGCTCCCGATCGGCGGGATCCTGCGCACCTCCAGCGGCAAGCCCATGCGCATGAAGATGAAGCAGCTGTATCTGCAGCAGCGTGCCCCGGAGCCCGAGCCGGTGGCCTAGTCCCCGGCCCATCCGGCGCCCATTTCGAACCCATCCCTCCGGCCTGTCTGAACCCGGTCGGGGTTGCCTGGAAATCTTCGATGAAATACTACATAGGACTCGCTTGCACCGGCCATGAAAACGCGTTGGCCATCGTCAATCCGGACGGTGAAATCGTGTTTGCCGAGGCGACCGAACGATTCCTGCAGAACAAGCGCGCGGTGAACACGCCGCCGGACGATCCGCTGCGCATCCCGCGGCTGCTGAAGCAGTATTGCAGCGACTGCGATGCCATCGTCGTCGCCAAGACCTGGAGCCGGGAGGCGCCGCAGAAGATGCGCACCGATGCCGCGCACATCCTCAAGGCGCTGGCCGGGACCGACGCCCGGACCGATCGCGACTGGGTCGCCCGCGTTGCCTTCCATGCCGGGCTGGGCGACAAGCTGATCGAGCCCAACTACCGGCTGGCCGGCAACGGCATCGAGCGCTACTGCAGCCTGCAGGGCCTGGAGCATTCGGTGCGCAGCTACGAGCACCACCTCACGCACGCGGCCTACGCCTGCCATACCTCGCCCTTCGACGACGCGGTCTGCGCGGTCTTCGACGGCTACGGCGAGGGCGTGCACAGCAGCTACTTCCATTACCGCAACGGCAAGGTCGAGCCGATCCGGCGCGCCCGGTCCGCCAAGGGGCAGTACGGGTCGCTGGCCAGCCTGGGCCTGTACTACGGCTACACGATCTGCGCGCTGCTGGGCCTCGACATCGTCAATGGCGAAGAATGGAAGGTCATGGGCCTGGCGCCGTATGGCCAGCTGAATCCGGCGTTCCTGGACGTGCTGCGCCGCCACATCTACGTCGATGGCCTCGATCTGGTGATGGACGGCAACGCGGCCGGCACCTACCGTGAACTGCAGGCCTTTGCGCGCCGCCCCGGCCAGAGCTACGAGTCGGTGGCCGACATCGCCTACACCGCGCAGCATTACTTCAGTGAACTGATGCTGGAGATGCTGGCCGGGCTGCGGCAACTGGGCCTCTCCGACCGGCTGGTGCTCACCGGCGGCTGCGCCCTGAATTCGACCTTCAACGGCGAGGTGATCCCCCGCAGCGGCTTCGCGCAGCTCTACGTGCCGCCGGCGCCGTCGGACGACGGCAATGCCGTCGGCGCCGCGCTGCTGGCCTATGCCGAAGATGGCGGCGCCATGCCGCGCCCGGCCTTCCATTCGCCCTACCTCGGCTCGGCGATCGACGACCGGGAGCTGGCGCCCTTCCTGAAGAACGGCGCGATGCTCGGACAGGTGCCGGTGACGCCGGGCGAGCTGTGCGACTACGTGGCCCAGGAACTGGCCGACGGCAAGGTGATCGGCTGGATCCAGGGGAGCGCCGAGTTCGGCCCCCGATCGCTCGGCAACCGTTCGATCCTGGCCGATCCGCGGCGCGCCTCGATGAAGGAGCGGATCAACGCCATCGTGAAGTTCCGCGAAGGCTTCCGGCCGTTCGCGCCCTCCATCCTGGACGAGTTTGGCGACCGCTACTTCGAAGACTATTCGGCCACGCCCTACATGGAGAAGACCCTGAAGATCCGGGAGGCCTACCGCGAGGCCATCCCCGCGGTGTGCCACGTCGACCATACCGGCCGCCTGCAGACCGTGCGCCGGGACTGGAACCCGCGCTTTCACGCGCTGCTGAGCGCCTTCCATGCGCGCACCGGCACCCCGGTCCTGCTCAACACCAGCCTGAACGTCATGGGCAAGCCCATCGTCCACAGCGCGGCGGATGCCTTCACCGTGTTCCTGTCGACCGGGCTCGACCTGCTGGTGATCAATGACCACGTCTTCTCCAAGCGCTAGCGCATCGGTGGCTCCAGGCAAATGACCAATCCGATCCTTCATGCCGCTGTCGGCGGCGAGCGCGAGGCCTACTCGGCCCGGGGGCACGCATGCATCGCGCAGGCAGCACTGCCGTCGCCGCGCGAGCTGTGCCGGCTGCTGTGCGACGACGCGCCCTCGGAATACCGGCTGTATCTGGCCAAGGCCAGTACCCGGTTCTTCGATGCCGAGCTGCCGCCGGCCGGAAGCGGTTCGCTGCGGCGCTCGGCCGTGTCTGGCGCGCGCACCATCGCCGCGCTGTGCCGGCGCGCCGAGGGGGCCGTGGGCGTGCTGCCGCAGCTGCGCTTTCTGGCCTGCGCCAGCGATCGCCTCCTGCTGCAGATCGCCGACGTCCGCAACTTCTCGCGGCCGCTGATGCACGTCCTCTTCCGGCTGCTGGACGACGGCGATCAGCCGGCGATCCTGGCCACGCTCGACGGCCATGCCCGCCACACGGGCGCCTGGCTCGGCCCGCAGCACGATCTGCGCGGCGATCTCGCCGAGGCGGGTTTCGATGACGAGGCCTTCCTCGCGGCAAGCATTCCCGCCGCGCTCGGCACCCTGGCCTGCGAGCGCCTGCCGGAGATCGCCGGTTTCGCCTGTGCCTTGTGGCGGGCCATGGCGCTGCTGACCCACGGCACCGCCCAGGGCCGGTTCTACCGGACGCGCAGCCGCGCGCTGTGGCAGGCGCTGGCCGGCCTGGAGCCCGACGGAATCGGATCGACGGCCGCCACCGCCGACGGGGTGCGCCATGGCGCGATGCTGTTCCGCGCCTGCCTCGGCCTGCTCGACGACGCCACCCGCGACAGCGCCGCCCGCGCCTGCCGGCGGGCCGCCGACATCATGGAGCACAAGGCCCGCTTTGCGCTGATCCATCACCCGAACGTGTCGCTTGCCGGCCGGCGCCTGGTGGAATGGTTCAACGACAGCGAGCACCCGGGGGCGGCCCTGCTGCAGGCGCTCTGGAACTCCCACTGGATCCGGCGCGCGTGCATCGATGACAGTCCCTTCTTCCGCAACCTGCTCGGCGAGGGCGGCAAGATGCAGGGCGTGTTCGCCCCGCCCGAGATCGAATCACTGAAGGCGCACTTCCGGATGCTGGCCGCCGGCGAGCAACCCGCGACGGAAGCCGGCCTGGCCGCGCGCTGGCAGGATTTCCTGGCGCGTGACCGGCAAGCGGCCCTGGACACCGCGCCGGCATGCGCCGATGGCCACGGCAGCTTCCGCACGGCCTACAGCGCCATCCTGAATGCCGAGTCGCGCCCGGCGTCGATCGAGGTGGCGCGGCAGGTGGTGGAGCGCATCGCCTCGGAGTTCGCGAAGCTGCGGCCGAGCATGGAGGCGCAGCCGCTGGCGCGGCCCTTCGCGTACTCGCGCGCCGAATTCGAGCGCCGCATCGAGAGCCTCTACTACTTCCAGGCCGAGCAGACGCAGAAACTCCAGCTCGACCTCTGCGACCCGGGCCTGCGGCAGTTGCACATCGCATTCGCGCCCTTCGCGCTGGTCGATGGCTGCTGGCTCCGGTACGCCGGCGCCGCCGAGCTGTCCCGCGGCGTCAAGGCCCGGCTGTTCAGCATCTTCGCGGACGAGGTGGGCAACGGGCGCTACGAGGCCAACCACGCCAACATCTACCGCCGCCTGCTCGCCGACATGGGCTTCGAGTTCGCTGAGGCGTGGCACGACGCCTTCGCCCAGGACCCGCGCATTCCGGAGCAGGCCTACAAGGTGCCGTCGTTCCTGCTGGCCGTGGGCGTTTGCGCGCAGCAGTACTACCCCGAGACCCTGGGCATCAACCTGGCGATCGAGATGTCGGGCCTCGACGGCTTCTACGAGGCGATGATCCGCAACCTGGAGCCGCGCGGCTTGCGGGCGGACTTCTGGCGCGTGCACGTGTCCATCGACAACTTCTCTTCAGGCCATGCCCGGCAGAGCGTCAACGCCATCGCCGAGCACATGGCGTCGGTGCTGGACCGGTACGGCACCGATGTGGCCGACCTGGTGTGGACCCGCATCTGGACCGGCTTCCTGACCATGATCTACCTGTTCCGCGTCGAGCTGGCCGTATTGATGTCCAGCGCGACATCGGCCGCCCGGCATTGACTTCCGAGCCCCCAATGCAAAGCCCTCATTGCCTCCAAACAACGCGGCAGTTTGCCTACCAGGACACGCCGGTCAGCTATGCCGTCGAGCAATGCGACGCGGCCGGCGACGAGGCCGCGCAGCTCCTCTGTGTGCACGGCATTACCCGCAACCGGCATGACTTCCATGTTCTGCTGCCGCAGCTGGCCGGGCGTTTCGGCGTCTGCGCGCCGGATCTCGTCGGCCACGGCGACAGCGCCTGGGTGGGCGAGCGGCTGATGTACCGGTCCGAGCTGTTCCTGGCGCAACTGCGCCATCTCATCGCCGCGCGGGCCGGCCAGGGCCGGGTCGGCTATGTCGGCAGCTCCTACGGCGGCCTGCTGGGCATCGTGCTCGCGGCCGAGCCCGCGTCGCAGGTCGGCTGCCTGGTCATCAACGACGCCGGCCCCGGCATCGACCCCGACCTGTACCAGCGCATCGCCAAGCTCATCGGCTACTACCCCAGCTTCCAGTCGAAGACGGCGGCCGAGCAGTGGGCGCGCGCCGCGCTGCGGCAGGGCGGCGCGCTGCCCGAGTCGGTGGCCGACCACGTGGTGCGCCATGCGATCCGATCCCTGGGCGATGGCCGCTACGCGCTGCGCTACGACCCGGCGCTGCCCAGGCTCTATACCGACGCGGGGGCGAAGCCGACCGACATCTGGCACCTCTGGGAGCAGGTGTCCTGCCCGGTGCTGCTGGTGCGGGGCGCGCGCTCGGAGGTCCTGACGCCCGAGATGGTCCGCCGCATGAAGGCCACGCATCCGGCGCTCGACGTCGTCGAGGTGGCGGATGCCGGCCACTGCCCCCACCTGATGACGGCAGACCAGACCGACGTCGTCGTCGCCTGGCTCGCGTCCCAAGCATCGCATCTTCAGCCCAATCCTTCATTCACCGTTGAGACGAGCGCATCATGAACCAACCCCCTTCCCAGGCGACTCCCCTGCAGGCCGATACCGTTTCCGAATGGCTGGTGGCCTACCTGGCCGGCAAGCTGAGCATTGATCCGCAGAAGATCGACACCCAGGCCACCTTTGCCGACCACGGTGTCGATTCGATGATCGCGATCGTCATGTCCGGCGACCTGTCGTCCTGGGCCCGCTGCGATCTGAACCCGACGGCGCTTTACGAGTACCCGTCGATCGCTGCGCTGGCGCAGCATGTCAGCGAGCTGACGGCCGGTCGGGTTCAGCAGGGCTGCGACCTGGCCGGGAGCGAGGCATGATCGAAGAGTCCGTCATGCTGCGGCAGCACAACTTGCGGCTGCGCAAGTACGACTATGTCCTGGGGCGCCTGTTCGTGGCCTTGCCGATCGGCGGGCTGGTGGTCGCCGTGCTGCTGTTGTTTGCGGATTGGCAGGTGGGCCGGTTCGAGCTGGCGATGTGCCTGGCAATGTATCTGTTCACGATGATGGGGATCGAGGTCGGGTTCCATCGCTGCTTCGCGCACCGCGCCTTCAAGGCCGGCACGGGCTTGCAATGGGTGCTCGCGGTGGCCGGCTCCATGGGCGGGCATGGCCCTCTGATCTGGTGGGTCACCACCCATCGGCGGCATCACCGGTTTGTCGATACCGACCAGGATCCGCATACGCCCAACAAGGATCTGCGCGGCCCGTGGCGCAACTTCAAGTCGTTCCTCTACGGCTACGTCGGCTGGACCATGGATACGGACGTGAAGCTGCAGGAAGGCTGGCAACGCTATGGCGTCGATCTCTACAAGAACAGCATCCTGTTCAAGGTGCACGCGCGCTTCGCCCTGATCGCGCTGCTGGGGCTGCTGCTGCCCACCGTGGCCGGGGCGCTGTTCCATCGCACGGCCGAGGGCGCGCTGCTGGGGCTGCTGTGGGGCGGCCTGGTGCCGATCTGCCTGACGCAGCATCTGTTCTGGATGATCAATGCGTTCGGGCACCGGATCGGCGCCAAGCCCTTCAGCGGCCGGATCGTCGGCGACAGCCGCAATTGCTGGTGGCTGGCGCTGCCGACCTTCGGCCAGGGCTGGCACAACAACCACCACGCCGATCCCGGATGCGCCACCACGCGCAAGACCTGGTGGCAGCTGGACCCCGGCGCCTGGCTGATCCGCCTGTTCGAGCGGCTGGGCTGGGCCAGCGCCGTCAAGTGGAAATAGCGCGACATGCCCGGGCCACGCCTTGCGCGCTGTCGCGGCCGGATGGCGGCGCGCGCCGGCGATCAGCGAGTCGATCCGGCGCGGCTCGATTGCCGTCGCGGCAACAGGCTGGCGGGCGATTCGCGTGCCATCATGAGGATGGCTGCGCCCGCTCGGCGCGCCGGTTTTAAACGCCGCGTGCGCAGCATTGGGAGACCGAATCGATGCAACACACCTTTAATGTGTTTGGGCGAGTGATGACGATCGTCCGAACGGGCGATGGCTGGACTTGCTACTGGCTCGGGCCCGAGGGGAAGCGCCGGCCCGCCGAGATCAGCATCCCGCCGGATGTGACGCACGCAGAGTTGGGCCAATATCTGTACGACATCTATCACGAGGACGCCACGCCGAGAAACGGCGACGTGCTCGAGATCGTCGCCAAATGAGCCGCGCCGCCTGATCCCGGCCATCCGAGGCGCGGCGCGGACCGCGTCATCGCCATGGCCGGCCGCGCGGATGGCCGGTGGCCGCGGCGCAAGCAGGGCCTGCACCTATACCCGCAGGAATTCCCGCAGCCGTTCCACGCCCGTAGCCAGCCGCGCCACGTCGCACGCGTAGCACCACCGCACGAATCCCTCTCCTTCGGGCCCGAACGCGCTGCCGGGCGCGAGCCCGAGCCGGGCGTCGCGCACCAGCTGCTTGCACAGCGCCAGGCTGTCCTGCGCCCCCGGGATGCGGAAGAACGCGTACATGGCGCCTTCCGGCACGCGCACATCCACCCCGGGCAGCGCCGAGAGCGCGGTGACCAGGTGATCGCGTGCCGCGCGCAGCCGCGCGGTTTCGCCGCGGATGAAGTCTTCGCCGTCGCGCACGGCCACCACGCCGGCTTCCTGCACGAAGGACGGCGCGCACGACGTGTTGTATTCGATCAGCTTGCCCAGGTCATCGGTGACGGCGGCGGGCAGCACCATCCAGCCGAGGCGCCAGCCCGTCATCAGCCAGGACTTGGAGAACGAGTTCACGCAGATGACGCGCTCGTCGCGCCCGGCGATGTCCAGGAACGAGGGGGCGGCGGGCCGGTCGCCGTAGTAGAGGCGTTCGTAGACTTCGTCGGCGAGGATCCAGATGCCGTGGCGGCGGCAGTGCGCGAGCACGGCCTGCTGCGCTTCGCGCGACATGACCCAGCCGGTCGGGTTGTTGGGCGAGTTGATGGCCAGCAGCCGGGTGTCGGGCGTGAGGGCGGCGAGCAGCCTGTCGACATCGAGCGTCCAGCCGTGCGCGCCGTAATCGAGCGGGACGGTTTCGACATGGGCGCCGAGGATCTTGGGAATCTCGACCACGTTCGGCCACAGCGGCGTCACGGTGACGACCCGGTCGCCGGGGCCGACCACGAGCTGCGCGGCCAGCATCAGCGCGTTCACGCCCGCGCTGGTGACGACTACGTGATCGATCGCGGTGCGGCCGTGCAGCCGGCTCACATAGTCGGCCAGGGCGCTGCGCAGCGGGGCGATGCCCAGGTTGTGCGTGTAGAACGTGTTGCCGCGCGCGAGGGCCTGCGCGGCGGTGTCGCGGATGAACTCGGGCGTGACGCGATCGGATTCGCCGAACCAGAACGGCAGCACGTCGGGCAGGCCGAGGCCGGCGTTGGCCACTTCGCGGATGCGCGAGGCGCGCAGGTCGCGGATGGCGTCGCGGGCGGCGACCGGATGGTTCAGTGCGGGCGGAAGGCTGGCGTTCATGCGGCTTGCTGTCCTGTGGGATCGGGGGGAGGGGACACACCATCGCGCGACGTATCGCTGGGAGGAGATGATACGGCAGGGGCGGCGGCGCGCGCAGGGCTTGTGGGCACGGCGCGGGTGCCGTGGCCTGTTGGCTTCGCGTTCCGCCAGGGCATGGTGCCGGCCGGTGCGTCGCAGCGGCACCCCTTGCGCGAGCACCACGGTCCGCCTGCCGCAGCAGGGCCTGCGGCACCGTTGCGCGGATGCGCGCCGCGTGCGCGTGATGGCGCGCTGGCCGGTGCGGGCGTCCTGCCCCGGGCGGACAGCGCGACGTCGGCGCTACGACGGGCTCATCGTGTCGCCGTCGTCCGCGGAAGGCTTGAGAACCATCCCAGCATGCGCTCCCACAGCGGCTCGCCGGCCTGCCGGAAGTAGCCCATGTGCCCGACCTTGCCGCCGATCTGCCTCGGATCCAGGTCTTTCCGCGTCAGCGGGGCGTTGCGGTAGCCCTGCATGAAGGCATCGCGGGATGCCGGCGGGGCCCAGAGATCGTCCAGCGCATTCACGGCCACGATCGGCGTCCGGACGTCCGCATAGGCCTGCTCGATCCCCCGCATGGCGGGATCGTCGAAGAGGTAGCGGGGGAAACGGCACCAGTGCCGCCATTGCCGGTAGACCCCCACGGGCAGGTCTTCGCCCAGGCCGAGCATCTTCCACGGGCAGTAGCCCTTCCACCACGTCAGCACCGGCAGCACCGCGTTCCACATGGCCAGCACGCGCAGCCGTTCGCCCAGCGGCATGTAGCCATGCCAGCCGGCGCCGGTGCCGAAGACGCAGAAGCCGGCCACCTTGCGGTGATTGGGCAGCAGCCCGAAGGCATGCCCGCCGTAGGAGTGGCCGACGACGTACAGCGGCACGGCGCCATCCGCCATGGTGTCGACCGCCGCGGCCAGGTCCAGCCGCGCCCAATCCAGGAAATCCGTGCGCAATCCATGGAGGGACGGCGGACGCGACTGCCCGATGCCCCGGTAATCGAACGTCAGGGTTTCGAAGCCACGGGTGCCGGCGAACTGGGCGAACCGCCGGTAGAACCCCTGCGGCACCGCTGTCGCTCCCGCAACGACCAGGCGCCCCTTCAACGCCGTGTCGGCCGGATAGCGGCAGCCGCCGAGGACATACCCGTCGGCGGCGGTGAGGCTCACAGGAATGACGTCAGTGGTCATGGGATCCCTTTCTATAACGACTGTCATAGAAAGCGTACGTTAAACTATGACGACTGTCTTAAAAAGGGCTAACTGCGATGCCTCCCCGTCAATCCGATGCCCGCCAGCGCGTGGTGATGGCCGCGGCCGAGATGCTGGCGCGGCACGGCCTCAATGCCACGAGCATCCGGGAGATGGCCAAGCGCGCCGAAGCGCCGCTGGGCTCGACCTACCATCACTTTCCCGGCGGCAAGCAGCAGGTTGTCGTCGAGGCCGTGAAGTTCGCCGGAGCGCGGGTCAGCGCGGGCTTGGACCATTACCTGAAGGCCGGCGTTGTCGCGGGCCTGCGCGGGTTCCTGTCGATGTGGCGGGACCTGCTCGTGCGATCGGACTTCCGCATCGGATGCCCGGTGATGGCGACGGCTGTCGATGAGCCCATCGACGACCTCGCGGAGGACGCCCTGGCGGCGGCGGCGGCGGTGTTTTCCGACTGGGAGCGCAAGCTCGTCGCCTCGCTGGAGGCCCAGGGGCGCGACCGCGCATCGGCGTCCGGGCTGGCCACGCTGATCATCGCAAGCGTGGAGGGGGCGATCGTGCTGTGCCGCGCGCAACGGAGCATCGCGCCGTTCGACAGCGTCGCGGAGCAGCTCGAAGGGCTGGTCTCGCGCGCATGACTGCAGCACCCCTGTGGTCTGCGGCGCCAGCCGGAAGCCACGGATGCCGTGCCGGCTGCACGTTCCCTCAGATAAAAAATGAGAGTGCACGGGAATTCGGGGTGCTATAAGACCCCGGATGCGGCAGCGGCAAGCCGCTGCCCCGCGACTGGAACCCTCACTCCCCCGAAACCGCCAGGCCCGGCCCTGGGCTCAAGAGAACCTGCTTTATGGACGCACACGTCAATACATCGGTGCCGGATATCGGCGCCCCGGTCGCCTGTCCGGCACGTACATCCGGCGATGCATGGAAGGCGCTGGCCGGGTCAGCGATCGGGTATGCGATGGACGGTTTCGACCTGCTGATCCTCGGGTTCATGCTGCCGGCCATCAGCGCGGCGCTGGCGCTCACCCCGGGCGAGTCGGGGGCCCTGGTGACCTGGACCCTGGTGGGGGCGGTCGCGGGCGGCATTCTGTTTGGCGCGTTGAGCGATGCTTATGGCCGCGTGCGCGTGCTGACCTGGACCATCGTGCTGTTCGCGGTGTTCACCGGCATGTGCGCATTCGCGCAGGGTTTCACGGACCTGCTGATCTATCGGACCATCGCCGGCATCGGCCTGGGCGGCGAGTTCGGCATCGGCATGGCGCTGGCGGCCGAAGCCTGGCCGGCGCACAAGCGGGCCCGGGTCTCGTCCTATGTGGCGCTCGGCTGGCAGTGCGGGGTGCTCCTGGCGGCGCTGCTGACACCGCTGCTGCTGCCGTTCATCGGCTGGCGCGGCATGTTCCTGCTGGGCGTTCTCCCGGCGGCGGTGGCCTGGTTCATCCGCAACAGGCTGCACGAGCCGGAACTGTTCGTGCGCCACGCCCATGCCCCGCGCGGGAAGACCAGCGCCTTCAGGCTGCTCGTGTCGGATGCGCGCACCCTGCGCACCAGCCTGGGCATCGTCATCCTCTGCGCGGTCCAGAACTTCGGCTACTACGGGATCATGATCTGGCTGCCCACGTATCTGGGCAAGACGCTGGGCTTCTCGCTCACGAAGTCCGCCCTGTGGACCTCGGTGACCATCCTGGGGATGATGCTCGGCATCGTCGCCTTCGGCCATCTGGCCGACCGTATCGGCCGCAAGCCGACGTTCCTGATCTTCCAGGCGGGCGCCGTGGCGATGGTGCTGACATACGCCCGCCTGACGGACCCGCTCGCGCTGCTATGGGCCGGCGCGGTGATGGGCATGTTCGTCAACGGGATGATCGGCGGATACGGTGCGCTCATTTCCGAAGCGTTGCCGACGGCCGCCCGCGCCACGGCGCAAAACGTGCTCTTCAACCTCGGCCGCGCGGTCGGCGGGTTCGGGCCGGTGGTGGTCGGCAGCCTGGCCGCGGCGTATTCCTTCCGGACGGCGATTGCGCTGCTGGCCGGCCTTTATGTGCTGGACATGCTGGCCACGATGGCGTTCGTGCCCGAGCGCAAGGGGGCCGAACTGGCGTGACGGCGGTCGGCCGTGCGCGTGCCGTCGGAGGGAGATGATCCAATCCCCGGGCCAGGCCTGACCGAGGCGATCCGTTCCTATTTGGGGCCACGGGCACCAAGGCTCAAAAAGTTGTGATACTGTATATCCATACAGTATTCGGCTCAGCCTTGCGGTGCCTTCATGTCTGCGCAGTCCCCGTCTCTTTTTTCCGCCAACGATGTCGCGGCACCTCCGGCCGTCGTTGATGCGGCCGCTGGTCCGGTAACCGCCGGGGTGCTTCCGCGTGTGCGGCCGGTGCCATCGCCGGAGCTGCTGCACCCGGCGCTGTGGCGGGCCGGCAGCCTGGCGCGGGGTGTCGGGCGGGTGCTGGCGACCGGCCATGACGCGCTGGATGCCGAACTGCCCGGCGGCGGCTGGCCACTGGGCGGGCTGACAGAACTGCTGTGCCCGCAGCCCGGTATCGGGGAATGCCGGCTGCTGCGGCCGGCGCTGTCCACGCTGTGCGCCGGCGCGGAGCGCATCGCCCTGGTCGGGCCGCCGTATCTGCCCAATGCGGTGCGGCTGGTCGGCTGGGATTTTTCGCCGGAGCAGATGGTCTGGGTGCGCGCGGCCAAGCCGTCGGACCTGCTGTGGGCGGCCGAGCAGATCCTGCGCAGCCAGGCGTTCGGCGGGGTGCTGCTCTGGCTGGACCAGGCGCGCCCCGGCGTGCTGCGCCGGCTGCAGGTGCTGGCGCAGGCCGGCGAAAGCGCGATCTGGGTGTTCCGTCCGGTGCAGGCGCTGCGGGAGTCGTCGCCGGCGGTGCTGCGGCTCGGGCTGGCGCCCATGGCGGGCGATACGCTGTCCATCGCCTTCCACAAGCGGCGCGGGCCGCTGCGCGACACGCCGCTGGCGTTGCCCCTGGCCGATCCGCTGCGGGCCGGTCGCGCTTCGGTGCGGCCGCTGCCGGCTGCGCCGGCCGAGCCGTTTGTCGTGGACCCGGCCACGGCGGCGCTGCTGGCGTCGCTGTCATCCTTTCCTGTGTCCGGCGAGGTGCCGGACGCCACCGATCATGCCGTTCTGGATCGCAGTGCATCTGCCTCGCCTGCCGCTCGACGCGCTGCGTTCCCGGTGGTCTGATCCGGCCGCGGGGCCGGCGGGGATGCCCCTGCCGGTCGTGGTGCTGGAGCAGGAGCGCGTGGTGGCGACCAACCGGGCGGCCGCGCGCGAGGGCGTGCAGCCGGGCCTGCGGCGGGCCGGCATGCAGGCGCTGGTGCCGCACGCGCTGCAGCTGGCGCGCGACCCGGCCGCCGAGGCGCGGCTGGTGCAGGCGCTCGCGCTGGCGCTGCTGGCCCTGACGCCGCATGTCTGCCTAGACCTGGCGGACGAGGCGACCGTGCTGCTGGAGGTGCAAGCCAGCCTGCGCCTGTTCGGCGGCCATCGCGCGCTCTGCCGGGCCGTGCGGCGCTACGCGCGCTGCCTGGGGCTGGTGCCGCAGATCGGCACGGGTACCACGGGGCGCGGCGCGGCATGGCTGGCCAGCGCGCATGCGATGCGCGGTCGCGGCGCGCAGCCGGTCCGCATCCGGCGTGCGGTGCGGCCCGCGCGCATGGCCGTGCTGCTCGACGGCCTGCCCATCGAGACCGTCGCCAGGTTGACGCGCCCGGATTGGCTGGAAGGGCTGGGCTGCCGCACGCTGGCCGACCTGCGCGGCCTGCCGCGGGGCGGCCTGCGCCGGCGCTGCGGGCCGCTGCTGGTCGACACGCTCGACGCGGGCTATGGCGAGGCGCATGAACGCTTCACCTGGTTTGCCGCGCCGATGCGCTTCGACGTGCCGCTCGAACTGCCCGGCCGCATCGACAGCGCCGAAGGCGTACTGGCCGCCGCCGAGCAACTGCTGCTGCAGCTGACCGGCTGGCTGGCCGCCCACCAACTGGGCGCCAAGGGCTACCGGCTGACGCTGGAGCACGAACGCCGGCGCGGACGCGATGCCCAGGATGCCGCGTCGTCCACGCCGGTCGACATCCTGCTGGCGCAGCCGGTCCGCACGCTGGCGCATCTGTCGCGCGTGCTGCGGGAGCGCGTCCATCGCCTCACGCTGATCGCCCCGGTGGTCGAATTGCGGCTCACGGTGACGGATGCCGTGCCGCTCGCGCCGCCCACCGGCGCGCTGTTCCCCGCGCCCGGTGCCCGCGCGGAAGATGCCGCCCGCCTGATCGACACCCTGATCGCCCGCCTGGGCGCCGCCAACGTGCTGCATCCGCAGCCCTGCGCCGACCATCGCCCCGAGCGCGCCAACCACTGGGCGGAGGTGAACGCCGCCACCACGGTGTCCGGCCGCGCCGCCGCCCGCCAGGCGCTGGCGCAATGGCATGCCCGGCAGCCGGAGCGGCCGCTGTGGCTGCTGGAGCAGCCGATCCCGCTGCTGACGCGCCGGCACTATCCGTACTATCGCGGGCCGCTGCGGCTGGTATCGCTGCCGGAGCGCATCGAATCGGGCTGGTGGGACGATGCGCTGATCAAGCGCGACTACTTCATCGCGGAAGGCGAGGGCGCCGTGCGCTACTGGATCTACCGCGAGCGCGTCTCGGCCACGGCGGGCGAGGACGAGGCGCGCTGGTACCTGCACGGCCTGTTCGGCTGATGGACGGTGCACACGATGAACGCCCCGACCCCGCTGCCCATCGGCCTGCCGGACTATGCCGAACTGCACTGCATCAGCAACTTCACGTTCCTGACCGGCGCGTCGCATCCGCACGAACTGGTGGCGCGCGCCCAGGCGTTCGGCTACCGGGCGCTGGCCTTGACGGACGAATGCTCCGTGGCCGGCACCGTGCGCGCCCACATGGCGGCCAAGGAAGCGGGCCTGAAGCTGATCATCGGCAGCCGTTTCACCGTGCGCGACGCGCAAGGCGAGCCGTGGCTGCGGCTGGTGCTGCTGGCGCAGGACATCGACGGCTACGGCAACCTGTGCGAATGCATCACGCAGGCGCGGCTGGCCGCCCCCAAGGGCAATTACCGCCTGCTCGCCGACGACCTCGCCGCGCCCGCAGGTGAGCTCGCCCACCTGCGCGGCATGCCGCATTGCCTGGCCATCCTGCTGCCCGACTACGATCCCGATCCGCGGCATCTGCTGGCCCAGGCCCAGTGGTGCCGGCAGGTGTTCGGCGACCGCCTGTCGATGGCGCTCGAGCTGCCGCTGCGCCACGCCGACGACCGCCATCGCGGCACGGTGGCGGCGGTCTCGGAGCAGACCGACGTGCCCATGGTCGCCACGGGCGATGTGGCCATGCATTCTCGGCAGCGCAAGCCGCTGCACGACGTGCTGACGGCCATCCGCCTGTCCAGGCCCATCGCCGAATGCGGGCTGGCGCTGGCGCCCAGCGCCGAGCAGGCGATGCGCACGCGCATGCAGCTCGCCTTCTTCTACCAGGGCGAGCGCGGTGCCCAGGTGCTGCGCCGCAGCGTGGAGCTCGCCTCGCTGTGCGACTTCTCGCTCGACGAGATCGCATACGAATACCCGCACGAGGTGGTGCCCGAGGGGCAGACGCCCGCCGGCTATCTGCTCGCCGAGGTGATGGCCGGTGCCGCGCGGCGATACGGCAAGGACATCCCGTCCAAGGTGCGGGCGCAGCTCGACGAGGAACTGGCGCTGATCGCCGAGCTGCGCTACGAGCCGTTCTTCCTGACCGTCTACGACGTGGTGCGGTTTGCCCGCAGCCAGAGCATTCTCTGCCAGGGGCGTGGCTCGGCGGCCAATTCGGCGGTGTGCTATTGCCTGGGCATCACCGAGGTGAATCCGGAGAGCGGCAACACGCTGTTTGCACGCTTCCTGTCCCGCGCGCGCAACGAGCCGCCCGATATCGACGTCGACTTCGAGCACCAGCGGCGCGAGGAGGTCATCCAGTACATCTACAAAAAATACGGCGTCACGCGCACCGCGCTGGCCGCGGCGCTGATCACCTACCGCACGCGCAGCGCCCTGCGCGATGTCGGCCGTGCGCTCGGCATCGATCTGGGCGTGATCGAGCAGGTGGCCAAGGCGCAGGCGTGGTGGGACGGCCGGCACGAGTTCGCGCAGCGCGCCGGCCAGCAGGGGCTGGACCCCGAGTCGCCGCTGGTGCAGCGCTGGGCGGGGCTGATCGAGCAGTTGCGCGGGTTTCCGCGCCATCTGTCGCAGCATGTCGGGGGCTTTGTCATCGCGCAGGGCAAGCTGTCGCGGCTGGTGCCGATCGAGAACGCGGCCATGTCGGAGCGCCGCGTCATCCAGTGGGACAAGGACGATCTCGAATCGCTGCGTCTGCTGAAGGTGGACGTGCTGGCGCTGGGCATGCTGACAGCCATCCGCCGCACGCTCGACATGCTCGATGCGCTGCCGGGCCGGCGCGCGCATTATGGGGCGCCGGACAAGCTCGCCATGCAGCACCTGCCCGACGAGGACACGGCCACCTACGAGATGATCTGCCGCGCCGAGACCATCGGCGTGTTCCAGATCGAATCGCGCGCGCAGCAGTCGATGCTGCCGAGGCTGCGGCCGCGCACGTACTACGACCTGGTGATCCAGGTCGCCATCGTGCGGCCCGGGCCGATCCAGGGCGGCATGGTGCACCCGTACCTGCAGCGGCGCGAGGCGGTGCGCAACGGCAACCCCGACTGCGTGACCTATCCCGGCCCGGAGGTGAAGGCGGTGCTGGAGCGCACGCTGGGCGTGCCGATCTTCCAGGAGCAGGTGATGGAGATCGCCATGAAGGCGGGCGGTTTCACCGCCGACGAGGCCGACCGCCTGCGCCGCGACATGGCGGCCTGGAAGCGCAAGGGCAATCTCACCCAGCACCAGGCGCGGCTGATGAAGGAGATGGTCGAAGTGCGGCACTACGACCCGGCTTTCGTCGAGGCGCTGTGCCGGCAGATGGAAGGGTTTGCCGAATACGGCTTCCCCGAGAGCCATGCGGCCGGCTTCGCCAGGCTGGCCTATGTCAGCAGCTTCCTGAAATGCCACGAGCCGGCGGCGTTCTTTGCCGCGCTGCTCAACAGCCAGCCGATGGGGTTCTATTCGCCGTCGCAACTGGTGCAGGAGGCACGGCGCAGCCGGGTGCGCGTGCTGCCGGCGGATGTGACGGCCAGCGCGTGGGACAGCACGCTGCACGCGCGTCCGGACGGGGCGGGCGGCCAGCCCGATATCCGGCTCGGCCTCAACCGTATCCGCGGCATGCGGCCGGCGGCCGGCGAGCGCATCGTGGCCGCCCGCGCCCAGGCGCCGTTTTCCAGCGTCGAGGACCTGGCGCACCGCGCCGCGCTCGATCGCCACGACCTGAGCGTGCTGGCCGCCGCCAATGCCTTGCTGTCGCTGGCCGGGCATCGCCGCCAGGCGCTGTGGCAGACCCTGGCGCTGCAGGAGCCCGGCCAGGACCATGCCCTGCTGCGCCAGGCCCGGCCAGTGGAGGCGCCGCTGGTCCTGCCCGCGCCGTCCCTCGGTGAAGAGGTCGTTGCCGATTACGGCAGCCTGGGCCTGTCGCTGCAAAGCCATCCGCTGAGCCTGCTGCGGCCCCGGCTGGAGCGGATGCGCTTTGTCACCGCCGCCGCGCTGGCCGGCTACCGCAACGGGCAGCTGGCGCGCGCGTGCGGCATCGTGACCGTCCGGCAGCGGCCGGGCACGGCCAAGGGCACCATCTTTGTCTCGATCGAGGACGAGACCGGCGCCGTCAACGTCGTGCTCTGGCCGCGCCTGATCGAGCGTCAGCGCCGGGAGGTGCTGCATGCCCGCCTGCTGGGCGTCTATGGGAAGTGGCAGTGCGAGCGCGAGACACGGCACCTGGTCGCGCAGCATCTGGTGGATCTGACGCCGCTTCTGGGGCGGCTGGCGTCCTCCAGCCGCGATTTCCACTGACTGCCTGCCTGACCGGCCGCCACGTCACGTTCCGGCACGCCATTTGCGTGACGTTAGCCGTGCGTCGTCCGCAAGCCGGAAGCAAAGTGCGGTTTGCTGCATGTTTGCTCGTGTGCGCCTCTGCTTGGTGGTTAGGGCAAGCGCGGATCGACGGATGGCGCAGAGGGTGTGACGATTTGCGATGTATGCATCACAGCACGATTGTGAACAAGCGCAGAAAACGGCATGTGGGGCGGGAACCGTCCCTGGCTGGGCTTGTCACCATACACAGGTACGGTGGGATGCGATTTCATCACGCGTCAACATTGGGTGCAGTCGAAATTACGTCTACTCTGTAAGAACCACATCAGGAGGCCACCACTCGCAAAATGTGCAGCAGTTGGCACATCAACACGCTGCTGCCGGATGCATGTTCTGCCGTGGACCTGGAGGCGTCTTGCTCCATCGTCCGTATGTTTTTTCAGCCGCATCGAGCGGGTCCCCCGGCCCTTCGATGCCCCCCATCTCAGGTGCAGGAGCAAACAGATGGAACAGCCCTTCAAGCAGTTACACAGTCTGCGCAAGTCGCGCAAGCTCAAACAGGAAGACGTCGCCAAGATGGCCGGCATCTCGCGCGAGGCGTATCTGCGTGCGGAATCCGGCCGTGCCGATCCGCGCCTGTCGACGCTGATGGCCGTGGCCGGGGCGCTGGGGCTGGAAGTCGTGCTTGCCCCGCGCGAAGCCGTGGCCGAAATCGAGCGCGTGATCGCCAGCCATCCGACCCAGCCGTCGCCGGGCGGATCGCCTGGGACCGAGGCGGGCCGCGAAGGCCCGTCCGGTGCCATGGGCGGGTCCAGCGGCCATGGCCTGGCGGGCCAGTATCGCGGTCCGGAACGCCAGCCGCAGTCGGCCTACCATCCGGGCGCCGCGCCCAGCCAGGCAGGGCAGCAGGGCGCGCCGCACGCCGGCAATGTCGGCAGCGGTTCCGACGATCGCTCGCGCGCGGGTTCGGGCGATCGGCCGGCGGCCGGCGGCACCGGCTCAACGGGTGGCTCCGACCGCCCGGGCTCGGGTTCGCGCGAATCCTGAGCGCGGCCACCGCGTGGTGGCCTGCCAGGGCAATCCCGCCCGGGCGCGTCTGCGGTCGCGCCCGGCGGAACTTGCCCGGCCGTAGTGTCGCGCGCATACAATGCGCGTCGATACCCTGTTTCCCCATCCTTGCTGCATGCCCGACGACTCTTCCCGCGCGCGTGCCGATGCCGCCCCGGCGCCGGCCGCTGTCTTCTCCACCGCACACGGTTCCCATCCACCGTTCTGGCAAAGCCTCAAGCAGGACACCTTCTTCTGGCTGCTGCTGATCGTCTGCGCGGGACTGACCACCCTGGCGCCCCAACGCATCGTCCAATATCCGCAGTTGGTGGATTGGCACACGATTGCCGCCCTGGCGGGGCTGCTGATCCTGACCAAGGCGGTGGAGTCCAGCGGGATGCTGCAGCTGCTCGGCCAGCGCCTGGTGGATGCGGTGCAGAGCGAACGCGTGCTCGCGCTGAGCCTCGTGGGTGCCTCGGCGGCGCTGTCGACGCTGCTGACCAATGACGTCGCGCTATTCGTGATCGTGCCGCTGACAGTCGGGCTGCGGCACGTCGCCAGGCTGCCGGTGACGCGGCTGATCGTGTTCGAGGCGCTGGCCGTCAATGCGGGCTCCGCGCTCACGCCGATCGGCAATCCGCAGAACCTCTTCCTGTGGCATCAGTCCGGTCTGTCGTTCGGCGGGTTTGTCTGGCAAATGGCGCCGATGGTGGCGCTGCTGATGCTGTTGCTGCTGGTGGGGACGTGGTTCGCGTTTCCCGCGCAGACCATCCACGTGCATTCGGACGTCGACGCACCCGAGCTGCACAAGCGCCTGCTGCTGCCCGCGCTGGCGCTCTATGTGCCGTTCCTGCTGCTGACCGACCGGGGGTATCCGCTGGCGGCGCTGGCGGGCCTGGTGGTGCTGTACCTGATCGGTGCGCGCTACGTGCTGGCCCGCGTCGATTGGGGCCTGCTGCTGGTGTTCGTGCTGATGTTCATCGATCTGCGGCTGGTGGCCCAGCTGGAGCCGGTCCGGCATGGGCTTGCCATGCTGGCGCTGAGCGAGCCGACGCATCTGTACTGGGCGGGCATCGGCCTGTCGCAGGTCATCAGCAACGTGCCGGCGGCGATTCTGCTGGCCGAGTCTTCCCATGACTGGCCGGTGATGGCCTTTGCCGTGAGCGTCGGCGGCTTCGGCTTCATGGTCGGCTCGCTGGCCAACCTGATCGCCCTGCGGATGGCGAGGGACAAGCGGGCATGGCTGGTGTTCCATGTCTATTCGATGCCGTTCCTGGTGGCGGCCGCGGGCATCGTGTTTCTGTGGATGGCGCTTTCCCCCCGTTGAGAAGCGGTCCGCCGCGTTGACGGGCTGTTCGTCGGTGGCCAGGGCGTTTCGCCTGGCGTTCACGCTCACGCATTCGATGGCTGTTCCGGCCGCCTCTCCGGGATGACGGCGCTGGAGGCTTGCCGTCGCCAGTCGATCAGCTAGGCACCTCAAAGAAAAAGCGGCATGACGCAGGCCGTCATGCCGCAATGCTGCAATGGTGGCGGGCTGTGCGTGCCCGCCGCCCGGCCGCCTCACCTCGGCAGCGCGCCCGTCAGGTTCGTGATCAGCGACGTCACCGGGGCGAGCGGCTGGATCGTCGTGGTGCCGTTTGAGCGCGTGGTCGAGACCGACACGCCCGGCACCGTGCCGATGACCGTCCCGGCGGCGTTGCCGACCGCGTTCACGACCGTGCCGACAGCGCCGGCGGTGTTGCTCACCGTGCTGTTCACCACATTGCTGACCGAGCCGAGCAGGCTGCCGCCTGCCGCCACTGCGCCCGAGACCGCGCCGCCGACCTGCCCGACGCCCACCGAACCGCCCCCGACCGGGCTGGTCAGCGAACCGACCACTTGCGACACCGGTGCCCCGATACTGCCGAGCGAGCCCGTCAGCGCACCAGCGGGATTGCTGCCGCCAAGCGCGCCAGTGACCGAGCCCACGACGCCGCTGAGTGCACCGGTCGGGTTGCTGCCGCCCAGCGTGCCCACGACCTGGTTCACAACCCCTTGAACCGGAGCCAGCGCGCCGGAGCCACTGCCGACACTGCCCAGCGCACCCGTCACCGTCCCGACCGCACCGGTCAGCGCACCGGCGGGATTGCCGCCGACCGGCAGGGCGTTCTGCAGCGTGCCGACGAGGCTCGTGATCGGGGTGATCGGACTGCCGCCGGCGCCCGACAGCGTGCTGACGACCTGGGTTACGGTTCCTTGGATCGGCGCCAGCAGATTGGATGCGCCGCCAGCATTGCCCAGCGCCCCGGTCACCGTGCCGACCACGCTATTCAGCGCGCCGGTCGGGCTGTTGCTGCCGAGCGTACCGGTGACCGTGTTGACGCCCCCGCTGAGCGCCCCGGTGGGATCGCTGCCGCCGGCATTGCCCAGCGCCCCGGTCACCGTGCCGACCACGCCATTCAGCGCGCCGGTCGGGCTGTTGCTGCCGAGCGTACCGGTGACGGTGTTGACGACCCCGCTGAGCGCGCCGGTGGGATCGCTGCCGCCGGCATTGCCCAGAGCGCCGGTCACCGTGCCGACCACGCCATTCAATGCGCCAGTCGGGCTGTTGCTGCCGAGCGTGCCGGTGACTGTGTTGACGACCCCGCTGAGTGCGCCGGTGGGATCGCTGCCGCCAGCATTGCCCAGCGCCCCGGTCACCGTGCCGACCACGCCATTCAGCGCGCCGGTCGGGCTGTTGCTGCCGAGCGTGCCGGTGACGGTGTTCACGACCCCGCTGAGTGCGCCGGTGGGATCGCTGCCGCCGGCATTGCCCAGAGCGCCGGTCACCGTGCCGACCACGCCATTCAGCGCGCCGGCCGGGCTGTTGCTGCCGAGCGTGCCGGTGACCGTGTTGACGACCCCGCTGAGCGCCCCGGTGGGATCGCTGCCGCCGGCATTGCCCAGAGCGCCGGTCACCGTGCCGACCACGCCATTCAGCGCGCCGGTCGGGCTGTTGCTGCCGAGCGTACCGGTGACGGTGTTCACGACCCCGCTGAGTGCGCCGGTGGGATCGCTGCCGCTGGCATTGCCCAGAGCGCCGGTCACCGTGCCGACCACGCCATTCAGTGCGCCAGTCGGGCTATTGCTGCCGAGGGTACCGGTGGCCGTGTTCACGACACCGTTGAGTGCCCCCGTGGGATCGCTGCCGCCGGCATTGCCCAGCGCCCCGGTCACCGTGCCGATCACGCCATTCAGCGCGCCGGTCGGGTTGTTGTTGCCGAGGGCACCGGTCACCGTCCCCACCACGCCATTCAATGCGCCGGTCGCATTGCCGCTGCCGCCCAGCGCGCCGGTCACGGTATTCAAGGCACCACTGAGCGCACCGGACGGATCGCTGCCACTGACCGTGCCCACCACCTGGCCCACCGTGCCTTGGACCGAAGCCAGGGCATTCGAACCACCGCCGATGCTGCCCAGTGCGCCGCCCGCCGTGCTGGCCACCGTGCCCACCGGGTTGACGCTGTTCACGGTGCCGATGACTTGAGATACCGCGGACGAAGCCGGGGTGTTGCCGGTGACCGATTGCACGGTCGCGACCAGGGTATCGGTGGGGGTGCCGAGGGCGCCGGGGAGCGTCGTCGTCACCTCGCCCGACGACGATGCGGTCGCGCCGATCGACGTCGTCGGTGTCAGGCCGTTCGCGATGACGCTGGCCGATACGCCGCCTGCAAGCGGGCTGCTGCCCACCGCCACGATCGGCAGCGGATCGAGCGCACTGGCTGCCGCGGACGCGGAGGTCAGTACGCTGAATGCGGTTGCGACCGCCAGTGCGGTACCCGTCAATTTGAAGCTGGTTTTCATTGTGACCTCGTCTTTGTTGGTGGTGCGTTGGGTGGTGCATGAGAGACGGGTGCACGAACTATGCCATCGAGAAAATCAGGTTGATTTACACGATTTGTGGCAATGCATTCCGGCTACATAACCGGATTCATTGCGAAAAACATGCGTTTTGTCATTTATTGATGCGAAGCGTGGTGGTGTGGGCGTACCGATGTAACGTAACGTTCCGGCGCATCAGGTAACGCGCCGTGGCGCGCGGAATGCAGGCGGAGAGCCGTTCTTGCGGGTGCCGGCCAATTCAATTGGATTGCGGAGGCCGATGATCGGAGAGGGGATTACTGCGCGAATTTCAGATATAAGAATGATTGAATTGTTGGAATATGTGTTCCGCTGCGTGGCGTCGTCGGATTGGATGTTGGCTGTTCAGGGCGGTGAGACTGAGTGAATTGATTTTAAATAATATTGAAATGACAAGAAAGCCATGCTTAAAGATTGAGGTGGAATGGATTGGGCGGCCGATATCCTGGCCGTCGCGCATGTGGGCGGTCGGTTTCTGCTTGGCGATGGCGATGCGGTGCCTGGCGTGTTCGGCGGGGTGGCGCCGACGGTTGCATATTGCATGGCATCCGGCGGTACGCTGCGGCGCGCAGGGTGGCGGCCGGTCCATCAAGCGCAGACGGCCACCCGAGGGTGGCCGCCGCGATGCCGGCGCAGTCCCGGCGGAACGAGGGCGGGTGCCGGGATCAGGCCCGTTTGGCGGAAATCACCGTTTCCGACACAGTGCGCGGGGCTTCGGCGTAATGCTTGAACTCCATCGTGTAGGTCGCCCGGCCCTGCGACAGCGAGCGCAGGTTGGTGGAGTAGCCGAACATCTCGGCGAGCGGCACCTCGGCGTGGACGACCTTGCCGCCGCCCCCGGGGATATCCTCCGTGCCCTGCACCATGCCCCGCCGCGACGAGAGGTCACCGATCACGTTGCCCATGTACTCCTCGGGCGTTTCCACTTCCACCGCCATCATCGGCTCGAGCAGGATCGGATCGGCGCGGCGCATCGCGTCCTTGAACGCCATCGAGCCGGCCATGCGGAACGCGTTTTCGTTCGAGTCCACGTCGTGGTACGAACCGAAGGTCAGCCGCACCTTCACGTCGACCACCGGATAGCCCGCCAGCACGCCCGCGTTCAGCGTGTCACGGATGCCCTTGTCCACCGCCGGGATGAACTCGCGCGGAATCACGCCGCCCTTGATCTCGTCGACGAACTCGTAGCCCTTGCCGGGGTTGGGCTGCAGCGTAATGACGGCATGGCCGTACTGGCCGCGGCCGCCCGACTGCTTGATGAACTTGCCTTCGACGTCATCGGCGATCTTGCGGATCGTCTCGCGGTAGGCCACCTGCGGCTTGCCGACGGTCGCTTCCACGCCGAACTCGCGCTTCATGCGGTCGACCAGGATTTCCAGGTGCAGCTCACCCATGCCCGAGATGATGGTCTGGCCGGATTCCTCGTCGGTCTTCACGCGGAACGACGGGTCCTCCTGCGCAAGGCGGTTGAGCGCCAGCCCCATCTTCTCCTGGTCGCCCTTGGTCTTGGGCTCCACGGCCTGCGAGATGACGGGCTCCGGGAACTCCATGCGTTCCAGGATGATGACGTTGTCCGGATCACACAGCGTGTCGCCGGTGGTGGCTTCCTTCAGGCCGACGGCCGCGGCGATGTCGCCGGCGTGCACATCCTTGATCTCGACACGCTGATTGGCATGCATCTGCAGGATGCGGCCCAGGCGTTCCTTTTTCTCCTTGACCGGGTTGTAGACCGTGTCGCCCGAATACACCGAGCCGGAATACACGCGGAAGAAGATCAACTGGCCGACGAACGGGTCGGTCATGATCTTGAAGGCGAGGGCGGAGAACGGTTCGTCGTCGTTGGCGTGGCGCTCCAGCGGTTCGTCCTTTTCGCCATGGCCCTGGATGGAGGGAATGTCGATGGGCGAGGGCAGGTAGTCGACCACGGCGTCCAGCATCGCCTGTACGCCCTTGTTCTTGAAGGCCGAGCCGCACAGCATCGGCACGATCTCGCCGGCGATGGTGCGCCGGCGCAGCGCGCCCTTGATCTCGGCTTCCGTGAGCGCTTCGCCGCCGAGGTATTTCTCGAGCAGCGCCTCGTCGGCCTCGGCGGCGGCCTCGACCATCTTGTCGTGCCATTCCTGGGCAGTGGCGCGCAGCTCTTCGGGGATGTCGATGTATTCGAACTTGACGCCTTGCGAGGCATCGTCCCACACGATGGCCTTCATCTTGACGAGGTCCACCACGCCGCGGAAATGGTCTTCCGCGCCGACGGGAATCTGCACCGGCACCGGGTTGCCCTTCAAGCGCTCGCGCATCTGGCGCTCGACGCGGAAGAAGTCCGCGCCCACGCGGTCCATCTTGTTGACGAAGGCGATGCGCGGCACCTTGTACTTGTTGGCCTGGCGCCAGACGGTTTCCGACTGCGGCTGCACGCCGCCCACCGAGTCGTAGACCATGCAGGCGCCGTCGAGCACGCGCATGGAGCGCTCCACCTCGATGGTGAAGTCCACGTGGCCCGGGGTGTCGATGATGTTGATGCGGTGCTCGGGGTAGTTGCCGCCCATGCCGCGCCACATGCAGTGCGTGGCCGCCGAGGTGATGGTGATGCCGCGCTCCTGCTCCTGCTCCATCCAGTCCATGGTGGCCGCGCCGTCATGCACCTCGCCAATTTTGTGATTGACCCCGGTGTAGAACAGGATGCGCTCGGTCGTGGTGGTCTTGCCGGCGTCGATGTGCGCCGAGATGCCGATGTTGCGATAGCGCTCGATGGGGGTCTGGCGGGGCATGATGGTTCTCGGGAAAGAGCTCGGCTGCGCCACCTCCGCACCATGCGAAGGGCGAATGTGCGAGCGGGAACACATTATAGGATCGGCGGAAACCTCCCGTATGTAGGGGCATTGCCAGGCGTTTCACCCCCGCGCCAGCGCGCGCAGGCCGGCGAAGTCGAGCAGCTCGATCTCCCCATAGGCCAGCCGCAGCAGGCCGCGGGCCTCGAAGTCCTTGAGCACTTGGTTGACGGTCTGGCGGGACAGCGCCAGCAGCAGGGCCAGCTGCTCTTGCGGCACGCACAGCACGCGCCGGGTGCCCAGGCGCAGGTCACCGTAGCCGTCGGCCATCAGCAGCAGGCGCCGGGCGACGCGTTCGGCGGTGGGCAGCAGGGCGGTTTCTTCCAGCACCGTGAAGGTCAGCCGCAGTTTGTGGGTGAGCAGCAGGGCGAAGGCGCGCAGGGATGCCGGCACACTGTCCAGCAGTGCCACCAGCGGGGCCTGGGGCATGTGCAGCAGCAGGGCGCCGTCGTCGGCGCGGGCGTCATGGGTGCGGGCCTGGCGGTCGAGCACGCCGATCTCGCCGAACCAGTTGACCGGCTCCAGCACCGCCAGCAGCGACTCGCGCCCCTCCGCGCTGGTGGCACCGATACGGATCGCGCCCTCCACCACGCAATACAGCCCGTCGGACGGATCGCCCCTGCGGAACAGCATGTCGCCGCCGCCGAGCCGACGCACGACCGCCATGCCGATCAGGGCGTCCTGCAAGGGCGTGCCGAGCGCGCCGAACCAGCTGCTGGCATGCAGGCGTTCGCGATAGGCCTGGGCACCAGGCAAGGCAGGCGGACTGGGGGCGAGATCCATGAAAAGAGGGCGCCGCGGCGGGCGATGGCTAGGGCTTACCCGGGGAGCGCGCGCGTTTGTCGGCCAAGCGACAGAACACTGCGTCCCCTGATGGCTAGGATGAAACGATGATAACGAGCGGCCGGCGCGGGCGTCCATGCTGCGCCCGCACAACCCTGCGGAGACCATCATGCGCCCCCTGTCCGACCACCTGTCCAGCTACGCGGCCTACCACCAGGACGGCCGCAACATCGCCACGCACTTCTTCGGCATCCCGGTCATCGTGGTGGCCGTGGCGGTGCTGTTCTCCCGCCCGGTGCTGGGCCTGCTGCCGGGTGGCGTGGCGGTCACGCCGGCGTTGCTGCTGCTGGTGGCGGTGACGGTGTTCTATCTGCGGCTGGACGTGGTGTTCGGGCTGGCGATGCTCGGGCTGATCGGCATGGCGGTGTGGGTGGGCCATCATGTCGCCGCGCATTCGACGGTGGCCTGGCTGTCGGTGGGGCTGGGCCTGTTCGTGATCGGCTGGATCGTGCAGTTCGTCGGCCACTATTACGAGGGGCGCAAGCCGGCGTTCGTCGATGACCTGGCGGGGCTGGTGATCGGCCCGCTGTTCCTGCTGGCGGAGACGGTGTTCGCGATGGGGCTGCGCGGGGCGCTGCGCGACGAGGTGGCCAGCCGCGCGCGGGCGATGCGCGCGGCCGCGCCGGGCAAGCATGCGGCGGCCTGAGCGGTTGCTATGCCGGTGTGACGATCAGGGCATCGCGCTTGTCTTTCACCTGTGCCCAGCGCGCATGGTCCGCCAGCGGAGGCTGCACCTGCGTCAGGCGCGGCCAATCGGCGCGGCGCGACAGCTGCGCGTTGAGCGCGATGAATTCCCGCTGGTCGGCCGGCACGTCAGCCTCGGCATGGATCGCGCCGACCGGGCATTCCGGCGCGCAGATCGAGCAGTCGATGCAGGTGTCCGGGTCGATCACCAGGAAGTTGGGGCCGGCGTGGAAGCAGTCCATCGGGCAGACCGCGACGCAGTCGGTGTATTTGCACTGGATGCAGGATTCGGTGACGACGTAGGGCATGGGGCCGGCGGCTGGCGAGGCAAAGCCGCGATGATTGCATGGCTGGAAAGGCAGGCGGGCGCGCCGCTTTGTCCATCTCATGCAAAACACTTGATGGACGCGCGGCGCGCCTGCATGGCGCCGGGTTCCGGCACGGGGCCGGCTCGCCTGAGCCTTACTGCACCACGATCGACACCGTCGAATAGGCCGGCACGGTGATCGTCTCGCTGTACGTGCCGATCTTGACGCCGCGTGCCACCGGGAAATGGCCGTACCCCTGCAGCGTGGCCGGCACCGAGCTCGGCATCGCGCGCTGGCCGCTGTAGTCGGGGCCGTTGACGGCCGGGATCGAGAAGCTGCCTTCGGTGCGCGCCGGATAGGCAAAGCCCGACGGACTGGAGGCGGCCGGCAGCAACGCGATGGCCGTGCCCCAGCGGGCGACGGCGTCACCCAGGCCGGCGCCGCCGCCTGCCTGGATGGCGCTGTTCAGCAGGGTGGCCGAATCGATCGACGAGAAGTTCTGCAGGAGGTTGCGGTAGTACGACAGGCCGTATTGGCGCAGCAGGAAGCCGCCCAGGCTGCCCGAGATCGGATACCCGGGGCAGGTCGACGACAGCGACGAGTTGAACGCGGTCAGCGAGCAGTCGTACGCGCTTTGCAGCCAGGCCGGGAAGCGGCTGTCACGCACAGTGTTGAAGCTCGCGTCGATCTGGCTGGACAGCGCATCTTCCATGGTCATTGCCGTCATTTCTTCCAGCCACGTGCCGTACATGTAGGACGAGCCGTGCAGCACGCCGCGCTGGTAGAAGTTGGCCATATGCGTGAACTCGTGGCCCAGGGTCGAGACGACGGTGCTCAGGCCGCTGGTGCCGCCCAGGTAGATCGTCTCCGAATCCACGTACAGCGACAGCGACTGGTTCGACAGCGGCTGGGCGCTGGTGGTGAAGTTGTTGCGCGCCCAGAAATAGCCCACGCGGCCGTAGGGCTGGCTGTCCGGCTCGATGTTCAGCACGACGATGTCGAGCGCCTGGTTCGGGTCGATCAGGCTGGCCGAGCTGGAGTACGCGCCCCACGGCTGGCCGACCAGCGACGTGGCCAGCGAGTAGACTGACTGGCTGCCCGAGCTGAACTTGGTGAGCAGCGTGTTGATGATGCTGTCGGAGATCTTGCTGCTGCCGTATTCGCTGTCTTCGACCCACAGGTTGACGATGCGGCCGTCGGTGGCGGTGGCCTGCTGGCGCAGCGTGGCGGTCACGGTCACGGCGGCGCCGTCCGGCTGCTGGTGGTTCCACGAGCGCTGCGCGCCGACGCCGGCGACCGATTGCGGACGCAGTACGGCAACGTTTGCGGCGCCCTGCGTCTTGAGTGGAGCGGGGCCGCTGGCGTAGCCGTCCAGGGCGTGGGCGTTGAAGTCGGAGAGCGTGCGGTCGAACGCCGCATTGGTGTCGCCCTGCGTGCCGGTGCTGGCCTGGGGCTTGGCGACCGACGTGCCGCCGGTGCCGGTCAGGCTGGCGGTGCTGAGCGAAACGGACGGCATCTGTTGGGCGGCCGCGCTCTGGTTGGTGTAGATCAGGGTGACGTTCTGGCCCGTGAGGCCTGCGATCGAGACCGGCACCGCGGCGGCCACGCCGCCCGTGTTGGTCGCCTGCCAGATGCCCACGCCGGAGCCGGCGTAGGTGGTGCCGAGCGCACCGCAATGGGTGCCGCTGCAAGCCGCCGCGACCGCCACGCTGGCCGGGGTGGCCTGTGTCGTGGAGGCGCTGCTGCTGGTGTCGGAACCGCCGCCACCGCCTCCGCCGCAGCCGGTCAGGGCCGCTGCTGCTACGACCGCCATCATGGTGGCGGTCCAAATCGTTTGTCTCGTGCCGGTCACGTCCTGCGGTTGCGCCACGCACGTCATCTTTTCACTGCCAAACATTACTGCCTCCAGAAAACCGAATCTGCGCGCAGCCGGACCGTGACCACACACGCGACGGATTTTCAAAGAGTTAATGTGGTGTTAATCCGATGAAAAGAAGGCTCTGCGCTAACCAATTCCATCAATTCACGCAAGAATGCCGCTTCCCGGGTACCTGAATATAAAAAATGTTTAGATCAGGTATTAGGTTGCTGGAAAAAAGATGAGGACGTTTCGCCACACTTTGGCCGGCGAGGCAGCCCCTGAAATGGGTGGCCTCCCCGCGGGCTTGCAGGACCGTGCGCTCGGAGCGTCACCCGTTCGTGCTGCGTCGCGCAGTTCAAGTCCTTCTTCTGATCGCCCGCCTGAGCTGCATCGCGCTGGCCGCCAGGCCGCTCGGCCCGTTCCAGCCGGCCGTGACCTCGCGGATCCGCGTGCTGGAAGCGGCATACGGCGGGAGCTGTTCTATCGGGGCGCGCCCCTGTCGGATGGCGCGGGTCGACCAACTGGTGCCGCAGGAAACCGAGATCGATGTCTTCCCGCGCCATTCGGGCGAGATGGGCGCGGGCGCACCTGCGCATTGGCGCGAAGGTGTCTTACCGGGGGCTGGATGGCCTCGACCGCTGTTGCCGCGTCTATTCCGGCATCGACGTGAGCATCGAGGCGGACAATTCGGTGCGGATGTTCGAGGTGCTGCAGGCGTACCGGGTGGACGCGGCTTCGTCGTCGCAGCGGGTGAAGGCGGTGCGTTTTCTGCGCATCGAGCTGGCGCGCGATCCGCTGGTTGGGTGGTGCATCGCGGTCACTCCCTGGCCGGGCTAGACTGGTCTGCGCCAGTCCTCCCGCCTGCCATCACGACCGAGCGCGGTACCGCGCTCGGGGCCGGTGCATGAGGGCAAGACAGGGTAGGACCACCGGCGCACGCCGTGCTACCGTGTCAGCCAATCGCGCACAAAACAGGAGACGAGACCCCATGCCGCTGCTGACCGTGGACGTCGTGACCGCAGAGGAGCGGCTGTACCAGGGCACCGCCAAATTCGTGGTGGTGCCGGGCACGGAGGGCGAGCTGGGCATCCTGCCCGGCCACGAGCCGCTGCTGACGCGGCTGCGCCCCGGCACCGTGCGCGTGACGCTGGAGAACGACGACGAGGTCATCCTCTTCGTCGCTGGTGGTTTTGCGCACATCCTGCCGCAGGAGGTGATCCTGCTGGCCGACACGGCGGTGCGCGCCCGCGATCTGGACGAGGCCAAGGCCCAGCAGGCGCGCAAGGCCGCCGAAGAACTGTTGCAGAACAGCCGCAGCAAGATCGACTACGCCCGCGCCCAGGCCGAGCTGGCCGAAGCCGTGGCGCAGCTGGCCGCCATCGAGCGCGCGCGCCGCCGGCGGAGATAGCGCGGCAGCCTATCCGCCCAGGGCGCCCTGGGGTATGATCCGGCCCGCTTTGTTGCACTAAAGAACCGCGCCTGTGCGTCCGTTTAATGCACTCAACTTGATGTGCACCGACGGCGCGCCACGCATGCATCACAAAAAAACAAAGGCGCGTTCGGTTCTGCTGCTGGTCCATTTGATGTCACCCACTGTTGTGATCGCTTGTGCGCACGCGTGCCATGTCGGAACGTGCGCGTGCGTTGTCGTGCACTCATCTGTGCACCCACCTTGGTCGTTCGGAAGCCTGTTTCACCGGTGGTGGCGCCGCAGACGGTGGGCGCAAATGTTTGCGTTGGGTGGCCTGCTGATTGCGCCGGGCCTGCATGCGGAAACCGACCTGACCGAGCTGCCTCTCGAGCAGCTGATGCAGGTGCAGGTGAGCAGCGCCTCCAAATACGCGCAGCCGGCCAGCGAAGCGCCGGCGAGCATGTCGGTCATCACGGCGGCGGACATCAAGGCCTACGGCTGGCGCACCCTGGCCGACATCCTGCGCAGCCTGCCGGGCCTCTACACCAACTATGACCGCAGCTACACCGAACTGGGCGCGCGCGGCTTCCTGCGCGCCGGCGACTACGACACCCGCTTCCTGCTGCTGATCGACGGCTACCGGACCAACGATTCCATCTTCGACGAAGCCGCCATCGGCACCGATTTCCCGATCGACGTCGACCTGATCGACCGCGTGGAATACGTGCCGGGCGCGGGTTCCGCGGTCTACGGCTCCAACGCGCTGTTCGGCGTCATCAATGTCATCACCCGGCGCGGGGGCGACATCGGCGGCGTGCAGGCCAGCGCCTCGACCGGCAGCCTGCAGGCCAGGGAAGGGCGCGTGACGTGGGGCGACCGCGCCCAAGGCGGCGCCGAATGGCTGCTCTCGGCCACCATCGGCGACGCGCCGGGACGCGACCTGTACTTCCCGGCGTTCGACCGGCCCGACACCAACCACGGCGTCGCCGTGGGCATGGATTTCGACCGCCGCAAGCAGGTCTTCGCCAAGGGCAGCGCGGGGGAGTTCGGCCTGACGTTCGCTCACGGCGAGCGCACCAAGGGCACGCCGACGGCGCCGTACGACCAGCTGTTCAATGCCTCGCAATCGCGCACGGTCGATGCGCGCGACAGCCTCAACGCGACCTGGCAGCACGCACTGGACGAGGCCAGCGATGTCTCGGCCCGGGTCTACTGGGGGCGCTACACCTCGCGCGGCGATTACGTCTATGACTATCCGCCCGTCACGCTCAACCGCGACCTGTTCGACTCGGCCTGGTATGGCACGGAGCTGAAGTTCGTCACGCGCCGGATCGAGCGCCATACGCTGGTGATCGGCACGGAACTGCAGCGCGACTATCGCGATGCCATGCGCAATTTCGACGTCTCGCCCTACCGGAGCTATCTGGAAGACCATCGCAACAACAGCCGAGTCGGCCTCTACGCGCAGGACCAGTTCGCGCTGCATCCCGGCTGGCTGCTGGACACGGCCGTGCGCTACGACCGCTCGACCTTCGTGCCCGGTATCTTCAGCCCGCGGGTGGGGCTGATCTGGCGTGCCGCCCCGGGCACGACGCTCAAGGCGCTGTACGGCATGGCCTACCGCGCGCCCAATGTCTACGAGCTGTACTACCAGACCTCGGCGCCCGGCGGGCAGGAGACGAATGCCGGGCTGTCGGCCGAGCGCATCCGCACCTACGAGACCGTGCTGGAGCAGCAGGTGGGGGCCGCGGGCCGGGCCACGCTGTCGGTGTACCAGAACAACGTCTCGGACCTCATCAGCCAGATGCTGGACCCGAACACCGGGCTGCTGGTGTTCCAGAACGTGGCGCGCACGCGCACGCGCGGCGCGGAGCTCGGCTATGAGCAGTCCTGGCCGGGCGGCACGCGGCTGCGCGGCAGCTACAGCCTGCAGCGCAGCACGGATCTCGACAGCGGCCAGACGCTGCTGAACTCGCCGCGCCACCTGGCCAAGCTCAACGTCACCACGCCGCTGTGGCGCGATGACGTGCGGCTGGGCCTGGAGGCCCAGTACGTCGGCAGCCGCCTTGCGCAGGCAGGGCGGGCCGGCGGTTTCTGGCTGGCCAACGCGACGCTGCTGGCGACCCGGCTGGCGCCCGGCCTGGAGATGTCGGCCAGCGTCTACAACCTGTTCGACCGCCGCTACGCGGACCCGGCCGGACCGGAGCTGGCGCAGGCGGTCATCCGGCAGGACGGCCGCGCCTTCCGGCTCAAGTTCACCCAGACCTTCCGATGAGGGGCGTGCGTTCCATCCTCCGGTTGTCCGGGCGTGTCAGCCCGCGGTGGCTCTGCGCCGCCCTGGGCGTGGCGTGCGCGGCCATCGCCTGGATGGGAGCCGCGCGCGCCCAGGTGCAGGCGAGCGAGGTCGAGGTCAAAGCCGCGTTCGTCTACAACTTCGCGCTGTTCACCTCCTGGCCCGCGGGCACGCTGCTCGCCAACGCCCCCATGGTGCTGTGCGTGGCGCCCGACCATGCGCTGCAGGCCGCGCTGGGCCGGCTGGCGGGGAAATCCGTGCACGGGCATCGGCTGGAAGTGCGCCGCATCAGCGACGGCGCCGTCGCGGGCTGCCATGTGGCGGTACTGGACGATCGCGCGCCCAGCCAGGCGGTCCGCCTGGACCCGGCCGCCCCGGTGCTGACCGTCGTCGACGGGGGCCGGGCGGCGCGGGCCGGCGGTGCGTCCGGCCCGATGATCGCGCTGTCGCTGCAGGACAGCCGGGTGGTGTTCGACATCGATGCGGCCGCGGCCCGCCAGGCCGGGCTGCAGCTCAGTTCCCAACTCTTGCGACTGGCCAGGAGCGTGCAATGATGATGGCTTTCAAGCCCTGGCGGTCCCAGCTCAGTCGCGCTGTCCTGCGGACCAACATGGCGGCCGCGGGCGCGGCGCTGGCCATCGCCGGCGTACTGCTGATCGCGTTCCAGTTCGTGGCGCTGCGTGCGGCGCTGGTGCGCGATGTCCACGTGCAGGCGCGCATCATCGGCGCCAACAGCGTGGCGGCGCTGCTGTTCAACGACCGGCGCGCGGCCGAAGAGACGCTCGGCGCGCTGGCCGGTTCGCCGTCGCTGCGCGCGGCCGGCGTGTTCACCGCGCAGCGCCTGCCGCTCGGGCTGTACCAGCGCGGCGAAGCGGCACCGGTGCGCTCGCCCGACGCGGCCCTGATGCGCGACCACGACGAGTCCACCGCGACGCGGCTGCTGGTGGTGGAGCCCATCTTCTCCGAGCGGCGCGTGATCGGCTACGTCGTCATCCGCTCGAGCCTCGACGATCTCTACCTGCAACTGCTGGGCTACGCCGCGCTGACGGTGACGGTCGGGATCGGCGCCATGGGGCTGGCCTACCTGGTGATCGCCCGCACGCGGCGGGCCGTGCTGCAGGCCGAGGCGCATCTCGACTACCTGGCCCATGTCGATTCCGTGACCGACCTGCCCAACCGGCACGCCTTCAACCAGCGGCTGCGGGAAGCGCTCGAATCGGCCGGGCAGGCCGGCGCGATCGGGTTGCTGCTGCTGGATCTGGACAACTTCAAGGTGGTCAACGACACGCTCGGCCACAACAACGGCGACCGGCTGCTACGCCAGGTGGCGCGCCGGCTCAACGATGTGATCGAGCAATCCAATGTGCGCGCCGTGCTGTGCCGCATCGGCGGAGACGAGTTCGCCGTGATCGCCGAGCTGTCGCGGCGCGCATCGATCACCAACCCGGAGGCCGCCGAGCTGTCCAGCGCGCTCGCCAATCGCATCCTGGCCGCGCTGGCGGCGCCGTTCGCGCTGGATCTGCACCAGATCTACGTCACGGCCAGCGTGGGCGTGAGCCTGTATCCGCATGATGCCGGCGACGTGCAGTCGCTCACCCGCAATGCCGATGCGGCGATGTACTCCGCCAAGAACCGCGGCAAGAACGCCGCGGCCTGCTTCACCGCCGAGATGGACCAGCAGGCGCGCCGCCGCCTGCGCGTGGAGTCGGACCTGCGCCGCGCGCTCGAACACGAAGAGCTGCTGCTGGTCTACCAGCCGCAGATCCGCCTGGACGCGCTTGCGCAGGCGGGCGCGCATGTCTGCTCGGCCCACGTGCATGGCGTGGAGGCCTTGGTGCGCTGGCGGCACCCGGAGATCGGCCTGATCGGTCCCGGCGAATTCATCGCCGTGGCCGAAGAGACCGGCCTGATCGTGCCGCTGGGCCTGTGGGTGCTGCGCACGGCCTGCCAGCAGGCGGCGCAGTGGCTGCATGCCGGGCGGGCGACGCTGCGCGTGGCGGTCAACCTGTCGCCGCGGCAGGCGCGCGATCCGGCCCTGGCGGAGAACGTGCTCGGCATCCTGCGCGAGACCGGCCTGCCGCCGCACCTGCTCGAGCTGGAGATCACCGAGAGCGTGCTGATGGAGGACATCGACGCCAACATCCGGCTGCTCGAAGCCCTGCACGCGGCGGGGGTCAACCTGTCGATCGACGATTTCGGCACCGGGTACTCGTCGCTGGCCTATCTGCAGCGCTTCCCGATCCACAAGCTGAAGATCGACCGCAGCTTCGTGCAGCGCATGCCCGGCGACGGCGAGGCGATCGCCAGCGCGGTCATCGCCATGGCGCACAGCCTGCGCATGCAGGTGGTGGCCGAAGGCGTGGAGCATGCCGGGCAGCTCGCCTGGCTGCGCGCGGCCGGCTGCGATCTCGGCCAGGGGTATCTGTTCTCGCGGCCGCTGCACGCCGAGCAACTGATGTCCTGGCTGCGACGTCAGGACAGTGCGGCGCCGCCCTTCGACGCAGAGATTATCCCGTCCACGGAACGCACGGACGCTTCATAAGCGGTGGATTAATCACACGGTTTGCAGCCCCGTTGAAACGGGCTGAAATGGCGCGCCGTAGTTCAGGACGCTAAAGACTGATTTGGGTTATATTACGCACCCGGTTGCTCCCCCAAAAGGCCAATGAGCAATCATCCCGCAGGTCGCCCGGTTGTTCCGGCAGGTCTGCGGCGATCTTGTCCGGCGTGCTGCATCGAGGTTCCTGCCATGGGGTGTCACCCGCCCCCGGATGCGCGCGCTTGTGGCGGTTTGCTTCCGTTTCCTCTCGCGTCCGGCTCCCGCGACGCGTTGTGTACCCGAGACCGTGCAGTTGTCGCCGTACGTGATGGAAAGTCGGCGGAGGTGCGTCGGGCGGGATTTTCTGTTTTTGCATCATTTTGGGGAATCGATCATTCGATTCTTCCGCTGGCGTCCGGTCGCGTGAAACGTGCAAACCTGGTTTGCGCGCGGCATTGCCCGAAAACGTTGGCGGAAAGGTTATGTCTGTCTGAGAAGGTGGGTTGTTGTGATCAAAGCAATACGGGTAGCTCTATCGGGGGCGGTGGTTTGTCTGGCGGCATTTTCCGCGCAGGCCGCCGAGACGAAGAAGGTGGATGTGCTGCTGGTGGGCGGCGGCATCATGAGTTCGACGCTCGGCGTCTGGCTGCATGAGCTCGAGCCCGACTGGTCGATGATGATGGTCGAGCGCCTGGACGGCGTCGCCCAGGAAAGCTCGAACGGCTGGAACAACGCCGGCACCGGGCACTCCGCGCTGGCCGAACTGAACTACACCCCCGAAAAATCGAACGGCAAGATCGACATCTCCAAGGCCGTCGAGATCAACGAAGGCTTCCAGGTAACGCGCCAGTTCTGGACGTACCAGGTCAAGACCGGCGTGCTCAAGAACCCGCGCTCGTTCATCAATTCGACCCCGCACATGAGCTTCGTGTGGGGCGAGGACAACGTCCGCTACCTGAAGAAGCGCTACGAGGCGCTGCAGGCCAGCCCGCTGTTCCGCGGCATGCAGTTCTCTGACGACTATGACCAGATCAGCAAGTGGGTGCCGCTGATGATGGAAGGTCGCGACCGCTCGCAGAAGGTCGCCGCCACCTGGATGCCGGTGGGCACCGACGTGAACTTCGGCGAGATCACGCGCCAGTTTGTCGGCTACCTGCAGAGCCAGCCCCAGTTCACGCTGTCGCTGTCGAGCGAAGTGCGCGACATCAAGCGCAATGACGACGGCACGTGGCGGGTGTCGTACGTCAACCTGAAGTCGGGCGACCGGCAGGATGTCGACACGAAGTTCCTCTTCATCGGCGCGGGCGGCGGCGCATTGCGCCTGCTGCAGGCTTCGGGCATTCCGGAAGCGCGCGACTTCGCCGCTTTCCCGGTCGGCGGCTCGTTCCTGGTCACCGAGAATCCGGAAGTCGTGAACCGCCACCTGGCGAAGGCGTACGGCAAGGCTTCGGTCGGCTCGCCGCCGATGTCGGTGCCGCACCTGGATACCCGCGTCATCGACGGCAAGCGGATCATCCTGTTCGGCCCGTTCGCGACGTTCTCGACGAAGTTCCTGAAGAACGGTTCGTACATGGACCTGTTCGGCAGCACCACCTCGCACAACGTCATGCCGATGCTGCACGTGGGCGTCGACGAGTTCCCGCTGGTCCAGTACCTTGCGGGCCAGCTGATGCTGTCCGACGAAGACCGCTTCAATGCGCTGAAGGAATACTTCCCGCTTGCGAAGAAGGAAGACTGGCGCCTGTGGCAGGCCGGCCAGCGCGTGCAGATCATCCAGCGCGACGAGGCCAAGGGCGGCATCCTCAAGCTCGGCACGCAGATCGTGAAGTCGAAGGACGGCACCATCGCCGGCCTGCTCGGCGCATCGCCGGGCGCATCGACCGCGGCCCCGATCATGCTGGGCGTGCTCGAGACGGTGTTCAAGGACAAGCTCGCCACGCCGGCCTGGCAGCAGAAGGTCCGCCAGATGATCCCGACCTACGGCATCAAGCTCAACGACAACCCGGCCAAGGTCTACGAGGAATGGGTTGCCACCGCGGAAGCGCTGCAGCTGTCGCCGCCGCCGCGGATCGATCTGCGCGTGACGCCCGCGGCGCCGGCAGCGAAGCCGGCGGCTGGGGCGGCCCAGCAGGCCAAGCCGGCCAAGGCCACGGCTGACATCGCGCTGTAAGCACGGCAAGAGAGGAGGCGCGGCCCGCCAGCGGAGCGCGTCCCGCAGCCCATGCGGAATCGGGGTCGACACGGATGGCGTGTCGGCCCCGATTGTCGTTTACGGGCGGATGGTTTTTGGCTTCGGGGGGCGGGCGGCCTTGCCCATGCGCGCCTTCAGGCTGCGCGTTCCGTGGCGGCCGGCGGCATGATGGGCAAGGTCACCATGGCGCCGCGCGGTGTCGCCCGATCGGGCGTCAGCGGGTCTGGCCTTCGGCCTGCGGCTCGCCGTACGCGGCCATGAAGACGTCGACCGCTCGCGCGACACCCTCGGCGATCCGGCCCGGGCTGATGTCGAGCGGCACGCCCAGCAGGCACAGTTCCACGCATTCCGCCTCGTAGAGGGCGTGAAGATGCGCCGCCGCGATATCGGTGTCGCGCTGCTTGAGCGCGCCGGCCTCCATGGCCTCGCGGAGAAACTCCGCCAGCATCGCCCAGCCGAGCTTGGGGCCGTGCTCGTAAAAGGCGCGCCCGAGGTTCGAGCGATCCCCTTCGCAGATTGCCAGGCGCCGGATCGCGAGCGTCGAGGGCCGCAGGATGGCGTTCAGGTAGTGCTCGCCGAAGACGACAAGCGTGTCGGCCACGGGCCCGGAAGATTTCAGCTGCGCGAATGCCTCGCGTATCTCGTCCGCGGCGGTGCCGCTCATGATCTCCGCGAACATCTCCTCTTTCGAGCTGAAGTAGTTGTACAGCGTGGCTTTGGAGGCGCCGGAGCGCGCGGCGATGTCAGACATCGAGGCCTGATCGAAACCTACTTCCCTGAACACGTGGAAAGCGGCATCGATGATGGACTGCCGCTTTTCTTCCGTCTTTTTCCGCATGCGTGACTTCCTGGCCGGCGCCGCATCAGCGCGGCGAAACGAGAGTGTATGTCATCGGGCTCGCGGCCCGGCGATCGGCGGCACGGGCCGGTTGGCGCGCCGATCGGCCCGCTCGGGCGGGCAGGCAAAGCCGTTCTCGAGGGGCGCGATGGCCCGGGCGGCGTGGGTCAAGCGGCCGGGCTGCGGCAAGCGAGCAGGTTCGACGATCCTGCCGCGGTGCGTTCGATGCCTTCGAAGAACAGCTGCAGGCATTGCCGGATTTCGATCTGCACGCCGCGGGCCAGCCGGCTCGCATGTTCCGACAGGATGCCGATCCCGAGCGCATGCAGGCAGCGCGCCGCCGCATCCGGTTCGATGTCAGGGCGCAGCTGATGCCGGTCGCGAGCCATGCCCATCACGCCGCCCAGGCTGGCCACGGCCTTGTCCCGCAGGCGCATGGCGTGGTCAGCCGCCGCCGCCGGGCACGCCAGGTAGCCGGACTCCCGAAGCACGAGCGTCACGACATGCCGTTGCGCCGGGGTTTGCAAGCACCGCGTCAACTGGGCGGACAGCTGGGCGTGCAACCGCCGCAGCGGCCGCGGATGCGCCCGATAGCCCGCGAGGTCGTCGCCGTTATCCAGGGGCCATAGCAGGCCGTCGATGATGGCGGCCACCAGCGCCGGCTTGCCCGGGAAATGTCCGTACACGGCCCCGCGCGTGACACCGGCGCGCGCGGCCACGTCCGCCAGCGTGGCCGCGCGGATGCCGCGCTCGGAGACCACTTCGATGGCGGCTTCGATCACGCGCGCGCGGGTCAGGGCGGCGCCGGCTCGAGTCTGTCTTGCCACGCGGGCTCCGTGGGCGGCGCCTCAGGCGCCCGGGGCGCTCCGGGCGGCCGCCACCGGCGCACCGCTCGTCTCGACCCAGCCGCCGCCCAGCGTCTTGTAGAAGGTCGCCAGGTTGGTCAAGCGCGACAGGCGCGTGTTGATCAGGTTCTGCTGCGCCGTGTACAGCGAGCGCTGCGAGTCGAGCACGTTCAGGTAGCTGTCCACGCCGCGCTTGAAGCGCGCGGTGGCGAGCTGATAGCTGTCCGAGGTGGCATCGACCAGCGACTGCTGCGCGTCGAGCTGGCGGCCCAGCGTGCCGCGCTGGGCCAGCGCATCGGAGACCTCGCGGAACGCGGTCTGGATGGCTTTCTCGTACTGCGCCACGGCGATGTCGCGGCTGGCGTTGGCGATGTCGAGATTCGCGCGGTTGGCGCCGCCGTCGAAGATCGGCAGCGAGATCTGGGGCCCGAAGCTCCACACCCCCGAGCCGCCCTTGAACAGGCCGGCCAGGCTGGCGCTGGACGTGCCGGCCGAGGCGGTCAGGCTGATGCTCGGGAAGAAGGCCGCGCGCGCGGCGCCGATGTTGGCGTTGGCGGCCTTCAGGTCGTGCTCGGCCTGGAGGATGTCCGGCCGGCGCTGGAGCAGGTCGGACGCGAGCCCCGGCGGGATGGTCGCCAGCACGCTGCCGCTCGCGGCCGACGGATCGGGCAGCGACCTGGGCAGCAACTCGGCCGGCACGTCGGCGCCCACCAGCAGCACCAGCGCGTTGCGGTCTTGCGCCACCTGGGCGGTGTAGCGCTCCACGTCGACGCGCGCGGCGTCGACGCTGGTCTGCGACTGGCGCAGCGTCAGCCTGGAGGCCGTGCCCAGCTCGTAGCTGCGCTGATTGAGGCGGTAGGTATCGCTCTGGCTGGACAGGGTGTCCTGCGCCAGCTTGAGCAGATCCTGGTCCGCGGCCAGGGTCAGGTAGGCGGTGGCGACCTCGGCGACCAGGCTGATCTGGCTGCTGCGGCGCGCTTCGACGGTGGCGAGGTACTGCTCCAGCGCCTGCGCGCTGAGGCTGCGCACGCGGCCGAACAGGTCCAGCTCGTAGGCGCTGAAGCCGAGCGTGGCGCTGTAGGTGTGCGACACCACCGGTTGCCCGGTGGCCGACAGGGCGGCCGGCGTGCGGCTGGCGCTCTCGCTGCCGCTGGCCTTGACCGTGGGGAACAGCGCCGCGTCCTGCACGCGGTACTGCGCGCGTGCCTTTTCGATGTTGAGGACGGCCACGCGCAGGTCGCGGTTGTTGGCCAGCGCCAGGTCGATCACGCGCTGCAGCGACGGGTCGGTGAACACGTCGCGCCAGCCGATCTCGGCCACGGGGGTGGCTGCCCGGGTGCCGTCGGTGTCGCCTCGATCGTCCGATGCGCCGGCGAAGGCAGCCGGCACCGGCGCGGCCGGCTGCTGGTAGGTTGGCATCAGCGTGCAGCCGGCGAGCGTGGCGGCCAGCGCGAGCGCGGTAGGAGAAAAACGGATCATGTCGGGTGTCCTTACGAAGCGGCGGCGTCGGCCGGTTGCGCGGTGGTGGCCGCGGCCATGGCCGGCCTGGCCCGGAACAGCCCGCGCACCAGCACGAAGAACAGCGGCACGAAGAAGATGGCGAGAACGGTGCCGGACAGCATGCCCCCGATGACCGCCGTGCCCAGCGCGTGCTGCGCGCCGGCGCCGGCACCGCTGCCCGTGACCATCGGCACGACGCCGAGGATGAAGGCCAGCGACGTCATCAGGATGGGGCGCAGGCGCATGCGTGCCGCCGTCATGGCCGCCTCGACCACGCGCATCCCCTGCGCATTGAGTTCCTTGGCGAATTCGACGATCAGGATGGCGTTCTTGGATGCCAGGCCGATGGTGGTCAGCAGGCCCACCTGGAAATACACGTCGTTCATCTTCCAGGTCAGGATGGCGCCGAGCAGCGCGCCCAGCACGCCGAGCGGCACCACCATGATGACCGAGAAGGGGATTGCCCAGCTCTCGTACAGCGCCGCCAGGCACAGGAACACGATCAGGATCGACAGCGTGTAGAGCAGGGTGGTCTGCCCGCTGGAGGCCTTCTCCTGCAGGGACAGCCCGGTCCACGCGTAGCCGATGCCGGCCGGCAGCTTGGCCACGGCCGCCTCGACGATGGCGAGCGCCTCGCCGCTGGAGGCGCTGCCGGGCTTGGCCATGCCCAGGATCTCCATCGAGGGCACGCCGTTGTAGCGCTCCAGCCGCGGCGAGCCCGAGGACCAGTCCACCCTGGCGAACGCGGTGAACGGAACCATGGTGCCGGCGCTGTTGCGCACATACCATTTGTCGATGTCCTCCGGGTTCATGCGGAAGGGCGCATCGGCTTGCAGCATGACCTTCTTGACGCGGCCCCGGTCGATGAAGTCGTTGACGTAGCTGCTGCCCCACGCGGTGGCGAGCGTGCTGTTGATGTCGGAGATCGACAGGCCCAGCGTTTCCGCCTTGTGCGCATCGATCTGCAGCTGGAACTCCGGCGTGTCTTCCTGGCCGTTGGGGCGGACGGCCACCAGGCGCGGGTCTTGCGAGAGCGTGCCCAGCAGCTGGTTGCGGGCCTGCATCAGCGCGGCGTGGCCGAGGTTGGCGCGGTCCTGCAGCATCAGGTCGAAGCCGGTGGCGTTGCCCAGCTCCGCCACGGCCGGCGGGGCGAAGGCGAAGACCCGGGCGTCGCGGATGGTGGCGAAGAACCCGAAGGCCCTGGCCACGACGCCGCTGACGCTGAGCGCCTCGCCCTTGCGCTCGTTCCACGGGCGCAGCTTGACGAAGGCAAAGCCCATGTTCTGGCCGCTGCCGGCAAAGCTGAAGCCCGCCACCGAGAACACGCCGCTCACGGCTTCTTTCTGGTCCACCAGGAAGTGGTGCTCGACCTGGCGCAGCACGTCTTCGGTGCGCGCATTGGTGGCGCCCGGCGGCAGCTGCGCCAGCACGAACAGCGTGCCCTGGTCTTCGTCGGGCAGGAAGCCGACCGGCAGCTTCATGAAGCCGACCACCACCATGGCGAACAGCACGCCGTACACGGTCATGTAGCGCCGTTGCTTGCCCAGCATGTGGCGCACGATGCCCTGGTAGCGATGGTTGCCGCGGTCGAAGGTGCGGTTGAACCAGCCGAAGAAGCCGGTCGTGGCCTGCGCGTGGCCTTTCCTGACGGGCTTGAGCAGCGTCGCGCACAGTGCCGGGGTCAGCACCATCGCCACCAGCACCGACAGCGTCATCGCCGAGACGATGGTGATCGAGAACTGCCGGTAGATCACGCCGGTGGAGCCCTTGAAGAAGGCCATCGGCACGAACACGGCGGCCAGCACCAGCGCCACGCCGATCAGCGCGCCGGTGATCTGGCCCATCGACTTGCGCGTGGCTTCCCTGGGCGGCAGGCCCTCTTCGCTCATCACCCGTTCCACGTTCTCCACCACCACGATGGCGTCGTCGACCAGCAGGCCGATGGCCAGCACCATGGCGAACATGGTCAGCGTGTTGATGGTGAAGCCGCACGCGGCCAGCACGCCGAAGGTGCCCAGCAGCACCACGGGCACGGCGATGGTCGGAATGAGCGTGGCGCGGAAGTTCTGCAGGAACAGGTACATCACCAGGAACACCAGCGCGATCGCCTCGACCAGCGTGCGCACCACCTCCTCGATCGAGATGCGCACGAAGGGCGTGGTGTCGTAGGGCTTCTGCACCTTCATGCCGGGCGGGAAGAAGGGCTCCAGCTCGGCCACGCGGGCATCGATGGCCTTGACGGTATCGAGCGCGTTGGCGCCGGTGGCCAGCTTGATGGCCAGGCCGGCGGCGGGCTTGCCGTTGTAGCGGCCCACGGTGCTGTAGCTCTCGCTGCCCAGCTCGATGCGGGCCACGTCGCGCAGGCGCACCTGGGCGCCGTCGGCCTGCGTGCGCAGCAGGATGTTGCCGAACGCCTCGGCGGTCTTCAGGCGCGTCTGCGAGGTGATGGTGGCGTTGATCTGCTGGTTGTCCGCCGCCGGCATGCCGCCGAGCTGGCCGGCCGAGACCTGGGCGTTCTGCGCCTGGATGGCGGTCTTCACGTCCAGCGGCGTCAGGCTGAAGTTGGACAGCTTGTGCGGGTCCAGCCAGATGCGCATGGCGTACTGCGAGCCGAACAGCGTGGTGTCGCCCACGCCTTCCACCCGGCTGAGGGCATCCTGCACGTTGGCGGCCACGTAGTCGGAGAGGTCGGAGCCGTTCATGCTGCCGTCTTCCGACGTGAACGCCAGCACGTTCAGGAAGTTGGTGGCGGACTTGGTGACCTGCACGCCTTGCTGCTGCACCTCCTGCGGCAGCAGCGGCGTGGCCAGCGCGAGCTTGTTCTGCACCTGCACCTGGGCGGTATCGGGATCGGTGCCGTTGTCGAAGGTCAGGGTGATGGTGACCGTGCCCGAGGACTCGCTGGTCGAGGCCATGTAGCTCAGGTGGTCCAGCCCCTTCATCTTCTGCTCGATGATCTGGGTGACGGTGTCTTCCAGCGTCTTGGCCGATGCGCCGGGGTAGGTGGCGGTGATGGCGACGGCCGGCGGCGCGATGCTCGGGTACTGCGCGATCGGCAGCGTGGCGATGGACAGCGCCCCGGCCAGCATCACGATGATGGCCAGGACCCACGCGAAGATGGGGCGGTCGATGAAATAGCGTGCCATGGCGGGGTTCCGGGGTCAGTTGGCGGCGACGGTGGTGCGCTGCCCGACGGCCGTCCGCACAGCGGGCGCCGCGGGGGCGGCCGGGTTCGACGTTGCCGTCTTGCCCGTCCACGGCGTGGTCTTGACCTCGGCGCCGGGCACGGCACGCGGCAGGCCTTCCACCACCAGCTGGTCGCCGATGCGCAGGCCGCTGCGCACCAGCCACTGGTCACCCACGGTGCGCTCCGTTTCCAGCGTGCGGCGCTGCAGCTTGCGGTCGTTGCCCACCACGTAGGCGAACGGCTTGCCGGTGCTGTCGCGCGCCACGGCCTGCTGCGGCACCAGCAGGGCCTCGTCCTTCACGCCTTCCGGCAGCACGGCGCGCACATACATGCCGGGCAGCAGGATGGCGCTCGGGTTGGGGAACACCGCGCGCAGCGTCACGGAGCCGGTGTTCTGGTCCACCGTCACGTCGGAGAACTCCAGCTTGCCTTCGAGCGGATACGCGCTGCCGTCTTCCAGCAGCAGCCGCACGGTGGCCGCGTTGGCGCCGCTCTTCTGGAGATCGCCGCGGGCCATCGCCTGCCGCAGGCGCAGCAGTGCGGCGCTGGGCTGGGTCACGTCCACGTAGATGGGGTCGAGCTGCTGGATCGTGGCCAGCGAGGTGGTCTGGTTGGCGGTGACGAGCGCGCCCGGCGTCACGCTGGATCTGCCGATCCGGCCGGAGATGGGGGCATCCACCCGGGCGTAGGCCAGGTTGATCCGGCTGGTCTCCACGTTGGCGCGGGCGGCGGCCACGTCGGCCTCGCCCTGGGCCAGCGCGGCGGCGGCGTCGTCGTAGTCCTGCCGGCTGACGGCCTGGATCGCCACCAGTTCCTTGTAGCGCTCGGCCTTCAGGCGCGTGGTCTTGAGGTTGGCCTGGGCCTTGGCCAGGGCCGCCACGTTGCTGTCGTAGGCCGCCTGGTAGGTGGCCGGATCGATCTGGTAGAGCGCCGCGCCCGCTTTCACGTCGCTGCCTTCGCGGAATGTGCGGGCCTTGATGATGCCGTTGACCTGGGGCCGGACATCGGCGACCAGGAAGGGGACCGTGCGCCCGGGCAGCTCGGTATCGAGCGTCACGCGCTGCGGCTGCACGGTCATCACGCCGACCACCGGCGTGCCCTCCGCCGGCGGCGGGCCACCCGGCGGCTTGCCGCAGGCGGCCAGCAGGCTGGCGGCGGCAAGCGCGGCAAGAAGAGGGGCGAGGGCGGGCGGAGTGGGGCGCATGGCGGGTTCCTGAGGAGAGGGGGCGCGACGACGTGACATTAAAACTAAACGGTTTGGTATGGTATTGGTGTGCCTTAGCCCCGTCAAGAAAAACTGAACCACGTGGTTCTGAAAAGGGCGGTCGGTGAAATCGTCGGAAATCGACGGTTGATTGCCATGCGTTGTTTCCCGCGTTTGCAAATGCATCGGTCAGGCGCCGGCCGATGGTCTGCCAAGCGTGGGTGCGGGCGGCTCTGCACGGCGCGCCATCCCTCCGCTTTGTGGCCAAGCCCTTTGTCCACCGATTGGCGTATGTCGGACCAGCGCGGTCGGCTCCTATCCTGCTCAAAAAACAGACAAGCAGAACGAGAACGGGGGGAGCCATGGGGAAGTGTGGCGTTGCGCGCTCGACGTGCGCGCGAAGGGGACGGTCGCGCCTGACGTTGCCGGAGAGGACGGTCTTTGCGCTGGGCCGGCTCTGCCGAGCGTCATGCGGCAGGGCGATAGCGAAGGCGGCGGAGCTGGCGTTGGCATTGGCGCTGACGCTCGCGGCATCCGCCTGTGGCGGTGGCGGCGATGCTTCTACCGCGGCACCGGCCGGCATGTCCGCCGGTGCGGCCACTTACAGCGTTGGCGGCAGCGTGTCGGGCCTGGGGCCGGGGTTGTCGCTCCAGTTGCTCAACAACGGCGGCGATGCTGTCACGGTTGGCGGCAATGGCGGCTTTCGCTTCCCGGGCAAGCTGTCGGCTGGCGCCACCTACGCGGCGACCGTCGGCACCCGGCCGTCGGGCCAGCAGTGCACGATCGACAAAGGCAGTGGCACGGTCGCCAACGCGGATGTTGCCGATATTGCAGTGACGTGCTCGGCACGCCCGCTCTTTGCCTACGTGGCGAATGCGGATGACAACACCGTGCAGGCGTTTGCGCTGGACCCCGCCACGGGGGCCGCCACCGGTGTGGGCCGTCCTGCGGCCGTGGGGCACGGTCCGGTCTCGCTGGTTGCTGACCCCGCGGGCACAACCCTCTATGTGGTCAACGCCTCCGACAATACGGTGACCACGCTGGCGATCCATCCGGATACCGGTGCCGTGTCGGTCAGCGCGCCAGCCGTCCGCACGGGAGCGTCTCCGCTGAGCATCGCGCGCACGCCCGCCGGACCGTTCGCCTATACCGCCAACGCCGGGGACAATACGCTGTCGATCTTCAAGATGAGCGCCAAGGCAGAGGCTCCGGCCCCGCGCGGTGTCGTGCAGGCGGGCTCCAACCCGTACACCGTTGCTGTCAACGGCACGGGCACGTTCGCCTATGTGGTGAACGCGGCCATGGTTTCCGGCGCGCCGTCGGTCATGGCCTTTGCCATCAACGGTGCAACCGGCGCCCTGGTGCCGGCAGGCAGCCCGGCGGCAACGGGCCATGCACCGTTTTTCATTGCACTCCATCCGGCGGGGAGGTTTGCCTATGTCGCCAATTTCGCCGACGACACGCTGAGCGTCTACGCCATCAACGGGGCCACCGGCGCGCTCGCCCCGGCGGGCAGCCCGGTTGCCACCGGCGGCAATCCGTTCGCGATCGCGATCCATCCGTCAGGCCGCTTCGCTTATGTCGTCAACGTGTTCTCAGGCACGATCAGCCTGTTCGCCATCGACGCACGCACCGGTGCGCTGACCCCCATCGGCACTGTGCAGGCAGGCGCCAGCCCGGTTGCCATGACGCTCAATCCGGCCGGCACTGTTGCCTACGTGTTGAATGCCGGCGACGACACCATGGCCATCTACCGGGTGGACGGCGGCACGGGCGTTCTGAGCGCGGTAGCCACGGTACAGACAGGCCTCACGCCGAGCGCGATGGCGATCGTGGCCGTGCCTTAGGGGCGGTTGGTCATCATGCGCCTGGGCGGGTTTGCCGTCCGCTGCCCTGTCGTGGTCGGGTGAGCATCGGCGTGGCAAAGAATGCACCGCCAGCCCCCGGAGACCAGGGAACCTGGGCCTGATGCGCCTCGACTACGCCGGTGCTGCCCGCCGCGCCGCGCGGGTCGCGCCGGCCGTCAGCACCACCACCGCCGACAGGATGATGGCCGTGGCGCCCAGCGTCTGCGGCGCGACCTGCTCGTCGGCCAGCCAGGCGCCCATCAGCAGGGCAATGGGCGGATTGACATAGACGTAGCTGGTGGCCATCACGGTCGAGACGCGCTGCACCAGCGCCATGTAGGCGGTGAAGGCGATGGCCGAGCCGAAGGTCACCTGGTAGCCCCACGCCAGCGCGGCATGCAGGCCGATCTGCCGCGGCCAGTGCTCGCCCGTGGCCAGGCTCAGCAGCGTCAGCGCCACGCCGCCGAAGGCCATCTCCAGCACGAACGCCGTCAGCCCCTTGGGCATGTCGAGGTGCTTGGACAACTGCGAGCCGAACGACCACGAGGCGATGGCCGTGGTCAGCGCCAGCACGCCGGCGGTGCTGGCCTGGAATTCCGCGCCGCGGAACAGCACCGCGATGCCGATGCTGCCCAGCGCGATGGCCGCGACTTCGTAGGCGCGCAGCCGGCCGCCGGCCAGCAGCATCCACAGGGTGGAGAACAGCGGCATGGACGCGATCATCACCGTGGTGGCGCCGGAGGAGATGGTCTGCTGGGCCACCGCCGTCATGCCCATGCCGCCCACCAGCAGGAAGGCGCCGACCAGCATGCAGTTGCGCAGCTGGCGCGGGCTGACCCGCTCGCGCTGGCGCAGCAGCACGATCGGGGTCAGCAGCAGGGCGGCAGCCAGGAAGCGCGAGCCCATCATCAGGAAGGGCGGCAGGTCGGTCAGCGCAAAGCGGATCGCGAGATACGTGGTGCCCCAGACCACGTAGGTGATCAGCAGGCACAGGGCGATGAAGGGCGTCATGGCGGAGCCTCGGCGGGGAATCCCCGATGCTACGCAAGCCGGACTCGCGTGCCAAACGAGTTTTCCTATCGCTCGTTGTGAATGGATTTGACAAGCGTGCCGCCACTCCGAGGGCACGGATGCCGGGCGTGCCGTATGCCATCCGGGGGATGGCGTTGCCCGGCGCCGCACGCAACGTGCACGGCCGAAGCTCATTGCCGCATTTCGCCGTCCGCCCGCCCGCTTCGCCTCGGCATCGTGCCGATCGCCCGGCCGGTGGGGACAATCTGCATGCGGCATGATCTCGTCGCAATGCGCGTCTTCCCAATCGAGCAGGTACAGCATGGGTTTGCCACGGATCCCCTCAATCTTCAGGCCTTCGTCTACCGCGTCGCCGGACGCCCGCCGAGCGGATCCCGAGCACACCCCGCCGCATGCGCCACCGCGTCGGCCGAAAAATCGCGGGCTCGGCGCGCTACTGGATTTACCGCGTCTCGTGCGCGGCAGAAGGGACGGGGCTTCCACGTCGATGGATGGGCCGGCCATCGGCGCGCCGCCAGCCTCGCCGCCCGCGGGCTTCAAGCTGCCCCGGCAGAACGCGCTCAATGCCGAGGGCATCCGCACGCTCGAGCGGCAGTTCCCGCACCCCTCGTCGGGCCCCTTATTGCGGCCATCGCCATCGGGACAGGCGTCCGCGTCGAGTCCGCTCCCGGTCCGCACGCTGGCGGAGCAGTTGCTGCGGCGCGAACAGATTCTCGCCAGCCAGCCGCCCGCGATATCCGTGGCGTCCTCGCCACCCTATATTCCGGTGGACGCCCTGCCGCCGCCACTGAGCAAGGCGTTCCTGGAGGCGTTCGATCCGATCCGGTCGTTGGGCCTGACGGACCAGTCCGTCTTCTACCGTGCGCTCGCTAGCCGCTACCTGCTGGCGGATGGGCACCAGATGAAGCTGGCCGGCAATCCGCGATCGGGGGCGTATGTCCGTCATCATCATCGGCTTCTGCCCAGCTCCGGTCTGGCGAGCCGGGAGACGTTCGAGAGTCTGCCGGCTACGGCGCGCGAGCGCATGCTCAATGATCCCATGCAGCAGTACGAATGGGTCCGGATGCGTGCCCGGGACTTGCCCGAGCCGTCGCTCAACGTGATGTTCGGGGTGCACGCCGAAGCAGGCGCGCGCAGCTATGCGAAGACCTCGGACCACGTCGTGGTCAGCATGACGTTCGGCGATCTGCGCAAGGCAGGCGGACAGGTCTTTCTCGACACGCGCGCCTCCGCGGGCAGCGACCACACCAAGGCCCTGATCGTCACGCTGCCCGAGGGCCGGACGGTTCCGGTCAAGATCATTCCGAACGGCAGGCAGGAGGCGTCCACGTCAACGCGATGAGGTGGACGCGGTTGCGGTGCCGGCCGGGTTGTCAGCGGCCCGCCGCCAGCGTGCCGCGCAGCACGTCTTTCAGGGCGTTGAATGCCGGGTTGTCGTTGTCCTTGCGGTAGGCGAACCACAGCTCGACCGGCTTGGCCGGCGTGGTGCGCACTGGCAGGTAGACCACGCCCTCGAAGTGCAGCATGGACGCCGCCGCCGGGATCAATGCCGCGCCGATCCCGGCCCGCACCAGCGCCAGCATCGAGTGGATCTGGCTGACGTATTCGACGATGTCCGGCAGCACGCCGGCGCGCTCGAACAGGCCGCTCACGAGCTGGTGGAAATAGCGCGCTTCGTAGGGGGAGTACATCAGCAGCGGCCGGCCCTCGCAGTCGCGCAGGGCGGGGCGCTGCGGCCAGTCGGCGGCGGTGGCCTCCGGCACCGCCAGCACCAGCGCTTCCTGCGCGCACGGCTCGGCGGCCAGCTCGCCGTGCTCGACCGGCGGGCGCAGCAGGCCCATATCGATCTGGCGGGCGTCCAGCGCCTCCAGCTGCGCGCCGCTGACCATCTCCTTGAGCGTCAGCCGCACCCCCGGCGAGGCCGCCCGCACCGCGCTCACCAGCGACGGCAGCAGCCCGTACCCGACCGATGCCGTGAACCCGATCGCCAGCGATCCCGCCGCGCCGGTCGCGACCCGCCGCGCCGTGGCCGCCGCCTCTTCGGCCAGCCGCAGCAGGCGCGCGGCATCGGGCAGGAAGCTGCGCCCGGCAGCGGTCAGCCTGACGGAGCGGCTGTTGCGCTCCAGCAGCTCGGTGCCGACCTGGTGCTCCAGCAGCCGCACCTGGCGCGAGAGCGGCGGCTGTGTCATGTGCAGCCGCTCGGCCGCGCGCCCGAAATGCAATTCTTCGGCCACGGCGACAAAGCAGCGGAGTTGGCTGAGTTCGAACATCGATTCAAAACGTATATCGATCAAGTCATCCGTTATCTTGAAGATGAATTGTTCCGGGTGCAAGAATCGGCTCGCCGCATCGGCCGACAACAACGACACGGAGACCCGCATGACCCCTCAAGGCACGGAGCATGACCGCCGGCAGTTCCTCAAGCGCATGGCAGGCGCAGGGCTGGCGGCGGCCAGCGGCATGGCGGCCGCGCAGCAAGTCGGTGCGTTCAGGCCCAACGCCCGCTATCCGGACGCGGCGGTCGAGGTGCTCGACCCGAGCTTCCTGAAGTACCGGCTTTACAGCAGCTCGGTCGAGCAACTGGCGACGGGCATGCGCTGGGCGGAGGGGCCGGTGTACTTTCCCGCCGGGCGCTATCTGCTGGTCAGCGATATTCCCAACAACCGCATCATGAAGTACGACGAGACCAGCGGCGCGTTCAGCGTGTTCCGCGCGCCGTCGAACTACGCCAACGGCAACACGCGCGATCGCCAGGGGCGCCTGGTGACCTGCGAGCATTCGGTCACGCGGCGGGTGACCCGCACGGAGCACGATGGCCGCATCACCGTGCTCGCCGACCGCTACCAGGGCAAGCGCCTGAACGCGCCCAACGACGTGGTGGTGAAGTCCGACGACAGCGTCTGGTTCACCGACCCGCTGTTCGGCATCAACGGCAACTGGGAGGGCGACAAGGCCCCGCCGGAGCAGGCCACCACCAACGTCTACCGCATCGATCCTGGCGGCGAGGTCCGGGCCGTCATCACCGACCTGGTCAATCCCAACGGCCTGGCGTTCTCGCCGGACGAAAAGGCACTCTACGTGGTGGAGTGGAAGGGCACGCCCTACCGCAGCATCTGGCGCTACGACATCGCGGCGGACGGCTCGGCCTCCAACAAGACCAGGCTGATCGACGCCGGCGGCCCCGGCGCGCTCGACGGCTTCCGCGTGGACAAGGACGGCAACCTCTGGTGCGGCTGGGGCTCGGACGGGCGCCCGGGCGTCAATCCGGCAGACTACGATGGGGTGAAGGTGTTCAACGCCCACGGCAAGCCGATCGGCTTCATCCACCTGCCGGAGCGCTGCCCGAACCTGACCTTCGGCGGCCCGAAGGGCAACCGGCTCTACATGGCCAGCTCCCATTCGCTCTACGCGCTTTACGTCGAGGCCGAGGGCGCGGTGTGATTCCGAGGTGGCGCGGCCCGCCCGCCGCGTGAGGGGATCGCGCGGCCGCGGGTCACCGGGCCGGCTCAGACCTCCAGGTTCGGCCCCGGCCTGAGGCTGGTCAGCTGCAGCCCGTGGGCCCAGGACAGCGCCGGCAGCTTCAGCACGGTCTGCAGCGCCTGCGCGCGTGCGCGCAGGGCATCCCAGCTGGCCTGCAGCGGCGGCCCGTTGAAGGCGAGGACGATGGTGTTGCCGCCGGTCACCTCCGGCAGGATGACCACGCGGTAGTCGAACGCCTTGCAGATGCGCTCGATGTTGAGCTGGAAGCTCTCGTCCGAGCCGAACAGGTTGACGGTCATCACGCCCGGATAGCGCAGCGTGTCGCGGCACGCCTGGTAGAACTCCAGCGTATCGAGCACCGGCCCCTGCTTGACGTGGTCGTAGCAGTCCACCTGCAGCACGTCGGCCGTGCCCTGGTGGCTCGGGTCCATCACCCAGTCATAGCCGTCCTGCTGCAGCACGCGCAGGCGGGCGTCGTCCGGCGGCAGGGCGAACTCGCTGCGTGCCATGGCGATGACATCGGGGTTGACCTCGACCGCCGTGATGCGCGCGGTCGGCAGGTGGCGATGGCAGAACCGCGTGGTCGACCCCGGCCCCATGCCCAGCTGCACTACGTGGAAATCGCTTTCCGCGGACGGCTCCAGGAACAGCAGCCAGGCCATCTGCTGGTGGATGTATTCGAGATCGAGGGCATCCGGATCGGACAGCCGCAGGGCGCCTTGCGTCACCCCTTCGCAGCCGACGAAGTGCATGAAGCGGTACCCCTCTTTCTCGATGATGGTGACCGGCGCCAGCGTGGGCATGGTGCGTGCGGCAGCCTCCGCCGGCATGGCGGCGGACGCGAAGTGCGTATCAGCCTCGGTCGGTGCGGTGCTCAGAAGTGTCATGGTGGTCGCTCGTGCGGAGTGAAGTCGCGGAGTGAAGTCGTCGGAGACGCCCCACGGCACTGGGCCGGTCGGGCGTCGGCATGGGCGCAGCTTGCCATCTGCCGGCCGGCACCCGTTTTCCCGGCTTCGGCTGCGCGTCCATGGGTTCGAGTCGGCTTGCGCGCGTGCGGGAACGCACCCGGAACCCCTGCCCAAATTGATTCAAAAAATGAATTGATTGAGTTATTTGTTGTCTTGGACGTGAATCGTTCCGGGTGCCAGAATCCGTTCACCACTTTCCCACGCTGCCCTTGCAGGAACGCCCATGTCACGCTATACGCCCACCGAATTCGCCCACCAGATCGGCACCGGCCTGCTGTCCTTCCCGGTCACGCATTTCAAGTCCGACCTGTCGTTCGATGAGGCGGCGTACCGCGCCAACCTGAGCTGGCTGTTCAGCCACGAAGCCGCCGGCCTGTTCGCCGCGGGCGGCACCGGCGAGTTCTTCTCGCTCACCCCGGCCGAGACCGACCGCGTGGTCCGCGCCGCCGTGGCCGAGACCGGCGGCCGCCTGCCGGTGATCGCCCCGGCCGGCTACGGCACCGCCATGGCCAAGGAATACTGCCAAGCCGCCGAGGCCGCCGGCGCCGACGGCATCCTGCTGCTGCCGCCGTACCTGACCGAAGCCTCCGCCGACGGCGTGGCCGCGCACGTCGAGCAGGTCTGCAAGTCGACCCGCCTGGGCGTGATCGTCTACAACCGCGCCAACCAGGTGCTCGACGAGAACCACCTGGAGCGCCTGGCCGAGCGCTGCCCGAACCTGGTCGGCTTTAAGGACGGCGTGGGCGACCTCGAGCTGATGACGCGCATCTATTCCCGCCTGGGCGAGCGCTTCACCTATATCGGCGGCCTGCCCACGGCCGAGACCTTCGCGATGCCGTACCTGACGATGGGCGTGACGACCTACTCGTCGGCCATCTTCAACTTCGTGCCGAAGTTCGCGCTGGATTTCTACGCCGCCGTGCGCGCCGCCGACCACGCCAAGGCGTATGCGATGCTCAATGACTTCGTGTTGCCGTACATTGCCCTGCGCAACCGCAAGCGCGGCTACGCGGTGTCGATCGTCAAGGCCGGCATGAAGGTGATCGGGCGCAGCGCCGGCCAGGTGCGCGCCCCGCTGACCGACCTGACCGAGGCCGAACTGGCCGAGCTGTCCGCGCTGGTCGCACGCATTGCCGACGTGCAGAAGCTCGCGGCCTGACCATGACCCACATTGCATCGGAGGTAGCAGCATGTATCTGAGCGGCGAACTGCTGCTGGGTGCCGCCCGCGTGGCGGGCGGCGCCGGAACCGTCCGCGCCATGAACCCGGCCACGGGCGAATGGCTCGACCCCCAATTCACCCTGGCCAGCCGGGCCGACGTTGCCCGCGCCTGCGAACTCGCCGGCGCGGCGTTCGACGTTTACCGCGAGACCGCGCCCGAAGCGCGCGCCGTGTTCCTGGAGGCCATCGCCAGCCAGATCGAGGCGCTGGGCGACGTGCTGATCGAGCGCGCCATGGCGGAATCCGCGCTGCCGCGCCCGCGCCTGGAAGGCGAGCGCGGCCGCACCTGCAACCAGCTGCGCCTGTTCGCCAAGGTGGTGCGCGCGGGCGATGCCGTCGGTGCGCGCATCGATCCGGCGTTGCCGGAACGCAAGCCGCTGCCGCGTTCGGACCTGCGCATGCGCCGCATTGCCGTGGGGCCGGTGGCCGTGTTCGGCGCCAGCAATTTCCCGCTGGCCTTCTCGGTGGCGGGCGGCGATACGGCGTCGGCGCTGGCAGCGGGCTGCCCGGTGGTGGTGAAGGCGCATCCGGCGCACCCGGGCACGTCCGAGCTGGTCGGCCGCGCCATCCAGGCCGCCGTGGCGCAGTGCGGGCTGCCGGAGGGCGTGTTCTCGCTGGTGCTGGCCGACAACGAGGCCGCCGGCGCGCTGGTGGCCGATCCGCGCATCCAGGCGGTCGGCTTCACCGGCTCGCGCGCGGGCGGGCAGGCGCTGCTGCGCATCGCGCAGGCGCGTGCTCAGCCGATTCCCGTGTACGGCGAGCTGAGCGCCATCAATCCGGTCTTCCTGCTGCCCGACGCGCTGGCCAGGCGCGCGGCGGCGCTGGGCCAGCAGTATGTCGGCTCGCTCACCATGGGCGCGGGACAGTTCTGCACCAACCCGGGCCTGCTGCTGGCCATCGACGGGCCGGACCTCGACGCCTTCGAGGCCGCCGCCGCCGAGGCCCTGCAGGCCAGCGCCGCGCAGACCATGCTGAGCTCCGGCATCCACGCCGCGTACAGCCGCGGCGTCGAACGCCTGGCCGGCGAGGCCAACGTGCGCTGCGTGGCGCGCGGGCAGGGCAGCGATGCGCCCAACCGCGGCCAGGCCGGCTTTTTCCGCACCGACGCCGAGAGCTTCCGGGCCCAGCCCGCGCTGCATGACGAGATCTTCGGCGCCACCGGCCTGGTCGTGCGCTGCCGCAATGCCGAGGAGCTGAAAGCGCTGGCCGAGTCGCTCGAAGGCCAGCTGACCGCCACGCTGCACCTGGATGCGGGCGATACGGCACTGGCCCGCGCGCTGCTGCCGATCCTGGAGCGCAAGGCCGGCCGCATCCTCGCCAACGGTTGGCCGACCGGCGTGGAGGTCTGCCATGCCATGGTGCACGGCGGCCCCTGGCCGGCCACGACGGACACCCGCACGACCTCGGTCGGCACGGCGGCCATCGAGCGCTTTCTGCGCCCGGTGTGCTACCAGGATCTGCCCGCCGAACTGCTGCCGGCGGCCCTGCGCGACGACAATCCGCAGCAGTTGCGGCGGCTGGTCGACGGCGCCTGGACCGCGCCGCGCGAGCGCTGATCGACACCACCCCCGATAAGCCGGGCCGCACAGGACCCGGCAATTCACTGCCTGTCAACGGACGCCAGATGCCGTTGCAGAGGAGGAGACGATGGAAATCAAGGCACCCACCGTGGGCGCGCAGAGCGTGCCGCGCACCGAACGCACCAGCCGCGTGCGCTTCATGATCCTCGCGATGCTGTTCATCGTGACGACCATCAACTATGCCGACCGCGCCACCATTTCCATGGCCGGCTCGGCCATGCAGAAAGACCTCGGCATCGATGCCGTGTCGCTCGGCTACATCTTCTCGGCCTTCGGCTGGGCGTACGTGATCGCGCAGATCCCGGGCGGCTGGCTGCTCGACCGCTTCGGCTCCAGGCGCGTGTACTCCTTCAGCATCCTGCTGTGGTCGCTGTTCACGCTGATGCAGGGCACGATCGGCTTCTTCACCGGCATGGCGGCCATCGTGCTGGTGTTCTGCCTGCGCTTCATGGTGGGCGTGGCGGAGGCGCCGTCCTTTCCGGCCAACAGCCGCATCGTCGCGGCGTGGTTCCCGGCCAATGAGCGGGGCACCGCCTCGGCCATTTTCAACTCGGCGCAGTATGCCGCCACCGTGATCTTCGCGCCGCTGATGGCGTGGCTGGTGCACGCCTTCGGCTGGCACTACGTGTTCATCGTGATGGGCGTGATCGGCATCGTCATGGCGCTCGCGTGGAAGCGCTTCGTGCACGATCCGAAGGACCACCCACGCATCACCCGCGCCGAGATCGAATACATCGAGGCGGGCGGCGGCCTGGTCAACATGGACCGCGCCGGCGTCGCCAAGACCGAGGGCCCGGACATGGGCTACATCAAGCAACTGCTGCGCAACCGCATGCTGATGGGCGTGTACATCGCCCAGTACTGCATCAACGCGCTCACGTATTTCTTCATCACGTGGTTCCCGGTGTACCTGGTGCAGGCGCGCGGCATGTCGATCCTCAAGGCCGGGTTTGTCGCCTCGATTCCGGCCGTGTGCGGCTTTCTCGGCGGCATCCTGGGCGGCCTCGTCTCGGATGCGCTGCTGCGCCGCGGCGCCTCGCTGTCGGTGGCGCGCAAGGTGCCGATCGTGCTGGGCATGCTGCTGTCGATGAGCATGGTGATCTGCAACTACGTGGATGCCCAGGCCATCGTGGTGGCGCTGATGGCGCTGTCGTTCTTCGGCAAGGGCCTGGGGGCGCTGGGCTGGGCGGTCAACTCGGACACCGCGCCCAAGCAGATCGCCGGCCTGTCGGGCGCGCTGATGAACACCTTCGGCAACCTGTCGAGCATCACCACGCCCATCGCCATCGGCTACATCGTCAACACCACCGGGTCGTTCAACGGGGCGCTGGTCTATGTGGGCATCCATGCGCTGGTGGCCTGCCTGTGCTATCTGGTGATGGTGGGCGAGATCAAGCGCGTGGAACTGAAGCCGCTGTAAAGCGCAGGAGCCGAGGACATGACACTGCAGCACATCGAGACCGGCGCCCGCGCGCAGACGCCGCGCGTGACGCGGATGCAGGTGATCCCGGTGGCGGGGCACGACAGCATGCTGCTCAACCTGTGCGGCGCGCATGCGCCGTTCTTCACGCGCAACCTGGTGATCCTCGCGGACAGCGCGGGCCGCACCGGCGTGGGCGAAGTGCCGGGCGGGGAGGGCATCCGCCGCGCGCTGGAGCGCATCCGGCCGCTGGTGGAGGGGCAGTCGATCGGGCGCGTCAACGGCGTGCTCAACGGCATCCGCCGCGCGCTGGCCGGCCACGGCGATGCCGCGCGCCAGGCGACCGTGCACGAGGTGACCTCCGCCTCGGAGGCCGCCGTGCTGCGCCAGCCGCACGAGATCAACCTGCGCATGGACAACGTCCTCACCGCGGTGGAGGCGGCGCTGCTCGACCTGCTGGGCCAGCACCTGGAGGTGCCGGTGGCCGAGCTGCTCGGCACCGGCCAGCAGCGCGACGCGGTGCCCATGCTGGCCTACCTGTTCTACGTGGGCGAGCGTCGCAAGACTGACTTGCCGTACCTCGACGGCGCCGGCGCCGCCGACGGCTGGCTGCGCCTGCGCCACGAGGCCGCCATGACGCCGGCGCAGATCGCCCGCCTGGCCGAGGCCGCCGCCGAGCGCTACGGCTTCGCCGATTTCAAGCTCAAGGGCGGCGTGATGCGCGGCGCCGACGAGATGGAGGCGACCGCCGCCATCAAGGCCCGCTTCCCGCACGCCCGCGTGACGCTCGACCCGAACGGCGCGTGGTCGCTGGACGAGGCGATCGCGCTGTGCCGGGGGCAGGGCCACCTGCTGGCCTACGCCGAAGACCCGTGCGGCCCCGAGGCCGGCTACTCGGGCCGCGAGATCATGGCCGAGTTCAAGCGCGCCACCGGCGTGCCGACCGCCACCAACATGATCGCCACCGACTGGCGCCAGCTGGGGCACGCGGTGCCGCTGCAGGCGGTCGATATCCCGCTGGCCGATCCGCACTTCTGGACGATGCAGGGCTCGGCGCGGGTGGCCCAGCTGTGCAACGACTGGGGCCTGACCTGGGGCTCGCATTCCAACAACCATTTCGATGTCTCGCTGGCGATGTTCACGCACGTGGCCGCCGCCGCGCCCGGCCGCATCACCGCCATCGATACGCACTGGATCTGGCAGGAAGGCCGGGAGCGCCTGACGCGCGAGCCGCTGCGCATCGAGGGCGGCCAGGTGCGCGTGCCGCAGCAGCCGGGCCTGGGCATCGAGCTCGACATGGACCGCGTGATGCAGGCCCATGCGCTCTACCAGACGCTGGGCACCGGCGCGCGCGACGATGCCATGGCCATGCAATACCTCGTGCCGGGCTGGACCTACGATCCGAAGCGCCCGAGCCTGGCACACTGATTGAACCGATTCACCCGATTGACCCGATTGACCCGATTGACCCGATTGACCCGATGCATCCGATCACGGAGTCTGTGATGTCCGAATCCACGCTGGCCCCCGAGGCCGGCACCGAAACCGAGAAAGCGCTGACCATCCGCGTGCACGACAGCGACAACGTCGCCATCGTCGTCAACGCGCGCGGCCTGCCCGCGGGCACCGCGCTGGCCGACGGCACCGTGCTGGCCGAGGGCGTGCCGCAGGGCCACAAGGTGGCGCTGGCCGACCTGGCCGAGGGCGACGCGGTGGTCCGCTACGGCGAGGTGATCGGCTACGCCGTCAAGGCGCTGCCGCGCGGCAGCTGGGTCAACGAGCACGCGGTGCGCCTGCCGTCCGCCCCGGCGCTGGACGACCTGCCGCTGGCCACGCGCCCCGATCCCGGGCTGCCGCCGCTGCAGGGCTACACCTTCGAGGGCTACCGCAATGCCGACGGCACGGTCGGCACCAAGAACGTGTTGGGCATCATGACCAGCGTGCAATGCGTGGCCGGCGTGACCGACCACGTGGTGGCCCGCATCAAGCGCGAGCTGCTGCCGCGCTATCCCAATGTCGACGACGTGGTCGCGCTCAACCACGCCTATGGCTGCGGCGTGGCCATCAACGCCCCGGCGGCCATCGTGCCGATCCGCACGCTGCAGAACCTGGCGCTCAACCCGAACTTCGGCGGCGAGGTGATGGTGATCGGCCTGGGCTGCGAGAAGCTCGTACCCGAGCGCCTGGTGCCCGAGACGCTCGCGCCGGGCGGGCGCATTCCCATCGAGGTGGCGGGCACCGCGGATTCGCCCGTGCTGCGCCTGCAGGACGAAGCCTTCGACGGCTTCACCGGCATGGTCGAGGCCATCCTGGAAATGGCCGAGCGCCGCCTGGCGCAGCTGAACACGCGCCGGCGCGAGACCTGCCCAGCCTCCGATCTGGTGGTCGGCGTGCAGTGCGGCGGCAGCGATGCCTTCTCCGGCGTGACCGCCAACCCGGCGGTGGGTTTTGCCGCCGACCTGATCGTGCGCGCTGGCGGCACGGTGATGTTCTCGGAGGTGACCGAGGTGCGCGACGCCATCCACCTGCTGACGCCGCGCGCCATCGATGCGGACGTCGGCCGCGCGCTGCTGCGCGAGATGGCCTGGTACGACAGCTACCTGAGCGGCGGCCAGACCGACCGCAGCGCCAATCCGTCGCCCGGCAACAAGAAGGGCGGGCTGTCCAACGTGGTGGAGAAGGCGCTGGGCTCCATCGTCAAGTCGGGCAGCAGCCCCATCGTCGATGTGCTCGGCCCGGGCGAGAAGGTGCGCCGCAAGGGCCTGATCTTCGCGGCCACGCCCGCCAGCGATTTCGTCTGCGGCACGCTGCAGCTCGCCTCCGGCATGAACCTGCAGGTGTTCACCACCGGGCGCGGCACGCCGTACGGCCTGTCGATGGCGCCGGTGATCAAGGTGTCGACGCGCAAGGCGCTGTCCGAGCGCTGGCACGACCTGATCGACCTCGACGCCGGCCGCATCGCCACCGGCGAGGCCTCCATTGCCGACATCGGCTGGGAGCTGTTCCGCCTGATCCTGGATGTGGCCAGCGGCCGCAAGCAGGTGTGCGCCGACAGGCTTGGCCTGCACAACGCGCTGACCCTGTTCAACCCCGCACCGGTGACCTGACCCATGACCACGATCCATACCCAGGCGCTTGCCGATCCGCTGGCCGGCATCGCCACGCGCTGCCACCGCCTGCTGCTGACGGGCGCGGGCGGCAACCTCGGCAAGGTGCTGCGCGAGCGGCTGACGCGCTATGCCGAGGTGCTGCGCGTGTCCGATATCACCGACCTGGGTGCCGCGCGCGCCGGCGAAGAAGTTGTGCCGTGCGACCTGGCCGATGCGCAGGCGGTCGATGCGCTGGTGAAGGGCGTGGACGCGATCGTCCACCTGGGCGGCATCTCCGTCGAGCGGCCGTTCGACGAGATCCTGCCGGCCAACATCCAGGGCACCTATCACCTGTACGAAGCCGCGCGCCGGCATGGCGTGAAGCGCATCGCCTTCGCCAGCTCGAACCACGCCATCGGCTTTTACCGGCAGGGCGAGGTCATCGACGCGCGCGTGCCGACGCGGCCCGACGGCTACTACGGGCTGAGCAAGGTCTTCGGCGAGCAGCTCGGCAGCTTCTATTTCGACCGCTACGGCATCGAGACCGTCGCCATCCGCATCGGCTCGTCGTTCCCCGAGGCGAAGGACCGCCGCATGCTGGTCACCTGGCTCGGCTACGACGATCTGGAGCAATTGATCCGCCGCGCGCTGTTCGTGCCAAACGTTGGCTTCACCATCGTCTACGGCATGTCGGGCAACCGCGAAGCCTGGTGGGACAACCGCCACGCCGCGCATCTCGGCTACGTGCCCGCGCAGAGCAGCGAAGCCTTCCGCGCCCAGGTCGAAGCGCAGCCGCCGCTGGCGGCCGACGACCCGGCGGCGCGGTTCCAGGGCGGCGCCTTCGTCAAGGCCGGCCCGTTCGGAGACTGACCCATGCATGCCGGCGTCGAACGGATCGGCACCATGCGCTGCGGCGTGGGCGAGAGCCCCGTCTGGCACCCGCGCGAGCAGGCGCTGTACTGGACCGACATCCCGGGGCGCACGCTGTGGCGCTGGAACCCGGCCACCGGCCACGCCGATGCCTGGCCGCTGCCCGAGATGGCGGGCTGCATCGCCATGCTGGACGACGGCTGGGCGCTGGCGATGGAAACGGGCGTCTTCCGCATCCCGCAGCTGGAGGCCGGCCTGCCGGTGCCCGCGCCCAGGCAACTGGCGCCCGTGCAGCACAGCCGCCCAGACATGCGCTTCAACGACGGCCGCTGCGATCGCCAGGGGCGCTTCTGGGCCGGCACCATGGTGCTGGACACCGCGCTGGGCGTGCCGGCCGGCAAGCTCTATCGGCTGGACGGCAAGGCCGGCCGCGTCGAGGCCGTGGCGGATGACCTGATCGTGCCCAACGGCCTGGCCTTCAGCCCCGACGGCCGCACGCTGTACCTGTCGGACTCCCACGTCTCGCGCCAGGCCGTGTGGGCGTTCGACTACGACATCGACACCGGCATCCCGCACAACCGCCGCCTGTTCATCGACATGCATGCCCACCCCGGCCGCCCCGACGGCGCCGCGGTGGATGCCGACGGCTGCTACTGGATCTGCGGCAACGATGCGGGCCTCGTCCACCGCTTCACGCCGCAGGGCCGGCTCGACCGCAGCCTGCCCGTGCCGGTGGCCAAGCCCGCGATGTGCGCGTTCGGCGGGCCCGGCCTGGACACGCTGTTCGTGACCTCGATCCGCGTGGACGGCGATTCGCTGTCGGGTGCGACTTTCGCCCTGCGTCCTGGCACACGGGGTCTCGATGAACCAACATTGCGCATGGATTCACCCTGAACCTTCACAGGAGAAAGACATGCCCAAACAGAAACACGCCAGCGCGCGCCATACCGGCCGACAGGCGCCGCACCGACCGCAGTCGCCCGCGCGGCGCGCATTCGTCATGTGGTCGGGCGCCTCGGCCGGGGCCGCGCTGCTCGGCACGCTGCCGGGCTGCGGCGGCGATGGCGGCAGCAGTGCCGCGGCCGCCACCGCCAGCCCCGCCGACGCAACCGCGACCGTGACCACGCAGGACGCGATCTGGGGCGAATCCGGCGCCGCCACGCGCATCATCGCCTCGCTGCAAGGCGTGGCCCAATCGATGTTTCCCCGCCGCGACTTCGTGGTGACGGACTACGGCGCCCAGCCTTGCGCCATCGTCGACGCGGTCAACCCTTACACCGACGCCAGCAAATCGCCGCTCAGCGCGGGCGCCGACAAGACGCCCGCGACCGGCGCCTTCGATGCGCGCGCGGCTTTCACCGCCGCCATCGCCGCCTGCAATGCGGCCGGGGGCGGCCGGGTGGTGGTGCCCGCCGGCAACTGGTACTGCGCCGGCCCGATCGTGCTGCTCAGCAACGTCAACTTCCACCTGAGCGCCAACTGCACGATCTACTTCAGCCCCAACCCGGACGACTACGCCAAGGACGGCCCGGTCGATTGCGGCGCCAACGGCAAGCTCTACTACAGCCGCTGGCAGTCAAACGATTGCCTGAACTACGGCGCCCCCGTCTATGCGCGCAACCAGCGCAACATCGCGCTGACCGGGGAGGGCGACAGCTCCACCCTCAACGGGCAGGCCATGACGCCGTTCGCGGGCAGCGGCAACACCAGCACCTGCTGGTGGACCTTCAAGGGCACCAAGGGCGAGTACGGCGCCGTCAACGCTTCCACGCCGTCGCAGGCGTACAGCAATCCGAACAACGTCGACCTGCGCACGGCGGCACCGGGCATCGCCGATGACCTCTACGCCAGGCTGACCGACCCGACCACGCCGTGGCAGCAGGACCAGAACTACCTGTCCGCGCTGTCCGAGGCCGGGGTGGCGGTGGCGCAGCGCATTTTCGGCAAGGGCCACTACCTGCGGCCGTGCATGGTCGAATTCATCGGCTGCACCAACGTGTTGATGGAGGCTTACCGCACCCACGCCACGCCGTGCTGGCAGCACCATCCGACCGACTGCGCCAACGTGGTCATCCGTGGCGTGACGGTCGACAGCATCGGCCCCAACAACGACGGCTTCGACCCCGATGCATGCAGCAACGTGCTGTGCGAGGACATGACCTTCAACACCGGCGATGACTGCATCGCCATCAAGTCCGGCAAGAACCTCGACACCGGTTACGGCCCGGCGCAGGACCACGTGATACGGAACTGCATCATGAACAGCGGCCACGGCGGCATCACGCTCGGCAGCGAGATGGGCGGCGGCGTGCAGCGGATCTACGCGCGCAACCTGACGATGCGCAATGCGTTCTATGCGACCGATCCGCTGAACATCGCCATCCGCATCAAGACCAACATGAACCGCGGCGGCTATGTCCGGGACTTCTACGTCGATGACGTGACGCTGCCCAACGGCGTCAGCCTCACCGGCGGCGGCTACGGTAGCGGCCTGCTGGCGGGCAGCCCCATCAACAGCAGCGTGCCGCTGGGCGTGGCGACGGCCGCCAGCGCCAATCCGTCGGCATCGCGGGGTGGCCTCATCACCTTCGACTGCGACTACCAGCCGTCCAAGGACGCCATCCGCACGCGGCCCGCGCAGGTGCAGAACATCCACATCTCGAACGTGCGCGCGTCCAACGCGACGGTGGGCGGGACGACGGGGTCGTGCTTCCAGGCCATCGTCGCGCAGGGGCCGGTCGCCTTCGACTACAACGGCCCGACGCCCGCGCCGACGGTCCCGCCCATCGCGGGCGTGACGATCACCGACTGCGATTTCGGCAGCCCGGTCGCCGCCGGCCCGGCCAGCGCGTCGACGCCGGGCCCGATCTACGCCTACAACGTCAGCGACATCACGCTCACCAACGTCCGGATCGGCGCGCAGATCTACAACACCACCGTGAGCGACACGCGCTGACCCGCCGGCGCCGCGGCCACCCAGGCAAAACAACCCGCCGACGAGCGGGATCAACAAGGAGACGACATGAACACGATCAAAGGCCTGCGCTGGTGGATGATCGGGCTGGTGCTGACCGGCCTGATCATGAACTACCTGGCGCGCAACGCACTGGCGGCCGCGGCGCCCGAAGTCAACAAGGTGCTCGGCATCACGACGCAGCAGTACGGCTACATCGTCGCCGCCTTCCAGGCCGCGTACATGGTGATGCAGCCGGTGGCCGGCTACGTGCTGGATGTGCTGGGCACCAAGCTGGGCTTCGCGCTGTTCGCCGGGGCCTGGTCGGTGGTCTGCATCCTGCACAGCACGGCGGGCAACTGGGTGTCGCTGGCGGTGTTCCGCGCCATGCTCGGGGTGACCGAGGCGGCCGGCTTCCCGTCCGCCTTGCGGGCGACGTCGGAATGGTTTCCCGCCAAGGAGCGCTCGATCGCCACGGGCTGGTTCAACATCGGCTCGTCGGTGGGCGCGCTGGTGGCGCCGCCGCTGGTGGTCTGGTGCATCCTGCACGGCAACTGGCGCTTCGCCTTCGCGGTGATCGGCGTGCTCGGGCTGGTGTGGAGCGCGCTGTGGTTCATGCTCTACCGGGTACCGGCCCGGCATCCGCGCCTGTCCGCCGAGGAGCACGCCTACATCCGCGCGGGGCAGGAGACGCCGGCGCCCGGCGCCGATGCCGTCAAGCCGTCGTGGCGCGAGATCGTGTCGGGCCGGCGCTTCTGGGGGATCGCCATCCCGCGCTTTCTCACCGAGCCGGCGTGGCAGACCTTCAACTTCTGGATCCCGCTCTACATGGCGACCGAGCGCCACATGAACCTCAAGGAAATCGCCATGTTCGCGTGGCTGCCGTTCCTGGCGGCGGACGTCGGCTGCGTGCTGGGCGGCTATCTGGCGCCGTGGTACCAGAAGCGCTTCTCCACGTCGCTGATCACCTCGCGCAAGGTGGTGATGGTGACGGGCGCGGTCTGCATGATCGGCCCGGCCTGCATCGGCCTGGCCACCAGCCCCTACACGGCGATCGCGCTGTTCTGCGTCGGCGGCTTCGCGCACCAGACGCTGTCGGGCGCGCTGTACACGCTGACCTCGGACGTGTTCGGCAAGCATGAGGTCGGCACCGCCGTGGGGTTGGCGGGCATGTCGGGCTTCCTGGGCGGCACGCTGTTCTCGCTGGCCGTCGGCACGCTGGCCTCGACCATCGGCTACAACCCGCTGTTCGCGGCGCTGGCCCTGTTCGACATCGCCGCCGCGATCGTCATGTGGAACGTGCTGCGCGAGCCGCGCCGCCCGATGGCATTGCCGGCGGGCGAGCTGGGCGCCGCGCCGCGCGCGGCCGGCAGCTGAGGCCATCGCGCTGCTTGATCGAATCTTGATTTGACGCGCCGCCCGCGGGCGGCGTACCATGCCGGCACGGCTGACGGACAGACCCGAAGCCGCCAATCTCTTGAGGGAGCCTCATGAGCACCACGACCAAGCGTTTCGACGCGCTGGTTTTCGTCGGCCGTTTCCAGCCACTGCATCGTGCACACGTTGAGGTGCTGCGCCGGGCCCTGAGCCTTGCCGATACCGTCTGCGTGCTGATCGGCTCGACCGACAAGCCGCGCACCATCAAAGACCCGTTTTCCTTCGACGAGCGCCGGCAGATGATCCTGTCCGTGCTGAGCGAGGCCGAGCGTGAGCGCGTGCGGATCGGCGCCGTCCAGGACTCCACCTACAACGACGTCGACTGGCTACGCTGGGTGCAGGATGCCGTCGCCGCCGAACTGGGCGGCACCGCCGACCGCAGGATCGGCCTGATCGGGCACGAGAAAGACGCCTCGTCGTACTACCTGCGCATGTTCCCGCAGTGGCCGCTGGTGGAGGTCGATGCCTCGGAAGATGTGTCGTCCACCGAGATCCGCGAGCAGTATTTCGCCGAGCGCAGCAACAGCTTCGTGTCCTGGGCCGTGCCGGCGCCGGTGTTCGCGTGGCTGGAAGCCTTCCGCAACCAGCCGGCGTTCGCCCAGTTGAAGACCGAGGCCGAGTTCATCGCCACGTACAGGAAGGCATGGGCGGCGGCGCCGTACCCGGTCACCTTTGTCACGGTGGATGCCGTGGTGGTGCATTCCGGCCACCTGCTGCTGGTGCGCCGCCGCAGCGAGCCGGGGCGTGGCCTGTGGGCGCTGCCCGGCGGCTTCGTCGGCCAGGACGAGCGGCTGGAGACAGCGTGCATCCGCGAGCTGCGCGAGGAGACCGGCCTCAAGCTGCCGGAGCCCGTGCTGCGCGGCTCGGTCAAGGACCGCCAGGTGTTCGACCACCCGCAGCGTTCCCTGCGCGGCCGCACCATCACGCATGCGTTCCTGTTCCACTTCCCGGTCGGCGAGCTGCCGCGCGTCAAGGGCGGGGATGATGCCGACAAGGCACGCTGGGTGCCGCTCAACGACTTCGCACGCATGCGCGACGTCATGTTCGAGGACCACTTCGACATCGCCTACCACTTTCTCGGGAAGCTCTGACCTTCCCAACCTCCGCGGGGACAGACCCCGCGGCCAGCCAACGGCATAGAGGAGCTCTAGCCATGCAAAACGATCTGCCCGGCCTGTCGGCCATCCTGTCCAATCCGATCCTCAATACGGATTCGTACAAGGCTTCCCACTACCTGCAGTATCCGGCCGGCACGTCGGCCATGTTTTCCTACGTCGAGTCGCGCGGCGGCCGCTATGACCGCACCGTGTTCTTCGGGCTACAGATGCTGGCGAAGGAATACCTGTGCCGCCCCATCACGCCGGCCATGATCGACGCGGCGCGCGGGTTCTTCGCCGCGCACGGCGAGCCGTTCAACGAAGCCGGCTGGCGCTACATCGTCGCACGCTACGACGGCTACCTGCCGGTGCGCATCCGCGCGGTGCCGGAGGGCAGCGTGGTGCCCAACCACAACGTGCTGATGACGGTCGAGTGCGACGACCCCGAGGTGTTCTGGCTCGCGTCGTATCTCGAGACGATGTTGCTGCGCGCGTGGTATCCGATCACGGTGGCGACGCAGAGCTGGCACCTGCGTCAGCTGGTGCGCCGCTACCTGGAGCAGACCAGCGACGACCCCGGCCAGCTGCCGTTCAAGGTGCACGACTTCGGCGCGCGCGGCGTGTCGAGCGCGGAGTCGTCGGCCATCGGCGGGGCGGCGCACCTGGTCAGCTTCATGGGGTCGGACACCGTGCTGGGCGTGGCGGCGGCCAATCTGTACTACAACGCGCAGATGGCCGCCTTCTCGGTGCCGGCCGCCGAGCACAGCACCATCACCGCGTGGGGCAGGGCGGGCGAGGCCGACGCCTACCGCAACATGCTGCGCCAGTTCGGCAAGCCGGGCGCGATCGTCTCGGTGGTGTCCGATTCGTACGACCTGTTCGCCGCGCTGCGCCTATGGGGCGGCGAGCTGCGGCAGGCGGTGATCGATTCCGGCGCCACGCTGGTGGTGCGCCCCGATTCGGGCGATCCGCGCAGCATCGTGCTGCAGACGGTGCGCGCGCTCGATGCGTCGTTCGGGGCCACCGTCAACGGCAAGGGCTACCGCGTGCTCAACCATGTGCGCGTGATCCAGGGCGACGGCATCAACGCCGCGTCGATCGAGGCGATCCTGGCCGCGCTGGAGGCCGCGGGTTATGCGGCGGACAACATCGTCTTCGGTATGGGGGGTGCCCTGCTGCAGCAGCTCAACCGCGATACCCAGCGCTTCGCCATGAAGTGCTCGGCGGTGCGGGTGGACGGCGCCTGGCGCGAGGTCTGCAAGGACCCGGTCACCGATGCCGGCAAGCGCTCGAAGAAGGGCCGCCTGACCTTGCTGCGCAACCGCGTGTCCGGCGAGTACGCGACGGCCACGCTGCCGCTCGCCTGGGACGACCGCCGGATCGAAGGGGAATGGGAGGACGCCCTGGTGACGGTGTTCGAAAACGGCCGCCTGTTGCAGGACGTGTCGCTGGACGCCGTGCGGGCACGCGCCCAGGCACACGAGCTGGCGCCGGCGCTCGTCGACTGAAACGGGCTGCGTCCGCCACGCGAGCGCCGGCGGGCAGCGAGGCAGCCTCGCCGCCGACCCGAAGCCGGGTCGGCCAGGCCGCTTCGCGGAGACTTCGCTGATGGCCTCCGCGCTTCCGGTCCGGCGCGGACCGCCGCGCGAGCGCCGGTCCATAGTCTTCGGCTTTGACAAGCAGGCCAGCCCGATGACAGCGAACGGACCCCCACAGAACCCACCGCATCAGCGGAATCAACCGCCGGCAAGTGTTGACGGCGCCGCGGCTTCGCAGCGGTTCGACACCGAGCGGTTCATCGTGATCCCGCTGTCGGGGCACGAGGCGCGGAATCTCGTCGGCATCCTGCTCCAGGACGAGGCACTGGCGTCGCGCATCGACTGGATGGAAGACAAGTCGCGGGACGGCGCATTGCGCGAGGCGTTCGGCATCGAGCTGCGATGCAATGCGGGGCAGGCCCGGGTCTGGAGCATCATCGAGCGGGCAAGGCGGCTGCAGATCGGCGCCATCCTGGCAAGCCATTCGCTCGAGGGCCTCGACGTCGAAGTGCTGGTCGCATCGCCGTTCTGGGATCAGGACGTCTCGGACGAAGCCGGGGCGCCGGTCATCGACTGGCTGCAGCGGCGGATCAGCGAAGCGAATCCGGCATTGGCGTAGGCGGTGCCGGGTGATGGCCCGTCGGGCAGCGCCCGGCCACGGTCACGCCGCAGCGGTTGCCCTCCGCGGCAAGTCCGATTGCCCGGCGATGCGCCGTTTCGTCACCGCCGTGCGCGGGCGCGGAATCGGCGCGAATCAGCGCGGCGCCACAAACGCAATCCCGCCATGCCCGGCCATTTCGAAGTAGGGGCTGCCGGGCGATAGCAGATCCAGGATGCGGAACGCGCCGCCCGGATTGAACACGATGGCGTGGGAGATCAGGCCGATCTCCACCGAGCCGTCGGCGTGGCGGATGGCGGCCTCGTCCGACAGCGCCGGGAGGGTCCAGCCGGCGAGATCCGCGCGGGCCATGGCGTTGCGAATGTCGGCCCAGGCCTGTTCTGGCGACGACGGTGCCGGGCTGATTTCACCGAGGGCCTTGCGCAGGCGATGCAGCCGCTGCCGCGTCTCAGGCTTGCGGCGCCGCTTCAGCACGTCCATCGCGGGCGGCTGGCGCGGGGTGCGCGGCGTGTTCAGCTCGGCCAGTTGCTGGCCGGCGGTCCGTGCCGTCGGCGCGGGCGGCGCGGCGGCCGGTTCGCCGTGGCGGTCCGTCGGTGTGTTGCCGGCCAGGGAGGGTAGGCTGTTCCCGCCGATCCGTTTGGGAATCATGGTGTGCGTTTGGAGGTGAGGGGCGACTGCTCGTCCGGGCCCGGGTTCTGCGCCGGGCGATCGGATCAGATTATTGGCTAGGCAGCCTTCCGTCGACATTTCTCCGCGATCTCTGTTCAAGGCAAGCGCAAGAAAACTAGAGCAGAACGGATTCGTCTGATTCCCGGGGCAAACGGTCTGCGCCGCGCGGGGCGGCAAGATCGGCTGTGCGGCCGTGTGGCGTTCGCGCGCGGGAAAAAAAAGACCCGCCAGGGCGGCGGGCTGCATGATCCAACAGTTGCACAGGGATGTGGCGCGGTAACGCCACAGAGACATCATAGGACCGTACAGCCGCGACACTTTCAACAATACTCAGATGCACGCTGTTGCATAGAGCGGCGGGGCCGGGGAGGGGCCCCCGGTCCTGCCTGACCTTGGCTTGGCAGCTGGGCTGGCTCCCGTACCAAAGCTGGCGCGAACTGTAGCAAGTGACCGGCGGCCGGTCCACGGCTGGCGGGCCTTTCTGAGCATTGATGAAGTTTGGCTGCGCGGCGGGACGACCCGTGCCTTTATTGGATCAGCTCCTTCGCCGCCTTGCTGCCGGCTTCCCGCAGCTTGGCCTCAGTCTGGGTCCAGTTGAGGTTGTTCTGTATTTGCGAGCTCATGAGCATCATCTCGCCCTGATGCCGCATCATTTCCTTCATGCCTGACATTTGGTCCTGCCCGCCGCCATTGCGCCGGGCCAACCGCTCGGCGAAGGCCACTTTGGCCGGGCGCTTCACGCTCACACCTTTTGCGTGCCTCGAGCCGGCCGCCGATTTGGGTTGATCGGGTTCCGGAGGGTCGGCGGCCGGGCCCTTCACGTTCGACGGTTCGCTCTTCCCGCCGCTATCACGCTGGGCCAATCGCTCGGCGAAGGCCAGTTTGACGGGGCGTTTCAGGCTGACGCCTTTTGCGTGGCCCGGGGCAGCCGTCGATGCGGGAGGATTGGGCGTCGGAAGATCGGCAGATGGGCCCGTCACGTTCGACGTTTCGGCCTTCCCGTCAGTGCCACGCCGGGCCAACCGCTCGACGAAGGCCAGCTTGACAGGGCGTTTCAGGCTCAGGCCGCTCACCGATGCGGAATGACCGCGCTTCGGAAGATCGGCGAACTGGCTCTGGCGCGCACGGCCGGCACGCTCGGTCGACGGCGTCGGTGTTGCGGTGCCGTGCGATGTGCCTCCCCCGCTTGACGGGACCGTGATCGGTCGGATGACGGGGCTGGTGATCTTCGGCGGGGGCATGATCGCGGCGGATGCGTGGACGATGGCTTCATCCTAGGTAATGCCGCGCGTGCGCCAGAGCGCCGCCCCGAAGGGCTGTCGCTCTGGGCGAAGTGTCAGCGATGAGGATGGCGCATCACCAGGCCGACGGCGCCTGCGCCAGCCGGAACACCGCCACGGAGGTCTTCAGCTGCGCGGCCTGCTCTTCCAGCGACTGCGCCGCGGCGGCGGCCTGCTCGACCAGCGCCGCGTTCTGCTGCGTGACCTCGTCCATCTGCTGGACGGCCTGGCCGACATGCTCGATGTTGCTGCGCTGCTCTTCCGATGCATCGGCGATGGTCACGACGATCTGCGCCACGCGGCCGATTTCGGTCTCGATGCGGTCGATGGTGGTGCCGACGGCCCGCGTGGCCTCCTTGCCTTCATGCATGCCGCTGACCGAGCGCTCGATCAGCTGCTTGATCTCCTTGGCCGCCGCCGAGGCGCGCTGCGCCAGGCTGCGGACCTCGCCGGCCACCACCGCGAAGCCGCGCCCCTGTTCGCCGGCGCGGGCCGCTTCCACGGCGGCATTGAGGGCGAGGATGTTGGTCTGGAAGGCAATGCCCTCGATCACGCCCGTGATGTCGGCGATCTTGCCGGAGTCTTCGTGCATGCGGTGCATGGTGTCGTTGAGGCGGCCGATGGCGGCCTGCCCGTCGGTGGCCACGCTGGCCGCTGCCGTGGCCAGCGTGCTGGCTTCCCGGGCGTTGTCCGCGTTGCGGCGGACGGTTTCGGTGAGCTCGGTCATGCTGGCGGCGGTCTCCTCCAGCGAGGCGGCCTGCTGCTCGGTCCGCGACGACAGGTCGGTGCTGCCGGCGGCCACCTGCCCGGAGGCGGTCGCGATGGTGTCCGTGCTCTCATGCACTTCCTGCACGATCGTGGCGAGGTTCGCGCGCATCGATTCGAGCGCGCGCACCAGCTGGCCGGTCTCGTCGGCGGCGCGCGAATCGATGCGGGTCGACAGGTCGCCCTGGGCCACGTTGTCCGCCAGGTGCAAGGCCTGGTCCAGCGGCCGGACGATCGAGCGGGTGATCCACACCCCCGCGAAGACCGCCAGCACGGCCGCCGCCGCCGCCATGACGAGCAGCAGGATGGCCGCGCGCTCGGACGCGGTGAGCGCGCGGCCCGTGGTGTCCACCATGAGTTGCGTCTGATACGCGACCAGGGCGTCGAGCGCATCGAAGTAGGTCGACTGCACGGCGGGCATCTCGGTCAGCAGGAGGTCTCGCGCCGCTTCCTTGTCGCCGGCGTTGATGGCGGCGATGACGCGGGCGCGCAGGGCGCCGTAGCGCTCCTGCGTGTCCTGCAGCCGCTTGAACAGGTCCTGGCCGGATTGGGTACGGATCCGCTTCTGCAGATCGTCACGCAGCTTCACGCTGACGTCACGCAGCTCCATCAGCTTCTGCAGCGGCACCTTGGCGGCCGCGGCATCCGGCGCGATCCAGGCGTCGCGCAGCAGCGAGGCCATGCTGGCGGCGTTGATCTTCATGGTGTTGATCAGGGCCGTCTTCGGATAGAGGCTGCTGGCGATCTGTTCGATGTCGCCGCTGGTGGCGTTGAGCCGTGCGACGGCCAGCGCCGCCGTCAGCAACCCCAGCAAGACCACAAAGCCGAATGCCACGCCAAGCCTGAGCCCGATCTTCAAGCGGGTCATGAGGTCACTCCCGAAAAATGTGATGCATTGTGGGTACGGGTGGGCGTGGCACTTCTTGAGCGGGTTTGAAGATAGTTGAAGATTCGCCGCCCCTATCGGGCGAAGCGTTCGCGCAGGCTGGCGCTGCGGTTGAGGCTGACCAGCATGCTGTCGAGCCAGCGGTCGTCTTCGGGGGTATCCGCGCCGGTGAGCTTGGCGGCGGACGGGGCGGATGCCGAAGGCGGCGCGCGCCGCGTCGTGATCGCATGCATCGGGCGGGCCGCGGCGCTGTTCGTCACCAGCACCGTGTTGCCGTCGGCAGGCGCGGGCAGCGCCGACGGCCGCGCCGAGCGGGCCAGCGGCTGCTTGCGGTTGAGGATGCCCTCGACGGCGCGGGCGTAGACGCCGTTGTGCTCGGGCGACTCCGAATGGTAGGCGCCGATGGCCCACCAGTTGTTGCCGTGCTGCCTGATCTTGCGCGACAGGTGCCACGCGGCGACATAAGCGCTGACGCACGGATCGAACAGCATCTGGCGGCCGATGCCGTAGCGGGAGAGTTCCGGCAGGTGGATCGAGTTGATCTGGAACATGCCGAGGTCTTCGCTGCCGTTGCGATTGAGGTTGCGCGCCTGCGGATTCAGGCGCGACTCCTGGTAGCCGATGGCGCGCAGGACCTGCGGATTGACGTCGTGGTAGGCGGCGGCATCGTCGATGCAATCGGCCTTGCCGTTGGGCGGCAGGCAGGCCAGCAGGGCAACGGCGAGCATCGCCCAGCGCCGCGCGGCGGCCCGGGCCGGATTACGCGCTGGCATGCTCGTGCGCTCCGACACACGGGCGAGCATCCACTTGGCGCTGCCGGATGCGCTGGTGCTGGCAGACGCGCTGGCTGGCGCGGCGCACAGCCGGCCGCGTGGCGTGGACGGAAGGACGGTGCTCGCGGGCCGCGGCTACGCGCGGGGATTGGGGCTGCGATTGGGGCTGCATGACGGACTCCGGGGAATGACCATGCCCGGATCGTAGGTGCGGGGCGGCCCGGCGGACCGGCCGGCAGCGAAGTTGCCGACCTCAAAGCGAAACGGCGCCGCGCGCATCCTGGCGCACGCGCTTCGGTTCGGGCACGACTGCTTCGCCAGGACGGACGGGCCGATTGGTGGCAACCAATAGGATGAGCGAACAGGCGGAAAGGGGGGAAAGGCCACCGAAGGGCCACAGCAATCCGCCGTGCTTCGTAACTTTATTCGGACAACAATCATGCAATCGCTCACCGGTATTGCCACCTCGCCTTCTGATCCGACCGCGCAAGAGCCGGCCCAGGCAGAACCGGCGGCTGCGCCGTCTTCGCTGGTCGCCCGCCTGTCACGCGCATTGAGGCGCGCGCTGCGGCGCGTGCGACCGGTGCCGGCAGGGCACGCGAACCCGGCACCCGTGGCGGCGCGGGCACACACGACGATCATGCCGCGGCACGAGCGCCGGCCGGCGGCCGAGCCGTCGCGCGCCCAGCACCAGATGCGTGCCGATGCCGCGCGCGCCGCGCAGCGCCTGCAGCAGCCGGCGGGCGGGCTCCACGCGCATCATGCGCGGGGCACCGTACCGTTCGCCGACGGCAACCGCTGGATGGCGGTCTGCGATGCCGTGGCCGGCTGGCAGCAGGAAATGGTGCGCCGGGTCAGCCGCTACAGCGGTCCGCTGCTGCCCGATGCCAATCGTCCGACAGAACAGGGACTCGCGCTGGCGGCCACGCGCATGCTGCTCGCCATGCAGCAGAAGAGCCGGCACCTGGTGCTGGACAGCATTCCCGTGATGCGCCTGCCGAGCGCGCTGTGCAATGCCGAGCAGGTCGAAGTGCTGACCGTGCACGACTGCGATGTCTTCGAGTGGCCGGCCTCGGGCGGATTGCCGCCCAACCTGTGCTCGCTGCATTTCTCGCGCAACCGGCGCCTGACCGCGATTCCGGGCAGGATGGGCCAGCTCCAGCAACTGCGCGAGCTCGTCATCCTCGATTCGCCGCTGCGCGCGTTGCCCACCGCGGTGTCGCAGTTGCCGCAGCTGGAGCGCCTCGTGCTGCAGGGCTCGGACCTGCGCATCGTGCCGGTGGAACTGGGCGCCCTGCAGCGGCTGCAGACCCTCACGCTGGCCAGCAGCCGGCTGCTGACGCAGCTGCCGACCAGCCTGGGCCAGCTGCAGCGGCTGCGCCAACTGAACCTGCGCGGCAATCCGGTGCTGCCCGCGCTGCCGGAGACCGTGGGCCAGCTGTCGGTGCTGGAGTCGCTGGACCTGCGCGAGAACACCGGCATGACCACGCTGCCGCGCTCGCTCGGTTCGCTGCGCCGGCTGCGCCACCTGGACTGTTCGGGCATGACGGCGCTGACCGCGCTGCCCGCCGACCTCGGCGCCTGCACATCGCTGCGCACGCTGCGCCTGCGCGATTGCGTCGCGCTGCGCACGCTGCCGGCCACGCTGGGCGGCCTGAAGCGGCTCACCCATCTCGATCTGCGCGGCTGCGTCGGCCTGACCGATCTGCCCGAGGCCCTGCGCAGCCTGCCCGCGACCTGCCGCATTGATGTGCCGCCGCATCTGGCGGAGCGCCTGGTCCAACGCCGGCGCACTGTCGCGCAGGCACCGTCCGTGCCGCTGCCGAACCCGGGCGAGGGCGCGGACTGGGGACGCCTGCTCCAGAACTGGCGCACGCGACTGGGTCTCTACGACACCGAATACGGCAGCGATGCCTTCCGCATCTGGGTGGAGCGCTCGGCCAATGCCGCCATGCCGGACGAGGTCCGTTCACGCCGCGATGCCCGCCGGCTCGGCTTCCTGGTCGATGGGCTGTGCAATTCCGCCACGCTGCGCTGCCTGGTCTTCCAGCGCGCCCACGAGCGTTACGCCCTGGGGCACCTGGACGACGAGGGGCTGGCGATCCCGGAGCTGATGGCCTTGCTGACGGAGGAGTGCGTGCGCAACGGCCCGTCGTTCGCCGATCGGGCGGCCACGCTGATGCGTCACGAAGCCTGGTCCTCGCTGCTGGAGGGCGCCACGGGCAACGACTTCATCGGCGAGGCCGTGGAGGTGCTGGCGGACACCCTGCCGCAGATCTACGCCGATCGCCACGGCATGCCCATCGACGGCGATACCGTGCTCCCCGTCCAGCGGCAGGCCGCGGCGGCGCAGGTATGGTTGCCGGCCACGCCGACGATCCACTGAGCGCGCCGCCAAGGGCCGGCGCCGGGTAGCCGGGGCCGGCCCGGTTCCGCCGTCCGGCAGCGGGCGCGGCCAGGGCGGTGGTGCGCGAGGCGCCGTGCCGGTCAGCGCGCCGGAAAACCGCCCCGGCCTCGCATGGCGTATCCGCCGCGCCTACTGCGCTGCCGTCAAGGACGCAAAGTGCGCCCGTGCCGCCGCGATGGCGGGGCGGTTCCGGACGGCCCAGTCACCGAGCGCGCGCAGCGGTTCGATCAGCGACAGGCCCAGTTCGGTGAGTTCGTATTCGACCTTCGGCGGAATCGTCGCGTAGGCCGTGCGCTTGACCAGCCCGTCCTGCTCGAGGCCGCGCAGGGTCAGCGTCAGCATCCGGTGGGAAATGCCGCTGATGGCGCGCAGGATCGCGTTGAAGCGCATCGGCCCGTCCGCCAGCGTGCCGATGACCATGACCGTCCACTTGTCGCCGATGCGGCTCAGGATCTCCAGCACCAGGCGGCACGACTCGGGCGGCGGTGTGCCGTGTTCCGGTCTCCGGGGCAATTCGACTGCCTGCGCTGTTGTGGCTTCCACGGCCGATCTCCCATGTCTGCACGATCAGATTTGATCGTGGCGTCCCAAATCGTGCGTTCTTGCGAGCGTATCCGATCCCGGTCATAGTTGTCGCGAACATTTTGTTCGTAACGATCAAAAGGATATCGGAATGGAAATCGGTGTCAGCGGTGCGAGCGGGCAGCTCGGCAAGGCAGTCCTGGCGGAACTGGCGGCGCGCGGAGCCGGCCATCGCGTGGTCGGAATCTCGCGCACGCCGGAGCGCGTTCCGGCGCCCGCGCAAGGGCGGCTCGGCGACTACGACCGCGCCGAGACGCTCCTGCAGGCCTACCGCGGCCTCGATCGCCTGCTGCTGATCCCGAGCGCCGATCTGGGCCCGGGCGTGCGCGGCCGGCAGTTCACGGCGGCGATCGACGCGGCGGTCCGGGCGGGCGTGAAGCACATTGTGATGGTGTCGACGGCGGGCACGCGCGAGCTGGCCGAGCCGGCGCTCGGCGCGGCCTACTGGGTGGGCGAGCAGCACCTGGTGAAGACGGCGCCGCGATGGACGATCCTGCGCATGAATTACTACGCCGAGTCGTTTGCCCAGCAAGCGCCGATGTTCCTCGGCTCGGGGATCCTGCCGGGGCTGGGCGAAAACCGCGTCGCCTTCGTTTCTCGGGACGACGTGGCGGCCGCGGCGGCGGGGATCCTGCTCGGCGAAGGGCATGCCGGCGCCATCTACAACGCGACCGGGCCGGTGGCGCTGAGCGGTGCGCAGCGGGCGGCCCTGGTGGCCGAACTGTCGGGCAAGCCGCTGCGCTTCGCCGTGTCCGATGAGGCGCCGCTGCGCCAGGGGCTGGCGCAGGCGGGCCTTCCCGGCGGCTTCGTCGACGCCGTGATCGACATCGAGAAGAGCTTCGTCGCCGGCGCGTTCGATGTCGTCACGGGCGATGTGGCGCGCCTGGCCGGACGCGAGCCGCGCGCGCTGCGGACGCTGCTGGCCGACAGCCTGCGCCCGGCCGTGGCGGATGCCTAGACGGGCGCGGCCACACCGCTGCATGGCCGGTCCGCACGGTCGCGGGACGGCCTGCCGGGGCGGGTCAGGCTTCCGGGGCGCCGCCGCCGCTGGGCGGCAGGGCAGCCCCCAGCCGCTGCTCGCGGCGCGCCAGTTCCCGTTGGGCCGCCTCCGCGATCTGCCGATTCTGCCGGCGTCCCGTTGCCTGGCCTGGTTGCGGATTCGGCTCGACCAGGGCGCGCAGTTCGGTCACGCTGGCCTCCTTGAGGTTGATTCTGTCCGGCTGCAGGCGGGCACGCACGCGGTTCAACACGCCGGTCGACTCCGGCTTGCCGTTCAGGGCGGCGTCGATGCGCTTGTTTTCGCGCGCCAGGGCACGCGGGTCGCGCAGCATCGACCGGAAGCCGATGTTCTGCGGGTTGCTGTGGAAGAAGGCAGCGGAGTTGATCGCGCGCATGTTGCCGACGATCTTGGTGAAGGCTTCCAGCAGTGGTCGGCCTTCCGCGCCGCACAGGTAATCCGCGCGGGCCTCGATCGTCTTCAGTCCCTGCAGGTGCTCACGCTTGCCTTGCAGGTCGTTCACGGTGTCGGCGGACACACGCTCGTCGAGCGGCGATCGGGCGATCTTGAACGGATCCCCGCCGTTGGTGGTGGAGCCGGGCGCGTGGCTGGCAACCTGGGCGGAGACGTTGGCCGCGCGGGCGAACGGTTCGGTGGCGTAATAGCGCAGGAATTCGTTCAGGATGCGGGGCGGGCGGTTTTCCGCGGCCGCCGCGGCCAGTTCCGCCATGGCATCGAAGTGCTCCTTGACCACGTCCGCCATCATGGTCGGGCTGGCGAGATAGCGATTGCGCAGCGCGGGGTCGGCGTCCAGGGCCTGCCGCAGTTCCCCGGCGATGGCGTTGGCGTTGCTGGGGTCCGCCGCGATCCTGGCGAAGAACGGATCCACGACCTTGGAGAAGGCCGGGTGCTGCATGATCAGGTAGCTCTTGTCCGTTCCGACGATTTCGCCCGCGAGGCTCTGGCCGCTGTCATTGTGCGAGATCGACGGCGTGAAGGCGCCGACGGGCGTCGGGATCGACAGTGACACGTTCGGCCCGCTGCTCTTGTTGCGCAGCACGCGCACGTATTGCAGCTGCATCGCGGCGTGCTCTACGTCGGGCGCCTGCCGCAGCTTGACGACGATGCTGGTGCCGTCGGTGATGTCGAACAGCAGGCCCTGGGCCTGGCGGATGATTTCGTGCGGGTCGAACTTCTCGTCTTCGAGCCGCATGTTGGGCATGAACTTCTCGATGGCGGTCTTGACCGCCAGGTTGATCAGCGCGCCGGTGATGGGCGCGCCGCCCTGGGCGGTGAAGGTGAGCTGCCAGAACTTGCCGGTGCGGCTGGGGTTGAGCTGGTGGTCCGCGTACAGCAGGCGCGCTTCGGCGGACAGCGAGACCTGGCCGGCGCTGTCGGAGACCGAGATGGTGCCGGTCAGGTCGCCCAGCGGCACCTGGGTCGACTTGGTGCGCAGCCGGCTCATGATGGTGTTGAACAGGCCGGCCTGCGCGCCACCGGAGGCCTGGGCCCGCAGGGCGGTATCCCAGCGCTGCCACAGCCCCGCCTCTTTCAGCGGGCTCTTGGTCCGGACGTCGTAGTTCTTGAGCGGCAGGTAGGTCTTGTCCATCATTTCGCGCACGGTCTTGTACGTCGAATCGGCCTCCCTGATGGCGGCTTGGTTGTCATCCACGGGATGAGCGCCTTCATTGCCCGCGTTCGGGGCAGGCTGAGGATGCGGGTCCTGCGCGTGGCGCTGCGCCATCTGCTGCTTGATCACGGACATATGCGTGCCGGCGCAGCCGAGCGCCAGGCTGAGCGCCGCGTGGCTTTTCGCGATGAAGGCTTCCGGGTGCGCCAGCGCGTCCTTGCGCGGGTAGCGCCCTTGCCAGATGCCGCGGTTGATCAGGTTGAAGGCGGCTTCACGCGAGTCGCTCAGCGTTTTACCCGCCCCGGCGGGCATGAACTTGTCTGTCTTCGAGAGCACGGCCGAGGCGCTCGCGACAAATTCCAGGTAGGTTTGCTTGAGCTGCTCCAGCTGTTCATTGACATGCAGGAGCTGTTCGCGGCTGGCGTGCGCGATGGCATTGCGGAACTGGGCCGGGACGCAGGTGTTGTCGCCATAGAGATGCTGCTCCGTTTTCGCGAAAGGAAACGCCGGTGTGCCCATGTCGATCTGCCCCAGCGCACGGCGCATCTTGTCATACAGATACAGCTGGGCCGGAGGCGTTCCGTTGCCGCAGGCGTCGTCGAGCAGCTGGTGCTGCTTGAAGACCGACCGGTAGTCCTTCTGGTGGCCCGGGTCGAGCTGCGCGTGGGGCGCGTCGCCGAATTCCATGAAGTACTGGGCCACGTTGCCGCGCAGGTTGAGCCCGAAGATGCCGCCGGCCTCCAGGTTGGTGCCGCCGTGCGTCTGGTTGCCGATGCTGGCGTCCACGCTGGCCGTTGCCTGGCGGTAGTACAGCGCGCCGTCGGCATAGCCGACCGAGTCGGGCACGTCATGCCGGGGCGGCAGCGGCAACGGTTGCTCGCCGCCCGAGTGGAGGCGCTGGGTCAGTACCTCGACCGTCGAGGGGTAGGCCTTGCTCACCAGGTTGCCGAAACGGTTGGCGCTGCCCATTTTTTCGAGTTTTTCGTCGATCGCCGCGGCCAGCAGCGTCATCTTGAACGTGTTGAAACCCTTGGCGATCTTGGCGTCGTTCAGGTACAGCGGCTTGCCCGCCGACTCCGTGTAGTTGCGGCCGACCGCCGTGGAGAGGGTGTTGACCAGCGTCTCCAGTGCCTGCCTGACCTTGCGCGCGTTGGGGCCGGCCGATCGCATCCACGAGCGGTTGGCGTCACGGTTGGCGACCAGCTTGACCATTTCGCCCAGGTCGTTGTGCTCGAACCAGGTGTCGCCGGCCAGCAGGTCCAGCCGGCCGGTCAGCCTGGCGGCCCACTTGCCGAGTTCGCCGCCCAGGGAGGCGCGGAGGTACGCCTGGCCGGAGGGCCAGTGGTCGATATCGCCGTCGTCGTCGGCGAAATAGATCCGGCCCTTGCCGCCGCCGGCGCCGACGGAGATGTCGGGGCCCGTGTAGCCGACCTTCGGCAGCAGGGAGTAGGTCAGGCCGCCCGTCGTGCTCGTCACGATGTTGGAGCCGCCCTTGCCCTGGCCGATGCCGGGCGCCTTGCGCTCCAGGTTGGCGGCTTCCTTGTTCGCGTAGTGGCTCATGACGTCGTGCGCGCTGGCGCTCAGGTGCGTGCGCTTGAACTCATTGAGCAGGGCGGCGATCCCTTGGTACACGTCGGCCAGATCGCCGCCGCCGACGTTGCGGGAGAGCTGGCTCGCGGCCTGTGCCGCCTTGGCGAAGGCATCGCGGACGGCGAGGCCGGCTTCGTGCGGCGGTTTGCGCGAGCCGTCGGCCGCAATCGTCGCGATGGCGTCGAGCTGGTCTTTCAGCGCCTGGCTCAGTTTCCTGGTCTGGGAGCCCTTTTGGGGCACCGCCGGCAGCGCGCGGGTCAGATCGTTCACCAGCTTGCGCAGGTTCGCCTTGTTCAGAGCGCCGGTGTCGGGATCGATCACGGGCCCGGCGGGCGCCGCGTGCGGGGCTTCGGTGTGCGGCTCGGGATGGACCGTGCTGCTTCGCATGCTGCTTGAGCGGCTGGGCGGGCGGTTGGTGTCCTGTGCCGGCTTGTTGTCCAGTGCCAACATTTGCGTGGGGGCCGGGGCCGATGTCTGTGCGTGGTCGGCATGCGCTGCGGTGGTCTCGGTGCCGTCGGGGTGGGGGGCGGCGGCGGGCGGCGGATTCCACTCCCCGTGATCCGCGCGCTTTTTCGCTTCCTGGTAGGCCGCCCGGGTCATGCGGTGGTTGATGCCGGGCGCCTGGCCCAGCAGTACCTGCTGCAGCCTGGCATCGTCCGCGAACCGGGTCGAGGCTTTTTCGTATTTCGCGGTGTGGTGGTCGAGCAGGTTGCGCAATGGGCCCGGCAGGTGCGAGGTTTTCGGGGCCTCCGGGAGGGGGGCCGAGGTCGGCGCGCGGGCGGCCTGCGTTGCCGCGGGCGGCGGATTCCACTGCCCGCTATCCATGCGCCTCTTCGCTTCCTGGTGGACCGCCCGGGTCATGCGGCCATTCATGCCGGGCCGCTGGCCCAGCAGCGCCTGCTGCAACTCGGTATCGTCCGACAGCTTGGCCATGGTTTTTTCGTATTTCGCCGTACGGCTGTCGAGCAGGCCGCGCAATGGGCCCGGCAGGTTCGAGGTCTTCCGGGCCCTGGGCAAGGCGGGCGGCTGTGCCGCCGGCTCCGGCGTGGCTTCTGTGTGCGGTGCCGTGGTACGCGACGTGGAGGTGGTGGTACTGGAGAAAAACCTGGGAAAAGAGCGGGGGCGCATTGGGAGTCTCCGGGTTGGGCTGCCGTACGCTCTATTCATTCGATGGCGTCGGCTTATCTCGGAAGCCTAGACTTCGCTAGCGCGTGCACGTCAGCTGCGACGAAGCGCCGCATCCAAAAGCGAAGGCGGAGTGCCCGTTCGCGGGAACTAACCGAATTTGAGACTATTCAATTCCCGTTGTCCGCTCGCCTCGGTGGTGCTCTGCATCTGCACGGTAAGCGACACGCCCCTGGATTCGCGCTTCGAGACGTTCTCGACGATCGCCAGCTTTTCCGGCAGCCATGAGGCTTCGGCGAACAGCACGGCATCGGCCTTGGCTTCGCACGCTTGCGCGTCGGCTTCGGCGGGCGGGCGGGCGGTGGCCTGCCGGTGCTCGGCTTCGCGCTGCAGCGCCCGGATCATCCGGCCCGGCTCGGGCTGACCGCTCGCGAGCCGCGCCCGGATCGCGTCGATGTCCATGCGCCGGGCCTCGGCCTGCTGGCTGCGTCCGGTGACCTTGTCGGACAGGTTCCGCAGCGGCCTGGGCATGTGCGATGTCTTGCGGGCCGGGGGCGTTGCCATGGCGCCGGCCTCCGGCATGGCCGGTGCGTCGGCTTGGCCGGAGGGCGTGCCGGTGGCGGTTGCGCGATGCAGGTTCGCCAGATCGAGGTGGCCCTCGACCTCGCGCGCCGCGGCGGGACGCAGGCGTTCGCGCAGGAGGTAGCGGATGTGCGGTCCGGTGTGCTGTTCGACCGTCGCGCAGTAGTCCTCGAACTCCTTGCGCGCCTTTTCCACCGTGCCGCCGGGCTTGCGCGACAGCATGTCGATCCACGTGTCCTGCGCACTGCGGATCAGCGCGAGGTATTCCTTGGCGCTCTTGTATTCCTTGTCGAAATAGCAGACGCGGTCGGCCAGCCGGCCGTCGAGGTGGACCGTCTTGAGCTTGGCGGTATGGCTGTGCTCGGCGAACTGCTTGGTGTAGGTCAAGGGCGTGCCGCCGTTGAAGCCCTGGGTAATGCTGCGGCGCCCGCCCGAGGGCACGGAGGCGGTCGGGCCGGCGGCGGCCGCGTCTTGCGCGGGCGAGGTATAGAAACGCTTGCCGACGGCGTAGTTCACGCCGGCCCGGACGGTCATGTGGCCGCCGTGGCCCTGGCTGTACTGTTCCGCCCGCATGATGCCGGTGGTTTCGCGCATGGCCGTGGTGTCGCGCGAGGTGATCTCGCCGGTCAGGCGCACGCCCACGCCGACGCGCACCGGCGCGGCCGGCGCCGTGACGCGCACGTTGACGCCACCGCCCACGCGCAGCTTGTGGCGCAGGCGGTGCTTGCGCTGGTCCACCCAGCCTACGGAGATGGCGTCGGCGCCGGCGCCGCTGCAGTGCTGCGCCAGCGCGTTCCAGACCGCGTCGGCACCCGGCGGCCGCTCCTGGTGTTCGGTCGCCTGCTGGAACAGCCAGTTCGACAGCGCGATCATGGCCTCGCGGGTGGCGGCGTCGTCGTACTTGACGGCGTCCCAGTCGGCATGGGGGCCGGCGGCCTGCGTGACCTGGCGCACCGCCCGGTACATGACGCCGACCCGCTCGCCCTTTTCCACGTCGATCGGCACGACCGAGGCCCCCACCATGGCGCGGATGCGGTTCTGCAGGACCTTGAAGTCGTAGCCGACGGACGCGCCGAACCCGGCGGCGGCAAGCACGGTCTTGTCGGTGCCGACGAACAGGTCGCGCCCGTGCGAGCCCCGCGCGATCTCGACCACTGCCTGGCGCTTGTGGCTTGCATGGAAATCCGCCTGGATCGCCACGGGAACCGCCAGCGCCTGGCGCGCATTCTGCAGGCCGGTGGAGATCGTGCCGGTGTTGACCCCCAACGAGGTGCCGCTGGCCAGCCGCAGCTTGCCGCCACCCTCGATGGTGGTGATCAGCGATTCGATCACGCCGCGGGCGGCGTCGATGGCCGCTTCCTGCAGCTTGAGGTCGTCCTGCTGCTCGATGCGCTCGGCGGTGTCCAGCGCTTTGCGCAGCGGCCCCGATGCGGCCCCCGCATCGACCTGTTCGCTCCATTTGCGCAGCACCGCGCCGCTCGGATACGCGTCGATGAACTGCGGGGGCGGCGCGACGGGCAGGTTGCTTGCGCCGAGATTCAGGTTGGCCTGCCTGCTGAGTTCGACCAGCGTTTTGAGCTTGTCGAGCATGCCGGGGTCCGGCGTATCGCCGGCTTCCGCGGAGTGCGCCAGGCTGATGGTGAGTTCTTCCCGCACGCGCAGCACAGTGTGCCGGAGCTGCTCCCCGATCGTCCGGAGGGTGTCATGCGTCAGCACGTAGGCGCTCAGCGGCGCGTCGGCCGGCAGCGATGCCCAGTGCTGCAGGATGGCGCCCTGCCACATCTGTTCGGCCTGCTTCCAGGGCAGGTCGGCGTGGGCCGGCGACAGGGCCAGCGCCTCGCGGTAGCGCGCGCCCAGCATCCCGAGCGCCGTGCGCAGCGATGCCGCGTAGGCGGTGTATTCCTTGTCCAGGCTGACGCGGTGCGCGGCCTGCATGCCGAGCCGGGCCGCGGACAGGGGCGACTTTTTTTTTCCGACCACCTGCCACAGCGTGCTGCGCCAGCCATGGTTCTCGACCCGGCGGATGGTGCGGTTGACGAACTTGGCCGTGCGCGCCTTGACCTTGGCGAGGTCGGAGCCCGGGCCTTCTGCGCGGAAACCTTGGCGCCAGGCGAAGAGGGCGCCGGTCTGCTCGGGCGAGAGCGCCTCGCCACGCAGTTGCGCCGCCGCCGCGTGCAGCGTCTTGATCGCCAGGCTGTCGTCCGGCGCGCCGCTGCCGGGCGGGCAGCGCTGGAGCAGCGCCCGCGGCGATGCCGCACCGCGCTGCAGGGCATCCGCGGCCTGCAGGAAGGCGTGCGCCGCGTGCCGGTGCGCCGGGGTCTGCGGCAGGCGCATCAGGTCGCACAGGGCCTCGAAGCCCGCGTGGTAGCGCGACAGCAGCTGCGCCGTGCGCCATGCCGCGCCGGCATCCTCCGGCTCGCCCGGTTCCTCCAGCACGCTCATCGCATCGAAGAAGGCCTCGGACGAGGCGGACGAGCGGGCCGACGGGGACTGCGGTGGCGGGCCGTCCGGCTCGTTGGGGGCCTCCTGCTCGCTGATGGCGTCGTGGAAGGTTGCGGACGAGACCGACGAGCGCGCCGGAGCATCCGGCGTGCCGAACGCCGCGGTGTCGAGCCGCGCTTCGTTTTCCAGGCTGGCGAGCACGCGCAGCGCCGCCGCCGCGTCGTGGCCGCAGGTGTGGGCCAGGGCTTCGGCCACCAGCGTGGGCCGGGCGTACCGGAGGTGCTCGCCGCCGGCGTCCGCCGGCGGCGCCAGTGCTTCCAGCCGGGCAGACAGGCGCGCCACCGCGCCGGTGTCGCGGGTGGAGGCAAACTGCTGGGCGAGCAATTGACGATACTGCCGAGCCGACTCCGGAACCGTCACGGGTTGGCGCGCGCCCGGTTCAGCGCTCGCCGCCGCGTGCGAGTTGTCGGTGCCGCGCATCCGTTGCAGCCCCTGCTGGGTCCGCTGCACCAGGGCCGCGGTGGCGGCCTGCGAACGGGCCGCGCGCGCCTGCTCGCGGGCCGTGGCGGGCTGGAGCGCGGAGGCCTCGGACAAGGCGGGCGGGGTGTAGGCCTTCAGCGCGTTGACCGGCTTGCCTGCGTATTTGCGCCCACCGAACATGGTGGAGAACTCCGTCTCGCTCGACTTGGGCAGCACGCGCGCCTTGAGCCCGCTCAGGGGACCGCGCTGGCGTGGGGCTCGGCCAACAAGCGCCGCTGTTCCCCCACCGCCCATGGGCTCGGGACTGGGCGGGGTGCTCTGCGGGGCGGGGGCGACGCGCCAAACGCGGGGGAGATTGGGCATGATCTGCAGCGGGAACCGAGGTTCCGATGGTGCTGGCCCAATGTGACGCGCATAAGTAGGGTCGGAAGCGAGTCCGAAGTGATGAGGCCGGAGCCGAAGCGTCGGCTGAATGTTTCCGGCCGCAGGGCATTCGGCGGGCAGGGGCACGCACCGTGCCGCTGCCCGCCGCGGTCTACCCGAACTTCAGGTTGTGCAGATCCCGCTGGCCGGAGGCCTCGCTGGTGCCGTACAGCTGCAGCGTGGTGGACAGGCCCTTGTTTTCCCGGCGGCTGATGTTCTCGACGATCGCCAGCCGCTCCGGCAGCCACGATGCCTCATCGAACAGCACGGCATCGGCCGCCATCTCGCAGGCCTGCGCATGGGTCTCGGCTTCGGCCAGTGCCGCGGCCTCGGACTCGCGCCGGGTCAGCCCGGTCGACTGCGCTCGCGCGAGGTGCGACGCCGAGGGCGGGCTGCCTGGCGCATGCGCTACGGCAGCGACAGCGACAGCGGCGGCAGCTTCGAGCGGCGATCCGGGCAGCGTGGCATAGCCGGCCGGCACGGCTGTCCGCGCGCGGCTGTTCGGGCTCCAGGTCCCCTCGCTGATGCGCTTGGCGACTTCGCGCTGCACGGCGCGGATCGACCGGCCCTTGGTCATCGCATTGCCTGTCAGCAGGGTGTGGAGCTGCGTGTCGTTCAGGCCCGCGGCCTGGGCTGTCTGGACTTTCGCCGTGTATTTGTCGAGGAGGTAGCGGGCTTTGTCCGGCAGGCGCGAGGTCTTGCGCATCGCCGGCCGCGTCAGCAAGGGGACGGACTCGGCCGCGGCGGGCGGCGGGCTGCCGGCCACACTGGGTGGCCCGCTGGCTTCGGCTTCGCCCCTCATGATGTCCGGCGCCGGGGCGGGGGCCGCGTGCTTTCCGGGCAGGCTCGGCTTCGCGGGCGACGCCGGCTGCGGCGGTGATGTCCCCTCCTCGGTGGAGGCGCGCTCCGAGTCAGCGGGCAGGCCGGCCAGCGCATCGATGTCGAGCGCGCGGTGCATGTCGGCCAGGTCCAATTGCCCTTCGATCTCGCGGGCGATGGCGGGCTTCAGGCGCTCGCGGTAGAGGTAGCTGACGTTCGGCCCGCTGTGCCTTTCGACCATGTCGCAGAAGACCTTGAACTCCTGCTCGGCCGCCTCGCGCGTCATGCCGGGCTTGCGCGAGAGCATGTCGATCCAGACCCGCTGCCGGGTGCGGATGAGCGCAAGGAACTCCGTGCCGCTCTTGTAACGCTTGTCGGAGTAGCTGACGCGATCGGCAAGCCGGCCGTTGAGGTGGATCGTCCTCACCTCCACCGTGTGCCCGAGCTCGGCGAACTGCTTGGACCAGGACAGCGGCGTGCCCCCGTTGAACCCTTGCGTGATGCGGTGGCGCCCGCCGGTCGCGTCGGAGCCGGTGGCGGCATCCGGCGCGGCCGAGGTGTAGAACATCTTGCCCGCGGAGTAGGTCAGGCCGGCGCGCAGGGTCAGGTGGCCGCCGTGGCCCTGGACGGACTGCTCGACCCGCATGATGCCGGCCGTCTCGCGTGTCGCGGTGGCGTCGCGCGAGGTGGCCTCGGCGGTCAGGCGCGCGCTCGGGCCGACGCGGATCGGTGCGCCCTTGCTGCTGATGCGCGCCTGGACGCCGCCGCTCAGGCGCAGCTTGTGGCGCAGGCGGCGTTTGCGCTGGTCGACCCAGCCCACCGAGATGGTGTTGCCGGTGCCGCAGTGCAGGGCCAGCGCGTTCCAGATCGCTTCGCGCTCGAGCGGCCGCTGCCGGTGCTCGGTGGCCTGCTCGAACAGCCAGTTGGACAGGCTGATCAGCGCCTGCCGGGTGGCGGTGTCGTCGTACTTGACGGCCTCCCAGTCGTGGTAGCCGCCGACCGTCTGCTGCGCCCGATCCAATTGCCGGACGGCACGGAACATGACACCCACGCGCTTGCCCCGTTCCACGTCGATGGGCACCACCGACATCCCCAGCGATGCGCGGATGCGGTTGGCGAGCACCTGGATGTCGTAGCCGATGGCGCCGCCGCAGCCGGCCGCGGCATGCACGGTCTTGTCCGTACCGATGAACAGGTCGCGGCCATGCGCGCCCCGCCCGAATTCGACCACCGCCTGGCGCTTGCGGCTCGCGTGGAAATCCGCCTGGACCGACAGCGGAATCGCCAGGGCATGCCCCGCGTTCTGCAGGCCGGTGGACAGCGTGCCCGTGTTGACGCCGAGCGCCGAGCCGCTGGCCAGGCGCAGTTTGCCGCCCGCATCGATGGTGGTCAGCAGCGATTCGATGAGCTCGCGGGCGGCCTCGATGGTCTTCTCGCGCAGTTGCAGGTCGTCCTGCTGCTCGATGCGCTCTGCCGACTTCAGCGCTTTTTCGAGTGGGCCCGCGGGCGCGGCGGGGCTCCAGCTGCGCAGCAGCGCCCCGCTGGGCGCCAGCCCGATGAGCCCGGGCGGCGGGTGGATCGGCGAATCGCGGGCGGGCGGGAGCCCTGCGCCCTGGCTCAGCCGGGTCAGGGTGGCCAGGCTGGCGCGCAGGTGCTCGCGCAATCCGTCGTCGTGCTCGGTGGCCTGCGCGATACCGGCGGCCAGCGCATCGAAGGCGCGCGTGACGGTGTCGCGGAGCTGCCGGCCGATCGCGGCGAGGATGTCGTCCGTGAGCACGCAGTCCTGCGGCGACGCTTGGGCAAGCGCGCTGGCCCAGTGCTTGAGGACGGCGCTGGACCACATCTCCTGCGGCGAGCGCCAGGGCAGCGCCCCGGGCGGGTCGAGCGGGGCTGCCTCGTCTTGCGCATACCGGGCGGCCAGCGTGGTGGCGGCGCTGCGCAGCGCATCCACATAGTCCTTGTACTCGCCGGCGAGGTTCTTGCGGTGCGCGGCCTGCAGGCCCAGCCTGGCCGACGACAGCGGCGACGCCTTCTTCCCGATCATCTGCCACAGCATGGTGCGCCAGCCGTGCTTCTCGACCCGGGGGATGACGCGGCGGACGAATCTGCCGATGCGCGCCTTGGTCTTGTCGAGGGCCGTGCCGGGCCCCTCTTCGCGGAAGCCCTGGCGCCAGGCGAACAGCGCGCCGGCCTGCTCGGGCGTGGGCGCCTCGCCGCGCAGCACCGCCGCGGCGCCGTGCAGCGTCTTGATCGCGAGGCTTTCCTCGGGGGTGCCGCAGCCGATGGGGTGCTTGTCCAGCAGCGCCTGCGGCGAGCCGGCCGGCTTGACGGAGCCATGCTGCAGGGCATCCGCGGCCTGCAGGAAGGCGTGCGCCGCCTGCCGCTGTTCCGGAACATCCGGGATCTGCATCAGGCTGCATAGCGCATCAAAGCCGGCGTGGTAGCGGGCCAGCAGCTGGGCCGTGCGCCATGCCGCGCCGGTCTCCGCCGCCGGCGCGGCGTCGTGGAAGTCGCTGAGTGCGTCGAAGAACGCGTCGGAAGCGGCGGACGCTTGCCGTATCAACGCGGGCTCGTGGGCATCGGGGCTGCCGTCGGGCGCGGCAAAGGTGGGGGCGCCGAGCCGCATGCCGCCGGTCAGCCGGTCCAGCACGCGCAGCGCCGCCGCCGCGTCCTGGCCGCAGGTGTGCTCCAGGACCTTGGCGAGCAGCATCGGGCGGGCGTAGCGGGTGCGCTCGCCCGCTTCTTCGGCCAGCGGTGGCGCGAGTGCCCTCAGGCGATCCGCCAGGCGGCCGACGGCGCCGGCATCCTGCGTCGCGGCAAAGCCCTGCGCCAGCAGTTGCCGATAGCGCGGCGCCGAATCGGGCACGGTGACGGGCAGGCGCGTGGACGATGCGTCCGGCTTCGGCGCGCGGGCGTGGCGGGTGCCCTGAAGCTTCTGCAGGCCACGCTGGGCGCGCTGCACGAGCCCGGCAGTGCGCGCGAGCGAACGGCTGGCCCGGTCGCGATCGGCCGTGGTGGGCAGGTCCGGGGGGGCGCTCACCGTGCGGGCCGGTGGGCTGTAGTCGGCCACGGTGTTCACCGGCCTGCCGGAATGCTTGCTGGCGCCAATGAGGGTGGACACCTCGGTTTCACTGGCCTTCGGCAGCAGGCGCGCCGGCAGGCTCAGCGTGCCGCGCTTGCGCGGCGCCTTGCCGGCCGGGGCGGGGGGCGGGTCGCCTGGGGCGGCGGCGGCCGAAGGTGAGGGGGATTGTGCGGGGGGCGCGCAGGGGGAGACACGGAACGGGTTCGTCATTTGGGGGCGGACGGGGGCGTTCGATCGATCGTGCCGGAATCGGTCTGTTGTCGGGGCACTGGATCGATACTGGTTTGCCGAACCGTGCCCAAACCTAGCGCCCCCGAACCGCGAACGCTTTGGACGAAACGCCCCCGTCCACCTCGGGAAACTACTGATCCGTCAATGCGCCTCCCACTCGGTGCCGTCGTCCAGCTCGACCGTGAGCAGCGAGATGGCCTCGATCAGGTCGCCGACGTCGTGCTCTTCGTCCATCGCATAGTGGAACCGGTAGATCAGCTGGCCCGATTGCGGGTGCCGCACGACCTGGCCCCGCGCGGCCCCGTCGACCTCCAGGCAGAGGCCGAGCAGCAGGTTCAGTGCGCGCACCACGTCCACCATGCCGGGGATGCCGAGCTCGAGGTAGACCGCCAGCGCATCCGGCTCGTTATAGCTGTCATAGGCGAACCAGATGCGATAGCTGCCGATGCGCAAGGCCTGTCCGTCAAGCGGCTCGTCGTCTTCGAGCGGAGTGGGGTGGCCGGTTTCGGCGGAGGGCATCGGAAAGCGTTGCGCGGACATGCAGGAAGGAGGAGTAGCGAGCGGGCCGCGCAACCAGTGCGACAGCCGTATGACAGTGCCTGGAAGATGCCAGCGTTGGCCCGGGAATGTCGTATTTCTACCGAATGTCCCGTGCGCGGGACGAAAAAAACCGGCCCATGAAAGCCTCTTGAATGCTTCCCCCCGTTCAGAATGGTTCAGATGAGGTTCACGCATTGTTACAATCTGACTTGCCGGCGCGTTTTCTCTCGGGAAGCCCTGGTGTTCGTAGCGGAGATTGCCCGAGAGACGACGAGTGCTGATTCTCGCGGAGGGGTACCGTGCAACAAGCCTGCCTGCCTGCCACCGAAGTGGCTTCCGACTGGTTTCGACAACATTACGCCTGGCTGGCCGGCCGCATGGGGCGTAAGACGGGCTGCCGTTTCGGGGCGGAAGACCTCGCATCGGAGGCGTTCGCGCAGCTGCTGCAGATGCCGGACTGGCAGGGCACCCGCGAGCCGCGCGCGCTGCTGACCACCATCGCGCAGCGGCTGCTGTACGACATCTGGCGCCGGCGCGACCTGGAGCTGGCCTACCAGGCGTGGGCCGCGGCGCAGCCCGAAGCCACGCTGCCGTCGCCCGAGGAGCGGGCGCTGGTGCTGGAGGCCCTGGCCACCATCGACCGGCTGCTTGATGGCCTGCCCGTCAAGGCGCGCACGGCATTCCTGTACAGCCAGCTCGACGGCCTGACCTACCCCGAGATCGCTGGGCGGCTGAACGTTTCGGTGCGCATGGTGCAGAAGTACATGACCCAGGCGATGCGCCTGTGCTACCTGGCAGGCGTGTCGTGAAGCAGCCGCTGAACGACCGGATCGCCGAGCAGGCCATCCAGTGGCTGGTCCTGCTGCGTTCGGGCATGGCCTCGGAGGCAGACCGCCAGCGCTTCGCAGCGTGGCGTGAAGCCAATCCGGCCCATGCCGAGGCGGTGCGGCGGCTGGAAGGCGGGCTGGGCGCGGTTGCGCTGCCGAGCGTGCCGATGCCGCACCGGCAGGCTGCCCGGCGCCTGCTGGACACCCCGCCTTCTTCGCCGATGCAGCACGCCCGGCGGGCGCTGCTCGTCGGCGGGCTCGGCGCCGGCGTGGCGGCTTTGGTCGATCTGCATATGCCGCTGTCGGACCTGGCGGCGGACATGCGGACCGCGACCTCCGAGCGCCGCGACTTCAGGCTCGCCGGCGGCCACGAACTGCGGCTCAATGCCCGCAGCGCCGTGGATGTGGTGCCGGTCGTGCACGGCTACGACGTCCGGCTGCGGCGCGGCAGCGTGCTGGCGATGGCCGGCGCCTGGGAGCGCCTGCGGGTCACGTCGCCGGTCGGCACCGCCGAATGCGCGCGCGGGATGCTGTGCGCTTCGCTGGATGCGCAGGGGCGGATGATCGTCGCGGTGCTGGATGGGAGCGCGGCCTTGTCGGCGCCCGAGGGCGCCGTCACGGTGGTCCACAGCGGCGGGGTGCACCGCTTCGGCCCGGCGGGAATCGAGCCGCTGCGCCGCTCGGCCCGCAGCGTGGCCGCATGGACGCAGGGCATGGTGGAGGTCGAGCACCGGCCGCTGGCGGACGTGATCGACGCGCTGCGCCCCTATCATGCCGGCATGATCGAGGTGCAGCCGAGTGCGGCCAGCATGCATGTCACGGGGCGTTTCCCGCTGGATCCGCGCCGGGCCTTGCAGATGCTGGTGGATACGCTGCCCCTCGACGTGCGGTATATCGCCGGCCTGTGGGTGCGCATCAGCCGGCTCTGACAGCGCCGGTCCGGACCGTCTCGCCCGGGCGTCCGGAGCGCACCGAAAATTTTTTTGCTGAACCGGTTCCTGTTTTTCGAACTCATTGCACAGAGAGAGTAAGAAGGGCGCGCAGCGTGCCGCCAGGCCGCCATGCAGCGCCCCGAATGTATCCAGTTGCAACGAGAAAGTAGAGCGAAGGACGACATGAACGCCCGGGTTCAGAACAACGTGCTGCGACAAGCAGCCGAAAACCAGTATCTCCATACGCTGTCCGACACATCGCCCCGCTGGCGCCCCCAGGCCGGCACGGCAGCGACCTCCGTCCTGTGGGGCGCCCTGACCGCATCGACCGGCGTGATCCTGGTCGATCTGGAGCAGTTGGCCGAGGCGGTGGGTGAGTTGCCCTCGGGGCAGCTGCAGCCGCTGACGCTCGAGCAGACCTACGCCATGCTGGGCCGTATCCTCGATGCCAGGCGGCACGGTCCCGAGCCCAGGCCCGATGGCGGCGCGCGCCTGTCCGCCCTGACGCCGCGCCAGCACGACATCCTGCGCGAGGCGGCACATGGCAAATCCAATGTGGAGATCGCGCAGACACTGCATATCAGCGTTGAAACCGTCAAATCGCACGTGCGTCAGATTCTGATGCGCCTTGACGCACGCAATCGGACGGAATTGGCGGCGATATATCAACAAAGTGTGACTGAAGTGCGTATACGCGGAATCAATTAAGTAAACATCAGCTTAAATCGCGGGATTTTCTCGCCAATAAAAAAATCGCCCGTTTTGGGCGATTTTTTTTGTTGGGGAATATGCAACCGCTTGAATATGCAATCGTTTGCTTAATTGACCGCTTTTTAAGCGGCCAGGGCGGCGGCGCCCGACGGCAATCCGATCGGTTCGTGAACAGGTTCATGAACCGCGAGCTGGTAGCCGCGCGCGTAGACCGTCTTGAGCTCGACGCCGTTTTCCTGACCGAAGTGCAGCTTCTTGCGCAGCTTGTAGATGTGCTGCTCGATCGAGCGCTCGACGATGCTGGCATCCGCGCCCCACACCGCCGAAGCGATCTGCTGGCGCGACAGGAAGGTGCCCGGTGACGAGAACAGCAGCCAGGCCGTGGCGAACTCGCGCGCGGTCAGGCGGATCGGCGCTTCGTTCACCGTGGCCGTGCGGGTCAGGCGGCAGAGCCGGTATGGGCCGACTACCACGTGCATGCCGGCGTTCTGGCGCGGCTGCTCGGAGCGCCGCAGCACGCGTTGTACGCGGGCACGCAGCTCCTCGGCGGTGAAGTGGCCGGTGAGCAGATCGTCGACGCCGGCCTCAAAGGCCTGCGCCATGTCTTCACGGTCTGCGAACTGGCCGAACACCAGCGTCGGCCAGCACATGTCGGCGTTGCACTCGCGCCAGGACAGCACCAGCTGTCCCGCGCTGCGGAACTGCTGGGCATCGATCATCAGCAGACTGAATGCCTCGGTACGCCGTGCACGCAACAGCGTCAGGGCATCGTCGAACCGGACACATTCCACGTTCTGCACGGCCAGGCATGCGGCCACATAAGCGAAGCTGGATGGATTGGAGGTCAATACGGCGAATTTCATGGCGTTCCCCGTTTCATGCTGTGCCATCAGATGCACGGATACGACGGATGGCGATTACGAAAACGTTGGGATCAGCATAACCTTCACCATTTCCATAAACATCCCTACAAAGAGTGAATTCTCGCGTAATTTTGATTGAATGTTTTTATCGCACCGATTAAGGGCAGTTTGATCATGCCTTCTGGTTATTTAGAACGCGCCATCATGCGCGAATCCATAGGTAAGTGCCGTTTGACAGACTTTCGAACATGTCGTCGGTGGTCTGCAGTATGTTGTCCCGCCAGTAGCGTCCGTGTTCTGCATAATGGCCCAGCAATTCGGCCAGTTGCTCGCCGTTCAGGTCGGGCGCGTAGGCGACGCGGACGATCAGGATGATCCCGCCCGTATCGCCGTCCAGGCCGAGCTGGGCGTGGTCCTGCGCGTAGATGGTGAGGTTGGCTTCCAGCATCAGCCGGAAGACGCGCAGGGTGCGGCCGCCGGTGACGATGCCGTAGTCGAAGTTCAGGTAGAACGCCGCGGGGTCGTCCTCGACGGCGTCGATGATGACGTCGAAGCCTTCCACGGTGAGCCGGCCGGCGGACAGGATGGCCTCCGCATCCGGGATTCCCAGATGGGCGCACATGTCGCGGACCAGTGCATCGCGTTGCTCAAGGCTCATGGGGCGGCGGAAGCGGGGTGTTGGCGCGGTTCGGCCGGCATCAGCTGAGCAGATCCTTGGCGGCCTTGGGGCCGGTTTCCATCAGTTTGGCAAGCACATTGGTGCGGTTGTCTTCGTTCTGCAGCTCGGCGGCGAACAGCATGTCGTCCGCGCCCGCGTGCGTGATCGCCTGCATCTGGACCTGGAAGCCGGTGCGCCCGGTTGCATCGGCGATGGCGCTCGGGTCTGCCGGATACTGGGGGAAACGGAGAGAGCCGCGGATCGTCATGGCGTCGGTCTTCGGGATCGGATGAGGAGGGGCCGCCTGGTGCTGCGAGCCTGGACAGCGCAGCGTGCGGAACAGCGAGGGACTGCCGCGCGTGGGGACTTCAGACTGCGTTGAGCCGTCCGGGAACGGCGCGGCCCCGTTCCCGAACGTTCACGGCGCGCGCGATGCACGCCGTTGTGGAACCGATCATTAGCTGATCAGGTCCTTGGCAGCCTTGGGGCCGGCTTCCATCAGCTTGGCGAGCATCTGGGTGCGGTTCAGGGCGTTCTGCATCTTGGCCGCGTCCAGCATGTCTTGCTGGCCTTGGGCGGTGATGGCTTGGTATTGCGCCTGGAAGCCCGTGCGGGATGCAGCGTCGTCGACGCCGTTGGCGAAAGACTGGAACGTCGAAGTCGTGCTCGTCGTGTTCGTCGTGTTGGGTTTCGGAACGCCTGCCATGATAGTTTCCTTTGATGGTAAGTGAGGTGGCCTCTCGCGAGACCGGTTTTTCAACAACTTCCCGGGAGGGGGGCGTCGTCGATTCGGCTCAGCGAACGTGCTGCTGTGTGTGTTCGCCGTGGTTTTATGATGGGATAAGTCCGTTGCACACATCGGCCGCTGCCCCGAAACCTTGTGCAAGCGTACGAAGCTGCTCGCGGTCGCCCGTATTCGCCGCGCGGAAGGCGCGCTGCTCGAATTCCATGGACGTCTCGCGCAGGGCGGCAACCGCCTTGCGCATCGGGTCGAAGTCCTTGGCGCCGTCCTGCTTGGAGAAGGCCTGGACGCCGTTGAAGGTCTCGATGATGTCGGGCGTGAATCGGTCGAACATGGTGATGCTCCTGATGGAAAGGGAGGGGCCGCGTCAGTGCTGCGCGGCCAGGAAACGCTTGGTGCCGTCGGGGCTTTCGACGTAGTGCAGCTCATCGACTGAGAGCACGGAGTTGGCATCGAGCTTGCCGTCCTGGTTGGCCCGCCGGACGTTGAGCGCGATGTCCTTGACGTTGACGCCGAGGTCGCCGCGCACGCGGTCGACGACGGCGCGCACGCGGTCCGGCTGCTGCGCGGCACCCGAGACCGAGAAGCGGTTGTCGCCCAGATAGCTGATGCTCAGTCCGGGCTCCTGCATCGATTCGCGCAGGTTCTCGACCACCTCGGGCGCGGCCGGCATGTCGACGCGCACCCTGGGCGAGACGTTGCGCAGATCGCGCTGCACGCTCAGCGATTCCATCGCGGTGGGGGCCATGCCGTGCACCGTGATCTCGCCATCGCGCTGCTCGATGTTCAGCCCGTCGATGTTGTGCTGGCTCAGCGCGGTGCGCACGCGCTCGATCAGCGGAATCGGCGCGACGGCCGGGGCCTGCGGCGCGTGCTGGGCTTCGCGCGTGGAGGCCAGCAGCAGCGCGCATGGCGTGAGCAGCGCGACGGCCGCGACGCCCATCCAGCCGGCATGGGCACGCGGCCGGTGGGCGGGCGGCGCCGTGGGTGGCGCATCGGCCGCCACGGTATCGGCGGCGGGCACGACCACGGGCGGCGGCGGCGCCAGCAGGCGCTGCAGCAGCTCGAGATCGGACGGCCACGGCTCGCCGGCCGGCCCGACGCAGAGCACGATCTCGCCGAAGCGGCGCGGCTCCAGGTCGGGCCAGGGCGCGGCGGCTTCGTCGTCGACGTGCAGGACGCCCGTTTCGATGCCGACCTGGAGCTGCAGCGGCGCGTCGGTCCAGTCGGAGATGCGCACGGCCGCAGTGTCCGCGCTGTCGACGGTCCAGTCGCCGGGGAGCAGGTCGAGGCTTGCGCCTGCGTGCCGGCCGGTTAAAACGCGAATGTGCTTGTTCATGAGAATCAGGCGGAGACGTTGATGGGACGGACGGTCATGCCGGCCACGCCGGCCTGGTGCGACCACACTTCGGCTTCCCAGCGGCGGGCGAGCGCACCGCTGCGCGCGTAGCCCTCGGACTTCATCGTCGAGGTGCGGGGCAGGCTTGCGCTGAGCAGCATCAAGGGCAGCAGCAGGTGGAAGGCCTCTTCACGCTCGCTCCTGGCCTTGTGTTCGGCGGGCGGGACGCTGGCCACGAGATCCTTCTTGACCGCGTGCAGCGTCTCCGGCGCGCCGGCCAGCGGCGACGCCTTGATGAAGGCGCGCGACAGATTGAGCGCCAGCCGCAGCGGCATGGAATGCCCGGCCCGCACCGCGTAGAGCAGCGCGCACAGCTCGGCCAGCAGCATCTTGTAGGTGGGGATCTCCGCCGTGCCGGTCAGCTGCGCGGCCAGTTCCTTGCGTTGCGCCGGCAGGACCGGCGCGGCGTTGCCGGCCTCCTTGCCTGGCGCCGACGAGGCTTGCGCGGACGCCTTTTCCTCGGCCTCGGCGGCTTCGGCTTCCAGCAGATAGCGGCGCAGCATGGCGTGCCGGCCGGCCAGATCGCTTTGCGGGTTGTTGCCGCGCCGGCCTTGCTGGCCATCGTGCGGGTTGCCCTGCTTGCTGGGGCCGACCAGGAGGGGCTTGCTCAGGCGCGCGTGCTCCTCCATGATCATCAGCAACTCTTCGAAGTCGCTGTCGGTGGTCGGCTCGTCCGCAGCGTTCGCTGCGTTGCGCCGCTTGAGGCCCGGCCGGCGGATGCGCTTGGCCAGCTTGGCCAGCTGCTTGCGGCGGCCGGTCAGCTGCTCCTGGTACTGGAGCTCGTGTTCCTGCTCGTGTTCGTGCTCGATCTCCCGCTCGTGCAGCTGCCGTGGCCGCCTGCGGTGCGTGTTCGGCGTGGCCGCGGCCGGCTGCGCCGGCGTGGTGGCCGGGTCCGGTAGCGTGTAGATGGCGGAGGATGGACCCGTGATGCGCGTCATGGCTGGCCCCTAAGTGAAGAGTGTCTGCATGATCGAGTTGGCGAACTGCAGGATGGCCGCGGCCCCCCACGGCGCGGCCACCACGATCACCAGCGATACGATGATCAGCTTCAGGCCGTGCGAGATGCTGCTGTCCTGCAGCGACGTGATGGCCTGCAGGAACGAGATCAGCAGGCCGGCGATGGCCGCCACGCCCACCGCCGGCAGCGAAACCAGCAGGCACAGCAGCAGTGCGGTCGAGGTCAGGCGGGTGATGTTGTCGTAGTCCATGGCGTGCTCAGCGATAGGTGTTGACCAGGCCGTGGATGAGCACCGACCAGCCGTCCATCACCACGAACAGCAGCAGCTTGAACGGGATGGCCACGTTCGACGGCGTCACCTGCGACAGCCCGAGCGCCATCAGCAGGTTGGCGATCACCAGGTCGATCACGATGAAGGCGAGGTAGAGCAGGAAGCCGATGCGGAAGGCCGAGGTCAGCTCGGTGAGCGTGAAGGCCGGCGCCAGCACGATCAGGTCGTCATCCTTGAGCTGCGCGGCCTTGGCCGGCGGCCACAGCTGCTGCGCGGAGCGCATGAAGAACGCTTTCTCGCGCGCATTGGTGTGCTTGTTCAGGAATTCACGGAACGGGTCGCGGGCCGCGTCCAGCAGCGGCATCACCTGAGTGATGTTGGTGCCGCCCTGCGCGTTGATCTGCACGTGCGCGCGCTGCATGGCTTCCATGCCGACCGGCGCCATGACGAAGCACGAGACGATCATCGCGATGCCGTTGAGGACCATGTTGGGCGGCACCTGCTGGACCCCGAGCGCATTGCGCAGCAGGCCGAGCACCACGACGATCTTGGTGTACGAGGTGACGACCATGGCGGCGAATGGCAGCAGCGCGATCGCCACCGCCATCACGATCAGGGAGGCGAACTCAACGTTCTGCATGGTGCTTGCCGATGGATGCAATCTGCAGGCCGAGCTGCTCGCCCACGGCCACCAGCTGGCCGTGCCCCAGGGTCTGCCCGTGGCAGACCAGCCGCACGCTGACGTCGCGGATCTTCACCGGCAGCGTCAGCACGTGCTGCGGCTGCAGCGCGGCGAGTTCGGCCAGCGGCATGCCCATCACGGCCAGCTCCAGGTGCACCGGCACCTCCAGCTGCTCGAGGGGAACGCCTTGGTCAGCGCTGCTGCCGGCCGGCGTGCGCGGGGCGGCGAAGTCGTGCGGGTACGCGTCGTCGTCGTCGGTGAGCGGATGCAGGTCGAGTGTGGTCACGATTCCGTCCTTGTAATGGGCAGTGGCGGTGAGGTGCGGCTGGCGGGCATCGCCCCAGGCGAGGCGGACCGTGCCTTCGTCGGCGGCGGGCCGGTAGGTGGCGTCGTTCCAGCCGAGCAGGATGTCGCCGGGCGCCAGCGTGTCGAGCAGGCTGCGCCGGCAGCGCCGGCTGGCCACGCGCAGCCGGCCTGGCAGGGCCAGCGCGCCGAACCGGTGCAGGATGGTGTCCGGGTCGGCGGCCGGCGGCGCGGGCGGCACGCCGTGCCAGTCCAGCGCGTGGATGTCGCAGCGGCATGCGTGGGCGGCGCTGGCGACCTGCAGCGGCAGCACGGGGCCCGAGGTGTGCATGGCGTCGGCTTTCAGGCGGCGCAGGTTGGTCAGCTGCGTCTCACCCAGGCCCGCGTCTTCCAGCGCATGCAGCACCGGCGCGAGCCACAGATTCCCGAGCGCGAGGCGCCGCGGGCGGTCGGTTTCGCGGGCGATGGCGTGCAGCGCGGGGTAGTGGGCGCCGTCGACGATCAGTTCAGCGCGGCACTGCGCCGACTGGATCGCCAGCGTGAGCGGCGCGCTCGCCGCCAACGGCGTCCGCGCGAGATGCAGTTGCCAGTCGTCCGAGTCGCCGCCGCGATGCACACCGTCCAGCAGGCGCGTGAGCGCGGCGTGTGCCGGCGTGAAGGCGCGCAGGTGGGGTTCCAGCGCAGAGAAAGAAGGCCCGGCGTTCATGTCGGAGGGTGGTGTGGTCACCAGAGTTCGAGTTCGACATCGACTTGCTGCCGCAGCAGCGCGTGGATGCGCTGACGCAGCGTGTCGCCATGTTCGGAGAGTAAGTGCCGGGAGCGAGGGTGTCCGGCCTCGAAGCGAAGCGATAGCGTGTGCGGCGAAAGCCGCAGCGTGAGGCGGGTTTCGGGCAGGATCTTGGGATCAAGATCGAGTGAGATTTCCCAGCATTCGCCGCCGGAGCGGATCGCCTGCGAGGCACAGAACTGGGAGAGCAGCCGGGCAAGGTGCTCGGTCATGGTCTCGCCCGCGCCGATCTCCGAGCAGGTCCGCACCAGGCGGCTGGCGATGGCCGCGGTGTGGAGCGAGGCATCGGGGTCGGTGGCGGGCTGCGGCGCTCTGGCGTCGGTGCGCGCCTCGGGGGGCGGATCGCTGGCCGGGGTGTCCTGCCGGGGCTCCGGGAAGTCGTCCTCGACGGGCTCCGGGGGCTCGGGGCGGGGCGGCGGCACATAGGGCAGCGCGTCATGCGGCCCCGGTGTCCGCAGCGGCGTGCGGCGCCGGGTGGGCGGGGCCGGGTCGACCGGCTGGGGGCGCCAGAGGCGGACGGCTTGCGTCATGGCCGCCGCGCTACAGCACCAGCTTGCCGACCGGGCGCAGGTCGACGTAGCCGCCAAGCTCCTGGAACGAATACACGTTCAGCGCCTGCAGGTGCGGCTCGATCATGCGCCGGACATAGCGGCGGATGTCCATCGAGGTCACGATGGCCAGCGCCGAGGGCGTCTCGACGGGGTTGCCCTGCATGATGCCGCGCAGGCGCATGATGATGGCCTCCACCTGCTGCGGATCGAGCGTCAGGAAGTTGCCCGCCGGCGTCGGCTTGATGGCCTGGCGCACGGTCTGCTCGACCGACAGGTCCAGCAGGATGGCCGGCATCTGGCGGGTGCCGCCGGTGGCCTGGTGCGCGATCTGCCGTCCCAGGTCGCCGCGCACGTATTCCACCAGCATCAGCGTGTCCTTCTCCTTCGGGCCCCAGACCACCAGGCTCTCGAGAATGGCGCGCATGTTGCGGATGGGCACCTGCTCTTCCAGCAGGCGCCGCAGCACGTCGGCGATCCGCTGGGCCGGCACGGCCTTCTGCGCTTCGGCCACCAGGCCGGGGTAGTCGGTGGTGACGCGCTCGAGCATCCACTGCGTTTCCTGCAGGCCGACGAACAGGTGCGCGCTCCGGCGCAGCACGTGCACGACGTGATCGGCGATCACGCGCTCCACGCGCTGGCCGGTGGCGCTCAGCGCCGCGTCCTGGGCCACGTGGGCCGGCGCGATCCAGTGCGGCGCCGGATGATTGGGCAGGCCCGCGGCCTCGACCGCCTGCGCGCGCAGCGCCTCCGGCAGATCCGGGATCAGCAGATGGCCATCCGGCACCGCGACCGGCTCGCCCGGGATATCGTGCACGCGCACCTCGTAGCTGTCGGGCTGCAGGGCGTCGGCCTTCCAGATCGCGATGCCGGGGAAGGGCAGGCCGAGCGCTTCGGCCAGCGCGTGGCGGCCCTGCTGGAAGGCGGTATCGAGGGCGGGCACGTCCAGGCCCTTGGCCAGCTCCGCGCCGAGCCGCACGCCCACCGGCACGGTAAACGACGGGGCCTGTTCGGCGATGGTCGGCGCCTTGCCCTTCGAGCCCTCGCGCAGCAGCGCGGGCAGGGCGTCGCCTTCGTCGCCGTCGCCCTCCTTGGCGCGGTTACGCAGCGTGTAGCCGAACACGAAGATCAGCGTCGCCAGCGCGACGAACAGGAACGACGGAAAGCCCGGCACCAGCGCGAAGCCCATCAGCAGGGCGCTGGCGGTGAACATGGCGCGCGCGCTGGTGGACAGCTGCCGCACGATCTCCATGCCCAGCGACGACTGCTTGTGGGCCTGCTCTTCGTCGGAGACGCGGGTGATCATCACGCCGGCCGCCACCGAGATCAGCAGCGACGGGATCTGCGAGACCATGGCGTCGCCGATCGACAGCACCGCGAAGCGGTTGGCCGCCTCGCCGGCGGTCATGTTGTGGTACGTGATGCCGATCACGATGCCGGCCAGGATGTTGACCAGCGTGATGACCAGGCCGGCGATGGCGTCGCCCTTGACGAACTTCATGGCGCCGTCCATGCCGCCGTGCAGCTGGCTCTCCATCGCCAGCAGCGCGCGGCGCTTGCGGGCCTCTTCGGGCGACAGGTGGCCGGCGCGCAGGTCGGCGTCGATGCTCATCTGCTTGCCGGGCATGGCGTCCAGCGTGAAGCGCGCGCCGACCTCGGCCACGCGCTCCGAGCCCTTGGCGATCACGATGAACTGCACCGTGGTGATGATCAGGAACACCACCAGGCCCACCACCAGGTTGCCGCCCACCACCAGCTTGCCGAAGCTCTCGATGATGTGGCCGGCGTCCGCGTGCAGCAGAATGGACTTGGTGGAGGCGATGTTCAGCGACAGCCGCAGCAGCGTCGTGAACAGCAGCAGCGACGGAAACGCCGACAGCGAGGTCGCCGACGGGATGTACATCGTCACCATCAGCAGCACGACCGAGAGCGTGATGTTCAGACCGAGCAGCGCGTCGATCAGCATGGTCGGCAGCGGCAGCACCATCAGCGCCACCACCGCCACCACTAGCGCGGCGATACCGATTTCGCCGCTGAAATCCTGGATTGCATTCTTTTTGGCCATGTCAGGGTCCGGTCAGGATCAGTGTTGGGGCTCGGCGCCCGGGGTGCCCGAGGCACCCATTTCGCCCACCCATGCCAGCACTTCGGCAACGGTCTCGAAGAGGGGCTCCGGTACGGGTCCGTAGAGGTCGACGCGATACAGTGAGCGCGCCAGCGGTGGGTTGCCGACGATGGGGATGCCCAGCGCGGCGGCTTCCTCGCGCAGCGCCAGCGCCTCGTCGTCCACGCCCTTGGCGATGATGCGGGGCAGGCCGTATTCCTCCGGCGCGTAGCGGATGGCCACGGCGTAGTGGGTCGGGTTGACGACCACGGCCTGCGCGCCGGCCACGCTCTGCTTGGGCTTGGCTTCATCGGCCAGCTCGCGCGCGAGCTTCTTGCGCTCGCCCTTGATGTGCGGGTCGCCTTCGCTGTTCTTGTGCTCGCGCTTGACTTCGTCCTTGCTCATGCGGTGGTCGCGGATGAACAGCCAGCGCTGGATGCCGAAGTCGGCGGCGCCCAGGATCAGGAACAGTCCGCCGCCCGCCGCCAGCAGCCGGACCAGCAGCGTCATGCCGATCTCGGCGATGTCCATGACGGACTGATAGGCGGCGCCGACGATGGACGGCATCAGGATCAGGATGAGCTTCCAGACCGCCGCCGCCACCGCCACGCCCTTGATGATCATCTTGACCAGGTCGATCATCGAGCGCACCGAGAAGATGCGCTTGAGGCCCGAGGCCGGGTTGATCGCGCTCATCTTCAGCTCGACCGGCTTGAACGACAGCACCACGCCGGTCTGCGCCCATGTCGCGATCCAGGCGACCAGCGCGAAGACGAAGCCCACCGGCAGCGTCATCAGCACGAGCTGCAGGGCGAAATGGCTGATCGTCTGCTTGAGCGTCATCACCGGGTGCCGGCTGCTGTCGACATCCAGCGCGAGGTCGAGCAGGGCCCGCCATCGCTCGCCGAAGACGGAGGCGGTCAGCGCCAGCAGCAGGCAGCCGGAGAGCAGCACCGCCGCGGCGGTCAGGTCTGCGCTCTTGGCGGTCTCGCCGTCCCGGTGCGCATCCTCGAGTTTCTTGTCTGTGGGCTGTTCGGTCTTTTCGTCCGACATGATCTGGCCCCTGCTATCGGCCGCGTGCGGCCACGGCGCGGATCGCCATGGCAATGCGGCCGATTGTGGCGGCGGCCGGCGCCGGGCTTTGGCCTGGGCGCGAAGCGGAGGGTGCCGACCCGAAGTGGCGTGCGCGTGGCCCGCCGGCTTCGGCCTGCGGCGGTCTTTTTCGCCCCCGGACGGCGGGCGCATGGGGGTCGGGGTCTATGGTTCCACTCAACGCGGGCCGGCATGCCGATATGCCGGCCGTTGATTTCCCTTGCAACAGGAGCCCACACCCTATGGAACCCATCCAGTGCAGCAATCGCCTGCTTGGCGGTCTGCTCGAAGTGCTGATGTATGCCACGCGAAGCGGCCAGTTCGAAAACGCCCAGGCGATGCTGGTAGCGCTGCGCGGGCTGCGTCCGAACTTCAAGGAGCTCGACCTGGTGGAGGGCTGGCTGCTGGTCGGCCGGCATCAGTACGCCGAGGCGGCGCGCATCCTGCGCGAGCTGCTCAGCAGCGACGGTGCCCCCAGTGTCATGCCGTTCGCCTCGGCCATGATGGCGCTGTGCCTGAATGCGCTGAACGATGCGGAGTGGCACGTGCATGCCAACGAAGTGCTGGCGCGCGATGCCGATCCGGATTCGGTCACGCTGGTGCGCACGCTGCTCGGCGCGCAGCAGGCGAACAGCGGCAACGCCGAAGCGGCCGCCGCCGTCGCCGAGACCATCGACATGAGCGCCTTTCACACCTCGCATTACTTCACGCGCGCTTGAAGCGCCACCAGGAGCGAATCATGATCCAGGGTCCGACTGCCGTTCCGCCCGTCCCCACCCATTCGGTGGACACCCCCGCGCTGCCCGCCGTCCAGCCTGAGCCGGTGCAGGAACTGGTCTCGCGCTTCGAGGCGCTGCTCGGCCAGGCCAAGGATGCCCAGCGGCACTCCAAGGGGCCGTCCGCCATCGGCGAGCTGGTGGCCAAGGAGGACGCCGCCGTGCGCGCCACGGCCGACCGCATCAACGCCACGCTGGAGACCGACAAGGTCAAGCCCATGGAGGAGATCCTGGTCGATGCCATGCGCATCCAGATGGAGGCCGCCGCCACCATGACCAAGATCCACATGGGCAGCATGGTGGCCCATTCCGGCAAGAACGCCGTGCAGACCTTGATGAAGAACCAATGATGACGCCCCGTTCCTTGCGCTTGCGCCGTGGCGCGCTGGTTGTCGCGCTCGCGCTGACCACGCTGCTGGCCGGCTGCAACAAGCAGCTCTTCGCCCAGCTGACCGAAGCCGATGCCAACGACATGCTGACCGTGCTGCTGCAGGCCGGCATCGACGCGCAGAAGACCTCGCCCGACGACGGCAAGACCTGGTCCGTGCTGGTCGACGACGACGCCTTCGCGCGCTCGATGGAGGTGCTGCACGCCCACGGCCTGCCGCGCGAGAAATACGCCAACCTCGGCGACATCTTCAAGAAGGACGGCCTGATCTCCACGCCGACCGAGGAACGGGTGCGCTTCATCTACGGGGTGTCGCAGCAGCTGTCGCAGACGCTGTCGCGCATCGATGGCGTGGCGGTCGCCAGCGTGCAGATCGTGCTGCCCAACAACGATCCGCTGGCCAGCGTGGTCAAGCCGTCCAGCGCTTCGGTGTTCATCAAGTACCGGCCGACGGCCAACGTGACCGCGCTGCTGCCGAGCATCAAGAACCTGGTGGTGCACAGCGTGGAAGGGCTGACGTATGAGAACGTCGCCGTGACGCTGGTGCCCGGGACGGCGGACGACCCCGCCATCGTGGCCGCCACCGCGCGGCGCGCGCCGGGCGGCGTGTCGTGGGTGATGCTGGGCAGCCTGGCCGGCGTGCTGGTCGGCCTGGTGGCGCTGTGGGGCGCGGTGACGCGCATGCCGGCCGTGCGCACGCGCCTGGATGCGCTGCGCGAGCGGATCGCCAGCCGCATGCCGGCCCGCCTGAAGAAGCGCGAGGCATGACCGCCGCCGCCATGATGCCGGATCAGGCAGACACCATGATCCTGCGCATCCTCCACGCCTACCAGACGCGGCTGCAGGGCCTGCCGCGCACGCTGGACAGCCGGGCGTGGTCGGAATGCGCGCATGGCCTGCCCGCCGATGCCGCGTCATGGCGCGACGCCTGCGACGTGCTGGGGCTGCGGTCGGTGGCGCTGCAGACCCTGCTGGAGCGCGCGCACCGGCTGGCGGTGCTCGAAGCGGGCGACCTGCGCCGCGTGCTGGCCGGTCGTGCGCTCTATGCGCGGCGCACGGCGCTGGCGCGCTGCATCGACGGCGCGTACCTGTCGCGGCTCAACGCGGCGGTGGGCACCGCGCTCGTGAGCGCCATGGCGGCGCGCGCCGACTGGCAGCCGGACGCCGGCGGCCCGCTGCCGCGCCCCGAGCTGCAGGCGCTGGCCCACGCCGGCCTGGTCGCGCTGGTGTCCGACGGCTGGCTGACCGATCCGTCGCTGATCCGCCTGATGCGGATGACCCTCGGCGCCGCGCCCACCGGACGGGTCGGGCCGCCCGCGCTGACGCCGCTGTCCGAGTCGTTCATCACGGCGGTTCCCTCGATCTATCCGGAGTTGTCATGGTTATTTGGCTGAGGCGCGAAGCCGCGCTGGGCGTGTCGTCCGACGTGATCCGGGCGGCCGACCGACACCGCGTCGTCGAGCTCGACGCGGCCGTGCAGGCGGTGTACGAAGAGCGCGACGCCGTGCTGGCCGCCGCCCGCGCAAAGGCCGAGGCCATCGTGGCGCAAGCGCGCGCGGTTGCCGACGACCTCATCAAGGACGCCAACGAACGCGCCGCGAACAGTGAGCAGCTGGGCTATGCCGAGGGGCAGCGCAAGGCCTTGGCCGAATTCCATGCGTCCATGGTCGCGCGCGCCTACAGCGAGGCCGAATCCACCCGGCGCGTGGAGGCCCGCCTGCAGACGGCCGTCATGCAGGCGGTGGAGCGCATCGTGCTGGAGTCGGACCGCCAGGCGCTGTTCGCGCGGGTGGCCTCGACCCTGGGCGGCGTGCTGCAGAGCCAGGCGCGCCTGACCCTGCGCGTCTGCCCGGCCGAGCTCGACGCGGCGCGCGCGGCCTTTGCCCGCGCCGTCGAGGGCGGCCTGCTCAATGCCACCGTCGAAGTGCTGGCCGATGACAGCACCAAGCCCGGCGATTGCCGCTGCGAATGGGATCATGGCGTGGCCGATGCCAGCCTGAGTGTCCAGCTGGCGGCGCTGCGCAAGGCCATCGCCCCGAACGCTTCGGTGCCGGCGGAGGCGGCCCAGCCGGCCGCCTCCGAGGATGAGGAGGAGGACGCCGACATCGATGCGCCGGACGAATACGAGTACGACTACGACGATTCCGAAGACGAAGAGGACGAAGACGCCGTATCGCACGAAGACGGCGAGGACGAGGAAGACGACGATAGCGACGACGACGACGAGGATGAAGACCTCTACGAAGAGGACGACGAAGACGAGGAGGACGACGAATGACCCATCTCGCGCTGCTCGACTCCCTGGAGAGCGCGGCACGGACCACGCCGCTCATCCGCCGCTTCGGCAAGGTGGTTGAAGTCACCGGCACGCTGCTGCGCGTGGGCGGCGTCGATGTCCGGCTGGGCGAGCTGTGCACCCTCACCGAAGCGGACGGCACCGTGATGCAGGAAGGCGAGGTGGTCGGCTTCAGCGAGCACTTCGCGCTGGTAGCGCCGTTCAGCGGCGTGACCGGCCTGTCGCGCTCCACGCGGGTGGTGCCCAGCGGCCGCGCGCTGTCGGTCGGCATCGGCCCGGGTCTGCTCGGGCGCGTGCTGGACGGGCTCGGCAGGCCGGCCGACGGCGGGCCGCCGCTGGACGTGGTGGAATACGTGCCTGTGTTCGCCAACGCGCCGGACCCGATGACGCGGCGGCTGGTGGAGCATCCGCTGGCCACCGGCGTGCGCGTGATCGACGGCCTGGCCACGCTGGCCGAAGGGCAGCGCATGGGCATCTTCGCCCCGGCCGGCGTGGGCAAGAGTACGCTGATGGGCATGTTCGCGCGCGGCACGGAGTGCGATGTCAACGTGATCGTGCTGATCGGCGAGCGCGGGCGCGAAGTGCGCGAGTTCATCGAGCAGATCCTGGGCGAGGAGGGCATGCGCCGCTCCGTGGTGGTGTGCGCGACCTCGGACCGCTCCGCCGTGGAGCGCGCCAAGGCCGCGTACGTCGGCACCGCCGTGGCTGAGTACTTCCGCGACCAGGGCCTGCGCGTGCTGCTGATGATGGACTCGCTCACGCGCTTCGCCCGCGCCCAGCGCGAGATCGGCCTGGCCGCCGGCGAGCCGCCCACGCGGCGCGGTTTCCCGCCCTCGGTGTTCGCGGAGCTGCCGCGCCTGCTGGAGCGCGCCGGCATGAGCGCGGCCGGCTCCATCACCGCGCTCTACACGGTGCTGGCCGAAGACGAATCGGGCAACGACCCGGTGGCCGAGGAAGTGCGAGGCATCCTCGATGGCCACCTGATCCTGTCGCGCGACATCGCCGCGCGCAACCGCTATCCGGCCATCGACATCCTGAACAGCCTGAGCCGGGTGATGACGCAGGTGATGCCGCGCGATCACTGCGACGCGGCCGGGCGCATGCGGCAGCTGCTGGCCAAGTACAACGAGGTCGAGACGCTGCTGCAGATGGGCGAGTACAAGGAAGGCAGCGACCCGGTGGCCGATGCCGCGGTGCAGTGGAACGATTGGATGGAATCCTTCCTGCGCCAGCGCACCGACGAGTGGTGCAGCCCCGACGAGACCCGACGGCTGCTTGACGAGATCGCACTGGCATGAAGCGCAAGCGCCGCTCGTCGGTCTGGCGCGCGCTGATCGAGGCGAAGACCCGCGAGCGGCGCCGCGTCGAGGCCGACATCGAAGCCGCGCAGGCGGCCCTGGCCGAAGCGCAGACCGCCGTCGAAGCGCGCCAGGATGCGCTGCGACAGGCCGAGCAGCGCCTGGATGATCATCTGCGCAGCATGGATGACCTGACCACCGGCCCCAGCCTCACGGCGCAGGCCTATCTGCAATACGACGCGTACCGGACCCAGCTCGAAGGCGGGGTCGGCCAGGCCGAGCAGGCGGTTGCCGCGGCGCAAGGTGTCGTGGCCGAACGCGAGGCCGCATTGCAGGCACAGCGCCGCAAGCTGGCGCGCCTGGACGCAATGCTCGAGCGCTGCCGCGAAACCGCCGACCGACTCGACCGCAAGGAAGACGCCGAGCGCGAGCTGGCCACCGAGGAAGAAGCCGTCGAAGCCATCCTGGCTCGCGCCCGTTACACCACGACACACTGAGTTGCAAGTTCATGGAATCGATCGATACCGTTGTGCATGCCTGGTTCGATACCAGCGAAAGCCTGGAGACGCTGCTCGTGCTGCTGGCACTGAGCTGCGTGCGCATCATGACGCTTTTCTCCATCCTGCCCGCCACCAACGACCAGATGCTGACCGGCATCGCGCGCAACGGCGTGGTCTATGCGCTGGCGATCCTGGTGGCGGCGGGGCAGCCGGTGGGCCTCGCCGCGCATCTCAGCGCGGGGCAACTGTTCATGCTGACTTGCAAGGAGATCTTCCTGGGTGCCTGCCTGGGCTTCGCGGCATCGACGGTGTTCTGGGTGGCGGAGACAGCCGGCACCCTCATCGACAACGTCTCCGGGTTCAATAACGTGCAGATGACGAACCCCTTGCGCGGCGATCAGAACACCCCGATCGGCAACACGCTGGTGAACCTGGCCGTGACGCTGTTCTACGCGGCCGGCGGCATGCTGTTCCTGCTCGGCGTCGTGTTCGAATCGTTCAAGTGGTGGCCGCTGGGCGCCGCGCTGCCCGATATGAACGCGGTTGCGCAGAGCTTCCTGCTGCAGCAGACCGACTCGATCTTCTCCACGGCCGTGAAGCTCGCCGCGCCCGTGATGATGACGATGCTGTTGATCGATGCCGGCATCGGCTTGCTGGCGCGCGCGGCGGACAAACTCGAGCCCACCTCGCTCGGCCAGCCGATCAAGGGCGCGGTGGCGCTGCTGATGGTGATGGCCTTGGTCACCGCGCTGTCCACCCAGGTCAAGGGTACGCTCACCTACAGCCAGTTGAAAGAGCAGGTGAAGCAAGGATTGGTGGGTGACGGCACGTCGCCAAAAGCGAAAACTCCACAGTGAGGATTGTTCAGGGCAAGGCGCAGCTTTGTTGAGATTATTTTTCCGGCATTTTTCTACGATGACTCCAGGCAGTTTGATTGATGCGGCCTGCATGTCGCGGGCTGGTTCGACTGACGCTTCAGGAGCATTGCCATGCTGGGAAACATCTACTTCGCCCTGGCCTCAGGCCTCGCCGCTCGCGAGCGCCTGCCCGAATACGCAAATGCGGTTTTCGCCGCTGATTTCGACCGTGCGTATCAGCTCGTCGACCACCACTCCTCCCAGCGAGGAAAGTCCGACGACTACGCGGGCGTGCTGGCGATGGCCGATGCCTCGCTGCTGCTCGAGTGCGATGAAGAAGCGGAAGAAGGCTTCCGCCTGGCGCAGCGCCTGATCCGCCATTCGGATGACCAGCTGCGCGTGGTGTCGTGCCGCAATACCGGCTGGCAGGCACTGCTGCGCGATCGCTACGCCGCGGCGGCGAGCTGCTTCTCGCGCATGGCCGAAGACGATGGCGCGACCTGGACCCAGCAGGTCGAGGGCCTGATCGGCCTGGCGCTGGTGCATCACCAGCTCGGCCAGCAGGATGCCTCCGACGACGCGCTGCGGGCGGCGCGCGAGGCCGCAGACGGCCGCAGCGATCGCGGCTGGCTGGCCACCATCGATCTGATCATCTACGAATTCGCCGTGCAGGCCGGCATCCGCTGCTCCAACCGCCTGCTCGAGCATGCGTTCTGGCAATCGGCCGAAATGGGCGCGACCCTGCTGGCCAACCACGGCGGCCGCAACGGTTGGACGCCGACCGTATCGCAGGGCGTACCGATGCCGGCGCTGATCCAGCGCCGCGCCGAATACCTCAGCCTGCTGCGCCGCATGGCCGACGGGGACCGCGCGGCAATCGACCCGCTGATGGCGACCCTCAACCACTCGCGCAAGCTCGGCAGCCGCCTGCTGATGCAGACCAAGGTGGAAGTCGTGCTGGCCGCGCTGAGCGGCGAGCAGTACGACGTCGCCGGCCGCGTCTTCGACCAGATCTGCAACCGCGAGACCACCTACGGCGCGCGCCGCTGGAATTTCGACTTCCTCTACTGCCGCGCCAAGATGGCCGCCCAGCGCGGCGACGCGGCCGGCGCGCTGAAGTTCTACACGACCTACATGCAGGACGCGCTGCGCTGCCTGCGCACCGAGACGGTCAACGTGCGCCGCGCCAGCGCCGCCGTGCCCGTCGCCTCGCGCGCCTCCGATGACGTCAGCGCGCGGCTGTCCGCCAAGTATCGCCGGGCCTATCGCTACATCATCGAGAACATCGAGCGCAGCGACCTGACCACGCGCGAGGTGGCCGCCCATATCAACGTGACCGAGCGCGCGCTGCAGCTGGCGTTCAAGAGCGCGGTGGGCATGTCGCCCAGCTCGGTCATCCGGCGCATGCGGCTCGAGGGCATCCGCTCCGACCTGCTCGACAGCGAGCGCAATCCGTCCAACATCATCGATACCGCGTCGCGCTGGGGCATCCGCAGCCGCTCGGCGCTGGTCAAGGGCTACCGCAAGCAGTTCAACGAAGCCCCCTCCGAAACCATCTGGCGCTGAGCCCTCCGGCGGACCGCCGCCGCGCCCGGTGCGGCGCAGGCAGCGGCGGTCCGCTCCCTTCCCATCTCCTGGACAACATCATGCATCTGACTCGAGCGACGGGCCGGAAGGCCGGCGTGCGGACTTTTCCCGGGCGGCTGAAAGGCATGGCCGCCGCGCTGCTGCTATGGACGGCAGGCACGGTCTGCGCCGCGCCCATCCCCTGGCAGTCGCAGAAATTCGAATACGTGGCCGACCGCAAGGACATCAAGGAAGTCCTGCGCGACCTGGGGGCCAGCCAGCATGTGATGACGTCGATCTCGACGCAGGTCGAGGGCAGCGTGACGGGCTCGTTCAACGAGACGCCGCAGAAGTTTCTCGACCGCATGGCCGGCACGTTCGGCTTTGCGTGGTACTACGACGGCGCGGTGCTGCGCGTGACCAGCGCCAACGAAGCGCAGAGCGCCACCATCGCGCTGACCCGCGCCTCGACCGCGCAGGTCAAGCGGGCGCTGACGCGCATGGGCATCGCCGATTCGCGCTTCCCGATCCAGTATGACGACGACTCCGGCAGCATCGTCGTCTCCGGCCCGCCGCGCCTGGTCGAGCTGGTGCGGGACATCGCCCAGGTGATCGATCGCGGCCGCGAGGACGCCAACCGCACCGTGGTGCGCGCCTTCCCGCTGCGCTACGCATGGGCGACCGACCACCGGGTCACGGTCAACGGGCAATCGGTCAACATCCGGGGCGTGGCGTCCATCCTGAACAGCATGTACGGCGGCGATGGCCCGTCGGACAGCGGCACCGCGCCGCGTGCGCAGGATCGCCGCCTGGACAGCGTCGCCCCGGGCGAAGCCAACGCCGGCCGCGCCGGCACGCGGGCACTGTCGAGCCTGGGCGGCGGCAAGTCGCCGCTGCCGCCCGGCGGCACCGGTCAATACGTCGGCAACAGCGGCCCGTACGCGCCGCCGCCTTCCGGCGAGAACCGCCTGCGCAGCGACGAGCTCGATGACCGCGGCAGCACGCCCATCATCCGCGCCGATCCGCGCAGCAACTCGGTGCTGGTACGCGACCGGGCCGACCGCATGGCGGCGCACCAGTCGCTGATCGAATCGCTGGACAGCCGTCCGGCCGTGCTGGAGATCAGCGCCAGCATCATCGACATCAGCGAGAACGCGCTCGAGCAGCTGGGCGTGGACTGGCGCCTGCACAACAGCCGCTTCGACCTGCAGACCGGCAACGGCACCAACACCATGCTCAACAACCCGGGCTCGCTCGATTCGGTGGCCACCACCGCCGGCGCCGCGGCCGCTATCGCCGCCACGCCGGCGGGCGGGGTGCTGAGCGCGGTGATCGGCGGCGGCTCGCGCTACCTGATGGCGCGCATCAGCGCCCTGCAGCAGACCGACCAGGCGCGCATCACCGCCAACCCGAAGGTGGCCACGCTGGACAACACCGAGGCCGTGATGGACAACCGGCAGAACTTCTACGTGCCGGTCGCCGGCTACCAGTCGGCCGATCTGTACGCCATTTCGGCCGGCGTGTCGCTGCGCGTGCTGCCGATGGTGGTGATGGACGGTGGCACCGTGCGCATCCGCATGAACGTCCACATCGAAGACGGCCAGATCACCAGCCAGCAGGTCGGCAACCTGCCCATCACCAGCCAGAGCGAGATCGACACGCAGGCGCTGATCAACGAAGGCGACAGCCTGCTGATCGCGGGCTACTCGGTGGAGCAGCAGAGCAAGTCGGTGGACGCGGTGCCGGGCCTGTCGAAGATCCCGCTGGTGGGCGCGCTGTTCCGGACCGACCAGACCACGGGGAAGAGGTTCCAGCGGATGTTCCTGGTGACGCCGCGGGTGATTACGCCGTAGCCGGTTGCAGGCCGCGCGCCTCCGGCAGGGGAAAAAGCCTCCGTGCATACGGAGGCTTTTTCTTTGCCCCGGTGCCCGGGCCTCGTCCACGGAAGGGATGAGGCTCGGCATCAGTGCTGGCCCGATGGCCCGACCATGGGCGCCTTGCCTTGTTTTTTCGCTTCCGCCAGCACGCCGTTCCAATGATCCTGAACGATCGCGGTCATGGTCATCGCGTGCCCGTCCTTCTGTGCCTGCGGCGAGATTCCGGAGAATTCGCGGTTCAGCAGCCGATGCGCCTCTTGGCTCCGCGGGTCCGATTCAATCCGCGCTGCCAGGGTCGGCATCAGGTCTTGCAGGATCTCATCGCGATGTTTCTTGCTATAGACCTCCTTGCTGATCTCGCTGACCAGTTTCCGTCCAGGCTCGACTGCAAGCAAACTGGTCAGCTGTTTGCGCAGGTCCGAGGGCATCGGCGCCAATGCGCGCGCGTTCTCCCAGAGCGGTTCGACAAGGGGCGTCAATTTCTCTGCGAGATGCGAGCGGCCGTGGCGCTGCCGCACCTCTCGAATCACCGGATCCGAGGCAATCTGATGCGCCAGCGTGATCAATTCCTTCTGCAGTGCTGCGTTTGCCCGCACGCCGTAGGCGGCTTCCCCGATCGACTGGACCAGCTGTTGCCCCTCCTGCGCAGTCATCAGATCGGCCAGTTCACGCTGCAGGATAGCGGGGAGGGAGCGTGCGGCGTTCTGTATCCGCTCGAATTCGCCGACATCCGTGGAGACGTTGAACAAATTGGCCAGCGCCTGCCGCATCAGCGGCGAGTCGCTTTCTCGGGCGCCTTTGCGTTCCGCCTTCTGCTGAACGAGAGGTTTGCGATCGTTTGCGTCCTTCAGATGATAGGCCAGCGAGATCACTTCGCCTTCATTGAGCTGTGGCCGCGAGTCGAATATCGCGTCGTCCATCAGCTCGCCTTTGCGTTCCAGGTCGCCGAGCAGCACTTGGGCACGCGGGTTCGCCTTCAAGCGCTCAGCCTGAACCTCCGCTTTGAGGTGATCCGGCAAGTGGATGCGCAGTCCGTCACGAGGAAACCGCACGGAATACGGCAGCGCCGCGAAGGTCAGGCGTGTACAGTTCCGCAGGTCAAGCTCTTGCAGGGTGGCCAGCTTGCCGATCGATTGCGGCAGCGATTCAAGCCGCTTGCAGCCGGACAGATCCAGTTTTTTCAGCCGTTTCATCTTCGTAAGCGAATCGGGCAATGTACTGAGCTTGGCGTTGTCATTCAGCTTGAGCTCCTGCAGATGCGACAGCTTGTCGATGCTGGACGGCAATGTGCGCAGCTGCGTGTTCGAGAGCGACAGATTCGTCAACATTTTGTGCTGAGCGCCGAAGTCTCTCGGCAGCGATGCCAGCGACGCATCGTCGATTTTGAGCTTCTTCAGCGCCGATACGCCGTCCATCGAAGGCAGGCTTTGGATGCGGTTACCGACCAGGCTCAACATCTCCAGGCCGGACAGCTTCCCGAACGATTGGGGCAGGGCCTCCAGCCTCTGGTTGCCCTGCAGGGAAAGCGTCTTCAGCCCTGACAGGCTCCCGAGATCGGCGGGCAGTTCGCGAAGTTTCGTATTCGACAGCGACAGATGGGCAAGCCTGCCGAGCGTGCCGCGGGTGCCGAAATCTGGCGGGAGCTTCGCAAGCGACGGCTCGTCCACCGTGAGCTCCTGCAGGGAATGCGCTTCGCGCATCGAAGGCAGTTCGCGGATGTGGTTACCTGCCAGTGTCAGGGATTCCAGGCCGGACAGGTTGCCCAGCGATTGGGGCAGCCCGCTCAGCTTTTTGTTGTCCCGCAGCGATAGGGTCTGCAGCGCCGACATGTTTCCGGCGCTGGCAGGCAACTCGCGCAGCTGCGTGCCGGACAGGGACAGATGGGCAAGCTTTTGCAGCGTGCCGAGATCGTCCGGCAGCGATGCGAGCGGTGTGTTGCTCACCGTGAGCTCCTTCAACGCAGAGGCCCCCCCCATGGGCGGCAGAGCTTGAATGCCTGTGTTGACCAGCCTCAACTCTTGCAGGCTGGGCAATTGCCCGACGGCGTGGGGCAGCGCGTTGAGTTTTCCGGCACCACTCAGAGACAAGGCTTCCAGTTGGCGCAGATTCTGGAGCGCCGGCGACAATTCGTGCAGATCGCAATGCTCCGTCCGGATCGCCTTCAGCTGGGTCATGTTGAAAACGGCATCTGGCAGCCTGGCGATGGGGAGCGATGTCAGTAGCAGCTCTTTACCCCCCTTCTGCTGCAGGTTTTTCATGTAGCCGGCCGCACGTTTGAGCTCGCTATGCACGCGCGCCTGCGTCGCAAGGTCGTCCAGGCCCCGTTGGCGAAAGTTGTTCATCATCTCGTCGCGCCAACCGTCCAGGCCGGTGCGGCCTTGGGCTTGAGGCGCGCGCGGCGGGGTAGCCAGGGGATGCAGCGGACTGGGACGCAGCGGGCTGTTCGGAACGGTGCGCGTGCCGCTTGTTGCCCGCGGGTGCTGCGGGGTGCTCGGAGCCGTTCTCGGCCCGGTTACTCCGATCAGTGGACGCGATGCACCTTCGGACGACCCGCCGGTTGGCGCGGTGGCGCGTGTGCCCCACGAAGGCAGCGCGCGGGCAAGGAAGCCCCTGGAGCGGGGCGCTCGCGTTTGCCCTTCGTTCAGCGGCGAGGCGTTCGGCGGTGTCCGGGCGTCGCGTTGCGTGTCGGCGGACGACGTGCGCGATGTTCGATGGAATAGGCGTGGAAGGATAGGCATGAGCGTCAGGCTGTGTCACGCAAGGTCATGTCGTGCCTCGCGCTTGTTGTTATCGGAGAAAAACCGGGGCCAAAAGGGCGAATGCCCCGGAACCGCTTGCGGCGTATCCCGGGGCATCCGGACGATCAGTCGTCGTCGTCCTTGATCTTCATCGCTTCCTGCATCTTCTGGCGTGTCTGCGTTTGACGCTGGATCGCGCGCTGCAGGGCGATGTTCATCAGCGCGTCTTCCGGAGACCCTGAGGATCCGGCCGAGCTGCCGGCGCCGCCGGCCTGGCTGGAATCGTTCTCATCGTCGCGCTTCTTTTTCTTCTTGCCGCCTTCGGTTTCCGCGTTCGGATCGGTTTCGTCGTCGCGCTTGCGTTTGCCGCCGGATGTCGAGTCCGGCTTCGTATCGCCGCCCGTGTCGGGCTTGTGGCTCGACGACGAGCGCGACTTGAGCGAGACCATTGTGCTGCCCGGGGTCCAGGTCTGCGAGTCCGAACCGAGGTTGCTCTTGTTCAGCGCGTTGCCGACGCCGCGGCCGAGCAGGTCGTTGACCTGCTGCGACTGCGGAGCCGGGGTGGCCGGGGCGGGCGTCTTCGCCGGCGTGAAATCGTTGCCGATCCCGCTGCTGCCGTGTCCGCCAGCCTTGATTTTGCTGTGGCTCATAGGGAGATCTCTTTGTCGTTCAAGAGAATCGATCGAAAGCGGACAGCCGTTGCCGGCTGTCCGCCATCGCCATTACATCGGCTGCGTCGAGGTGGACTGCTGGCTGCCGCCGTTCTGCGCCGCCAGCATCTGCTGCAGGATCTGGACGACCTCCTTCACCACATCCATGATCTGGGATTGCAGATTGTTCTGGCCGGACGATTGATCATCCGCCGAACCGGGCTGGTTCGCGCCCGGGTTCGCGCCGGAAGCCGGCGAGGCGTTGCCGGCGCCCTTCGAGCCGCCCTGCGCCTGGTTGCCGCCGCCGAGGCCGCCTTGCTGCATCATCTGCACCAGCGCGTTCAGGATCTTCATCAGCTTTTGCAGTACGCCGGTGAGGCCGCCCTGGTCTTCGCTGCCGTCATCCGCGCCGTTGGCACCGTTGACATCGCCTGCGTTCTGCGGGCCATTCGCCTGGTTGCCGTTCACGCCATTGCCGCCGTCGGCGCCGTTCGCACCGCCTGCGCCACCCGCACCGGAGCCGCCACCCGCGCCGCCGGCGCCAGCAGCGCCGCCGCCGAGCTGGGCGAGGATCTGCTCGATCTCCTGCAGTGCTTCGGCCAGGCCGCCCTGGCCGCCGGCACCCTTGGCGCCGTTGGCACCGCCCACGCCGTTGCCCTTGTCATTGCCGCCAGGCTGCTGCATGTGCAGGGCCGCCTTCAGCAGCTTCACCAGGTCTTCCAGCAGCTGCATCAGCGCTTGCATCGGATCCTGGTTGTTGGCGTCGTCGACGTTGCCGGTCTTGTTGGCCGACTGCGGACCCTGGCTCTTGCTCGGGTCGTTGGCGCCGCCCGCGTTGGCATTGCCGTCCTTCGCCGGCGCGTTGCCGGTGTTACCGGTGTTGCCGCCCGCCGACTGTGCGGCCTTCTGCACGAGGGCTGCGATGATGTTGAGGATGTCCTTCTCGACCTGCTTGATCAGGTCTTGCACGGACTGTGGCCCGATTGCTGGCTGTTGGTGTTGGTGTTGAGGTTCAGGTTCTGCAGACCCGGGAGGTTCGACGGGCTCTGGATGTTTCCGACTGACATAGTGAATAACCTTTGAGGGCAGGGGGTGGTGCATCGGATTCGCCCCACGGGCCGCCGTGCTGGGAGCCGCCGATGCGTAACGAGCGGGCACCTCGCGCAGCCGGCGCGCCCGGCCATCGTGATGGCAAGGCGAGCCGGAAAACGCGGATACCGCGCTCCCTGAATCGGTCGCCGGGCAGTACCTGCCCGTACGCCTGCCCGTGCCGGGCCGCGCAGCCCCGGGCGGTCTCATACCGGCCTGGCCTGCACTGGACAGGCCCACCGGACGACTTCGCTAGAACCTTAGAGAGTGTTGGGCGTGCGGGGCCCCTGCCATGCCGAAATCGTGGTCATGCACGCGAAGGCGGGGCGAGAAAACCGTGCGAGAGTGCGCGCGGCACGCCGCGGCTGGACGTTTCCGCGAGGCCGGGCGGCCGCGGACTCAGAAATTGCGGGCCAGCCGCAGCGTCAATGTCCGGCCCGGGAGGATGGGCACGAAGCTGCTCGATACGGTGTTGCCGTAGGCCCGCACGGTGAAGAGATTGCGTGCGATCAGGTCGATGCGCCACTGCTTGCTGCGCCAGAACAGGCTGCCGTCCAGCTGCACGAAGCCGGGTACGCGGAACGGGGCGGTGTCGTAGCACGGAATCCAGCGCTGGGCGGTGACACCGAGGCCCGCGCCCGCGCCGGCCAGCGTGCCGCTCTGCACCGTGTACGTCGTCCACATGGCGCCGCCCAGGCCGGGTGCCGTGAACGAGGGGTTGCCCGGCAGCCGGCGCTTGACGTGCGCCCCGCTGAGCCACAGCGAGGTCTCCCAGCCGCGCGCGATCGAGCCCTGCAGCGACAACTCGATCCCGTCGCTGCTCTGCTCCGTGATCTCGGTGTAGTAGCCGGGGTGCGCCGTATCGCCAACACCCACGTGGTTGGCATCGATGTGGTACAGCGCGAGCTGGGCCGTCAGCTTGCGTTGCCGGTCTTCCCAGCGCAGGCCGGTTTCCACCTGCTGGCTGCGTTCCGGCTGCATGGTCGCGCCGTTGTAGAAGTAGCCCGTGTTGATCTGGAAGCCGTGGGAATAGTCGGCGAACCAGGACGTGCGCGCGTCCAGCTTGTAGACCACGCCGAAGGCCGGCGTCCAGGCCAGCCCCTGCAGCCTGGCGTGGGGCAGTTTGGCGACGTAATCGTTTGCCCGGATCGATGCGGAAAGCTCCCAGCGCTCGCCGATGGCGATGCGGTCGCGCAGCCTGAACACCGATTGCCGCACCGTCTGCGACAGCGACAGGCCGGGGACGAACTCCGCCGACGGCAGGGGCGTCGGCACATAGGGATTCTGCTGGCCCAGCACGGTGGCGCCGGGGTAGTGGAAGTCGAGCCGGTCCTGGATCTCGTCCCAGCCCACCACCAGCGAGTGGGTCAGCAGCCCCTGCCGGATCGTGCCGGTCAGGTCGCTCGACAGGGCCCAGACCCGGTTGTCGCTGCGGTAGCCCATGCCCACGGTCGGCATGGGCGCGCTGCCGTCGGCGCTCGGCATCAGGTGCCACTGGGCGGATTGCAGCCGCAGGTTCTCGTACGACCCGCGCGAGTGCACGGCCCAGTCGTCCGTCAGGCTATGGGAGAGCGTGTAGTAGAACCGCTCGGCGCGGCCCTGCACATCGTCGTCGGCATTGCCGAGCGGGCTCAGCGAGGGCAGCCGGACCACGCCGCCGTTGAGCACGAACGTGGAGGGCTGCACCGGCTGGCGGCTGGCGAGCGTCTCCACGCCGATGATGGCCTCGGTGTTCGCGTCCGACCAGCCCAGCGCTCCATGCCCGTAGCTGGTGCGGCGGCCGGTGTGGCCGGCGTCGCTGTTGGCGGAGGCATCCTGCACGCCGACCACGCGGTAGATCAGGCCGTTCGTGCCGATGGCGCCGCCCAGGTCGGCGATCACCTTGCGCTCGGCGTGCGAGCCGGTTTCCACGGCGATGCTGCGCATGGGCGCGGCGCCCGGCGCCTTCAGGCTGGCGTTGATCGTGCCCCCGGCCATGGTGACGCCCGCCACGTCGGCGTTCGGCCCCTTGATGACAGCGATCTCGTCCAGCGCCTCCATCGGGCGCATCGAGGCCAGCCGGTCGGGCAGGCCGTCCACCGAGATGGTGTCGGTCATGAAGCCGCGGATGGCATATTGCGGCGGCGCCGCCTGGTCCACCAGGACCGGCACCACGCCGGCCTGGCTGACGGCCTCGGACAGGGTGGGCGATTGCCGGCTCGCCAGCAGGCCGCCCGACAACATGCTGACGGCATGCGGCACGTTCGACACGGCCATCTCGACCCGCGAGATGGCGCCGGTCGAAAACACCGCGAAACCGTCGGCGGCCTCGCCGTGCACCTCCGTGGCGGCCAGCGTGCCGACGTTGGGCGGCGCCTCCGCCTGATCGGATGCCACCACGGTCAGGGTGCCGTCCGGCAGGCTGGCGAGCGTCAGGCCGGAACCCTGCAGCGCGCGCCGGGCGGCCTCCTGCGCGGACATCTTGCCGTCGATGGGCCCCGCCCACCGCTCCTTGACCACGCCGGAGGCGAATGAGACGTGCAGCCCGCTCACGCGGGCGATCTCCAGCAGCACGTGTTCCAGCGGCGCGCGCTCGATATGGAACGCGCGCGGCGTCTCGTCGGCCAGGGCATGGGCCTGCCGCACGGCGGACACCGCGATCAGCAGGGCGAGCAAACGGGTACGGCGGGGGGCGGAGGATCGTGCAGATGTCGTGGAGGAAAGCGCAGGCATCGTGCGGCGGACTCCCGGGGTGGCAAGCAAGGTTGATATGCGCTGGCGAGGCCCGCATCTTAGCCTACCGACACCCTGGTCAACATCGGCACGCCGGAACATTTCCTGAGTGCGCGACGCTTCGCACGCCGCACGCCGCACGCCGCACGCCGCACGCCGCACGCTTCACATTGTGAGATGCCGGGTTCGGTCGCCGCGCGGGCATTTCGCTCTTGCCGGCGCCATGCCGGAGCCGGGTGGCTAGCATGGTGGCGTGTCGCCGTGTGGCCGCGAGGGAGCCGCCAGATGGCGGGTTCCCACTGCTCACCACGAAGATCCATGCCCGCCAACAACAGAATCGGCTCGCAACGCCTCGTCGCGCCTCAGTACCGCAGAACGGCCGACCAGGAGAACATTGCGCCGCGGAAGCCGCAGCGCTCCGACAGACAGCCCCGGACCCGGCAGGAGCCGTTCAAGGGCCTCGCCCCCATGGCCCGCGCACCGCTGCAGGCGAGAAACCTCAATATTGGCGCGTCCCAGCCCCAGCCTCGGCCCCAGCCGAAGGCCGCTCCGGCCAAACCGCATTTGATACGCACACCGGGGCACGGCGTGGCCGCCAGCACGGCGATCCAGAATCAACGCGAAATCGTGCGCCGCCAGATCGAAGCCTTGGGGCGCAGAGAAGGTGCGAGCGCAACCGGGCGGCCGCAGCAAGTGATGAAGCTGCTCAATGCGCGAACCCCGGATCTGCCGGATGCGAAGTCCATCGAGCTGCTGCGCCAGTTGCAAGTCATTCTCCGCCTCCCGAACCCGGCGTCGCGCAACAGCCATCTGGCGATGTTCGTGGCAAACAACCGGCTGGTCGCGGGCGCTGCCGTGGCGAAGCCGGCTACGGCTACGGCTGCGGCACCGGCTCCAGCGCCGGCGCGACAGGCATCAAGGCCTGCCCCCATGCGCCAGGCCGCCCGGCCGGCGCCACCGCCGGCCCGCGCGCCTCAAGCGGCCCGACCGGCTCCCGCGCCGCAGCCCCAGGCCCAGGCCCAGCCTGCCCAGCGCATCTTCAAGAGTTTTCAGGATCTGGCGACGCAGGGGCCATTCGCGCGCCCGGCAAAGCCGGCGCCCCAGCCCTCCAGGCCCTCCCGTCCCACTCAGCGCTTCGATGACTTCAAGCCTCGCAATGGAGCAGCGCCCGCGCGCAGCCGGCCGGCGGCAACGGCGGCCCCCCTGCGCACCGCCAGCGCGCCGCCGCAATACGGGCGCACCGCCAGCATCAGTACCGAGCCGACCCAGCAGCCCATCCTGACCATCGACGATTTCATCGGCCTCGCCAAGAATGACGCCGAGCAGGAGTCGCTGCGCCGATACAGCATGCCGGAAATCTATGCGGAGGCGCAGAAGAACTTCGACGCGTACCTCACGCGGCTCGAGGGCCGGACCGAACCTCAGCCGAGGCCGGCCCGCACGCAGTCCGCGCCGCCGCGCATGCAGACGGTTCCCGCCGCGCGCATGGATACCTCCTGGCATGGCAAGGTGGACCAGGAAACCGACGATCGGAACCGCTACCACAATGAAAGGGGCGGCCACCAGTCCGCCCGTGAAGACTATGCCGCACGGCAGCAGCCGGCGGCCTACAGCACTGCCCCGCGCCCGCGGCGCACCCAGTCGCTGCCCGAACTGACGGCGGCCCAGATCGACTCCATCCATCGGTTCGAAGACCAGCGCGCGGATCAGGAAAACGAATACCCCAATCACGACGAGGCCGTCCGCCGGTACAAACAGCAGAACGGGTACCGCTGAGCGGTACCCCCAGTCAGATCGCTCAGATCGGCGAGGTCGGTGCCACGGACTTCAGCGGCACGAAGGCATTGCTGCAATCCACCGCCGCCGCCGTGCCCGGCGTGCCGGTCACCGTCACATCGGTGGTCGTCGACGTGACGATGGCATTCGCGAAGCTCACCGGACCGTTACCGCCGAACGTGAAGTGCGTGCCATTGGGCGACGCGGGGCCACCGTTGTGCGCGACATCGAACGCCGGCTGCGTGCCGTCGAACACCACGTTGTCGAGCGTGAGCGTCAGCGGGTTGGTCCGCTTTTTCGCTTCATAGCCCAGGAACGTCATCGTGCGCGCGATGCCCTTGGCGCTGCCCAGGTCATGGAAGTTCTTGACGACGATGTTGGTGAAGTTCGGGTAGAGGGAGCCCTTCGCGGTGCTGTAGAACGGGTCGAACACCAGCGGCTCCTTGACGTTGCGCATGCAGATGCCGTTGTAGACGATGTTGTTGACCTTGCCGCCGCGCGAAATGTCGGACTTGATGCGCAGGCCGTTGCCGCCCGAGCTGTCGTTGCCGTCCATCGCCAGGTCGGTCACCTGCATGTTGCTCACACCCCCATCGGTCTCGCTGCCGATCGACAGGCCATGCCCATAGTAGAAGTGGTTGTGCGCGAAGAGCAGGTTGCGCGTCGCGCCGCCGCTGGCCTTGATGGCGACGTGGTCATCGCCGGTGCTGATGTACGAGTTGGCGAGCACCACATTGGTCGACTGGCCCGGATCGAAACCGTCGGTGTTCTTGACCGTCTCGGGCGTGAAGCAGGTCGCGGGCGTGACCTTGTCGGGCGTGGTGCCGGCCGCGCACTTGTAGCCCGGCACGGTGTAGGCCAGGCTCGGCGTCACGATCTTGATGCCCCATGCCGTCACGCCCGCCGTGCCGGTGGTGACGATGTGGAAGTTGGGCGAGTTCTGCACCGTCACGCGGTACAGCGTGAACGCGCTGCCGTTGTACAGCTGGACCAGGCGCGGGTTCTGCTGGTTCAGCCCCTTGGTCTTGTTCAGGTAGGCGATATCCCACCAGGTGAGCCGGTTCGCGTTCGGGCCGCTGGTGACCAGGCTGCCGCCGCGGCCGTCGATGATGCCGTCGCCGACGATGCCGCTGCCCACCGTGTCGCGCGCCACGATCAGCGCGTTGCACGACTTGGTGTTGCTGGTGGTGGCGGTGCCGCAGGTGCCCACGCCGTTGTCAAAGTCGGCCGGGTTGCGCGAGGCGAACAGGGTCACGCCGGTATCGATCCACAGCGTCACGCCCGACTTGAGCTTGAGCGAGCCGCTCAGGAAGCCGGACTCGCCGGCGCTGCCCTTCACCAGCCGGACGGCCTGGCCGGCCGGGCAGTTGTCGATGGCGGTCTGGATGCGGCTCGCGTCGGGCTGGGAGTTGCTGGGGTTGCCGTCCACCGTATCGATGGAGCCGCTGACCGGCGTGATCGTGGCCGCCAGCGTCTTGCAGACAGCCGAATCGGCCGGCAGGCTGGGTTCGGCCACGTTGCCCCAGGAGGCGGTGACGGAGGCGCCGGCGGCATGCGCGCCGGAGGACAGGATCGCGGCGGCAAGCGCTATGAGTGTGTAGCGGTGAGACAAGATCATTTCTCCGAAAAGAGATGTTTTTTGTGGGAAAGCAACGCGCCGGGATCAGCAAAGCGACAGCACGCCCGCCCGTGCGAAGGGCGTGCCGCGGTCCAACTGCGTGCCGCAGACCACTGAGCCGGTCAGCGTGCCGCCGTTGGTTGGAATCGGTTGGGGCGCGTTTGCGGAGTCGGGCGCCGTGCAGCGTTGGGGCCGCAGGCGCCGTCCCCGTGTGTTTCGCGGTCTGTCAGTTGCGCATCAGCTCGGCGATTTGCGTGGCCGAGAGCGCGCCGCGGTGAATGCGGAAATCGTCGATCAGACCGTTGAAGCCGGGGTCGGCGCTGTATTGCGACCGGCCCAGCCAGTTCTGCGCGGTGCTGCCGAGGCGGAAGGGCGCCAGGAACATCGCGGTATTCGTGCCGACAGCGGTGCCGTTCACGTACAGCGTGCCGGTCGAGCCTGACAGCGTGACCGCCACGTGCACCCATTGGCCAGCCGGCAGCGCGGCGGTCCCGTCGATGGACTGCTCGCCGAAGCGCCCGTTGACGGTGATGGCACAGCGCACCGCGCCGGCGCCGCTGCCGTGGCGCGGAGTCAGCATCAGGTAATGCCCGGTGCCGGAACCGAAGTCGAAGATGCGGGTGTTGGTCTGCGCGGCGGTCCAGAAAACCCAGGCCGAGAGGGTGCAGTCCGACACGTCGGCCAGCAGGTCGGCGGGCAGGGCCACGTAGGCACCCGCGCTAAGCGACACGGCGTGGCCGCTGCGCCCCGTGGCCCAGGCCGCGCCGCCCGCGAGCGTGCCGGCATGGCCGTTGCCGCTGCTGTCGGCGGCCACGGTGCCGCTGCCCTCGCTGAACGACAGCTCGGTGTGCAGCCGGATGGCCGTCACCACCTTGACCTCGTTCGATGCCGCGGACTCGCCCGAGGCCGTCTGCGCGGTCGCCACGTAGTAGTACGTGCCGGCGGCCGGCGGCGTGTCGGTCCAGCTCAGCAGGTCGGTGATGCCGCTGGCCACAGCGGTATAGGGGCCGCCCGCGATGGTGGCGCGCTTGACGGTGTAGCCGGTGGCATGGCTGCAGCCCCACCACGAGAGCACGACGCTGCCCGCCGTGGCACGGCCGGTCAGGCCGCTCGGCGCGGCGGCCGGCGTGCCGGCGTCGCGCGTGCAGGTGAGGGTGCCGTAGCCGAGCTGGTCGTAGCCGCCGCTGTTGGGGCCGTAGTTGCCGCCGCCGCCCTCGGGCTGGATCTGCGCCGCGAACTGTTTGGAATAGGGCGCGGCCAGCCCCTTGCGGTTGATGTAGTGGTTGGCAATCAGCGCCCAGCACGGCCGCACGGTGCCCTGCGCGGCCGTGGAGAACGCCGTCTGCGTCACGTCCACGTTCCGGTAGGTGACGTACGGCACGGTGTGGTACGTGCTGCCCGATTCGATCAGGTTGGCCTTGGCCACGTATTCGGCGCCGGCCAGGAAGCGGTTGTTGTCAAAGCCGTACAGGTCGACGCCCTGGTTCCACGCCATCTCGCAGATGGCGCCGCCCAGCGCGATGCCCAGCGTGTTGTGGCCCTGGTCGCGGCCGGTCTCCTGCCATTGGCCCAGGTAGCCCGGATGCACGTAATAGACCGCCTGCCCGATGCAGCCGTTGCCCGCGCCGCCCTTGAAGTAGGCGATGGCCTCGTCGAACAGGCTGGCGTCGTCGCACAGCACGCCGATGGCGAGCACCGAGGCCAGGTTGCACAAGTCCCAGTTGGCCCAGTAGTGCGTGACCTCAGTGTTGTTGTGGCGGGTCAGGAAGTCGTGGTTGATCGGGTAGAAGACGTTGCGCATCATCTTCTGGAACGCCGCCAGGCCCGAGGCCGTCCAGCCGGCGTAGCCGCGCATGATCTCGCCCGCATTGGCGAATTCGTAGCCGTAGATGCCGGCCGCCAGCGCCGCGTTGGTGTCGCCGCCGATCAGCGTCAGCTTGGATGACCAGGCGTCCAGGTACTGCACGGCCTTGTCGGCGTAGGCCGTGTCGCCCGAGACCTTCCAGCGCAGCGCGCAACCGTAGGCCGCCGCGATGTCGTTGTAGAGGGTCCCGTAGTTCTGCGCGTGCGCACCGTCGTTGCCGCGGTAGATGGCCGCCTGCGGATTCGGGCTGCGCGACAGGCTGGTGTGGCCGTTGGCGATCAGCACGTTCCAGCCGCCGATCCAGGGCGCGGCCTGGGCGGCCACCTTGGCGCGCATGCGGGCGAAGTCCGCCTCGGTATGCAGCAGGCCCGGGTGCGTGAAGTTCCGCGCTGCCGTGGCACTGCCCGAGGCCTCGGGCGACGCGCTGCCTGCCGTGGCGCCCGTTGCCGCGCGCGTGGCGCCGGCTCCGGTGGCGGGGATGCCGGTGCTGCTCGTGGTGGCAGTGGCAAGGGTCCCGTCGCTGCCGGCGTCCCCCTCGCCGCCGCAGCCGGACACCAGTACGGCGCCCAGGCCATACATGAATTGTCGCCGGGCGGCACTCTCAAGGCCGCCATCCGCCAGATCTGCCGTGCCCGGCACCCCCAATGCTTCGCTCGCCTGGTTCATCACACCCGATTCCCTGGTTGTTGTGGTCAAAGCGGGCTGGGTAGTGCAGGAACCATGCCATCCACCCCACCTTGGAGGGGTGACATTTTTTGCCAAAAGACTTGACACAATGCGTCGACCTTATTCAACGGCCGGGCAATTTCGTTGAGATTTGTTGAGGGTAGGGCGGGCGTGTTTGTGGTCGTCTTCGTCCCGCCGCCGCTCGTTTCGTGCTTCGCCGGACACGGGCGGTCCATGGCCCGCTACGCTGCCGGGAACATGCTGCCATTGCCACGACACCGTGGCCCGTTTCCATGTCCTCACCGGCTCCGCTTTCCGCAGACGCGCTCATCGACCGTATCCGCACCGACATCCGCAGCACCGGCGATGCGCCGGACGTGGCCGCGCGGCACGAGCATTTCTATCTGGTCATGCAGGCGCTGCGCTCCGACATCCTGGCGCTGTCGAACCGCGAGCCGGACGATGAGCGCGTCGTGCGCTGCATCCGCGTGTTCCACGAAGAAGTCGCGGCCTTCAAGGAGGCGCACGCGATCGCCCGGCTGCCGTACTCGCCCGCTGTCGACCGGCGCTACCCCTTCCGCGACGCGGCGGGGGAGCCGGTCTACGTGGCCACGCTCGCGCCGACCGGCCAGCCCGCGCAGGGCTCGCGCCGCTACGGCGCCGAGGCGGTCTGGCCCTATCTGGACGCCGAGGCAGCGCCCGAGGGGCTCGGCGCCCTGTACCTCGGCCGGCTGCATTGCCGCACGATGATGGCCGCCGACCTGCGTGATCCGCGCGAGAGCGCCCTGGTGGGCGAGCGCGGCGTCTTCGCTGCGCGCCGCATCGAGCGCGGCGAATGCCTGGGCATCTACGGCGGCCGCCTGATGACGCCCGCCACCTACTACACGTGCCTGGACGATGCCTTCGTGCTGTCGACCACCGCCGAGGGCATCGAGTCCGCGGTGGACGGCGAGAACATCCTGGCGATGGCCAATACGGTATTCGCGTACGAAGGAGAGCACGCGGTCGGCCAGGCTGCCGACGGCTACAACATGGAAGCGGCGGTGTTCCAGGCCACCACCCGCTGCGGACGGCGGTTCGCCATCCGAGCCTTCTTCGCCACCGAGGCCGTGCCGGCAGGCGACGAGCTGCGCTGGAACTACCGCTATGCGCCGGCGCTGATCCGGCAGCGGTTCGGCGGCCTGCCGGCCTGAGCGCTTACATCAGAGACTGCGAGCGCTGCCTGAGCGCCGCCAGCAGCTGGTTCATTTCCGAGAGCAGCGCATCCTCGTAGAGGCCGGACACCGGCTCATCGCAGGTCATCAACAGGGCGTCATTGATCTGGTCGCGGAAGGCGCGCTCGATCGCGGCGCATTCGCTGGCCGGCAGATAGGGAAACGCGACGGCCACAAAGCGGCTCAGCGCGACCACCCGGGCACCGAGCCTGGAGACGCGCCCGAGGTTTTCGCTGATCGAGGCGTTGAGCGCGTCGAGCGCGTGCATGTCGATCGTCATCATGTCTTGGATGGCCGGGCAGGCGAGAGGCGCGGCCGGAGGATTCAATGGCGATCGATTGTAGGGAGCGCGGCCGCACCCATGTCTCAAGAATGCTCATGCTCTTACCCCCCGCCGGCCGAGCCGGTGCGCCCGCCGTGCAGCGGCTGCGCGACCGGTCCTGCCCGCGCGCCAGAAAAGAACCCGCACCGGCGACGGGCACAAGACAACGCGTGCGCTGCCCTCGATGCCATCGCAGGCGATGCCGTGCTGGCCACCATCGGTGTTGCCGCCCCGATGCTCAACTTTTCTCGGTGCCCGCCGGGTCGGCAAAGCGGGGGGCCGGGCGCGCCCCGCTACAATCGCGTCCTTGATCGTGAAGACGGCATTTCGAAATGGGGCTTGGCTGGTTTGGCATTTCCTCCGTATGGCTGTTGCCAATGGTGTGGCGATACGTAGCGCGCGTGATGGCGGGTGAGCGCGGCCTGAAGGGGCCGGGCACCGTCAGGATCTGGCTCGCGACGCTGGCCGTGCTGTGCGCCAGCGCCTCGCTCGAAGCCCTGACCTCGGGCCGCGATCTGCACGGCAAGGCCGGCGGGGCGGTCGGACGCGGCCTGGCGTCGCTGTTCGGGCACATGCTGGGGTGGACGGGCGCCTTCCTGCTGATGCTGGGCGTGCTGCTCTGGGTGGCGCCGATGGTGTTCGGGCACTCGTGGCGCCAACTGCTCGCGCGCCTGCGCCAGGCCGGCGAGGCACCTCCGGTCCAGGCCGACGCCCGGCACGACGAAGCCGACGACGGCCTCAAGCCCACCGCGCTGGGGCTCGGCGGAGCCGAGCAGGCGATGGGCAGCGGCCATGCCGGCGCGAGCCGCCGTCACGGCATCGAAGCCGGCTCCGCATGGCGCCAGCCGGCATGGCAGCCGCCGCCGCGCACGCGGGAATCCCCGCCGCAGCCCGGCGAGATCTGGCCTCTGCTGAACGCCCAGGGCCGTCCCGAGATGCCGCTACCCGTCGCGGCCCAGCCGGCCCCGGTTCCTGTTCCTGCGCCCGCCGCGACGCCCAAGGCCGCAACGCAAGCGCCATCGTCGCGATCCGCGCTGCGCGCCACGATCGTCAGCAGCCCATTTCATCGCCCGCAGCCGTCCGACGGCGATCAGCCGCCGTCTTCGCCGGAGGCGGACGACGCCCCCAGCGCCCCGGTTGAAGACGCGGCGCCCGCAATCTCACCGGCCGCCGAGCCGGATGCCCCCGCCAGCGCGCCGCCCGAGCCCGCGGAACCGTCGCCCCCCACGGTCGATCTGGAAGCCGTGCGGCAGGAGGCGGAAGCCTTGCTGGCCGAACTGCGCGGCCTGATGACGCCGCTCGCTGCGGCCCCGGTCGCATCGCCAGAGCCAGAGCCAGAGCCAGAGCCAGAACCAGAAGCAGAACCAGAAGCAGAGGCAGAGGCAGAGGCAGAACCAGAACCAGTAGCAGAGGCAGAACCAGAAGCAGAGGCAGAACCAGAAGCAGAGGCAGAACCAGAAGCAGAAGCAGAGCCAGAAGCAGAAGCAGAGCCAGAAGCAGAAGCAGAAGCAGAGGCAGAGGCCCCCGCGCCCGAAAGCGTCGCGCCTGCGCTCCAGGAAGCCGAGGCAGCAACAGCAGCCGAAGCCCCGCTTCCGGCACCGGAACCCGCACCGGCGATCGAAGCCGACGATGCCGCGCCACCGCCGCCTGCCGTGCCCGCGCAAAAGCCGCGCATCGTGCTGCCGGCCGTGGTGGGGCAGGTGGTGTCGAATGCCATGCCCGCACCCGCGGCAGCGCCCGTCGCGGCTGCGCAGCCCGCGCCGCCGCGTGTCGTCGACTATCGGCTGCCCAACGTGGCACTGCTGACCGCCGCATCGCCCGACACGGTGGCGGTGCCGGCCGAGCACCTGGAGGAGACCAGCCACCTGATCGCCCAGCGCCTGGCCGAATTCAAGGTGCCGGTGACGGTGGCGGGCGCATCCGCCGGCCCGGTCATCACGCGTTTCGAGGTCGATCCGGCCATCGGCGTGCGCGGGGCGCAGGTGGTGGGCCTGATGAAGGACCTGGCGCGCGCGCTGGGCGTGACCTCCATCCGCGTGGTCGAGACCATTCCCGGCAAGACCTGCATGGGGCTGGAGCTGCCCAACGCGCGGCGCGCCATGATCCGCCTGTCGGAGGTGGTGAATGCGCCCGACTTCCAGTCGCACGCGTCGCACCTGGTCCTGGCCATGGGCAAGGACATCACGGGCAACCCGGTGGTGACCGACCTGGCGCGCGCGCCGCACCTGCTGGTCGCGGGCACCACGGGCTCGGGCAAATCGGTGGCCGTCAACGCGATGATCCTGTCGATGCTGTACAAGGCCACGCCGGAAGACGTGCGCCTGATCATGATCGACCCGAAGATGCTGGAGCTGTCCGTCTATGAAGGCATTCCGCACCTGCTGGCGCCGGTCGTCACCGACATGAAGCAGGCCGCGCACGCGCTCAGCTGGTGCGTGGGCGAGATGGAGAAGCGCTACCGGCTGATGTCGGCCCTGGGCGTGCGCAACCTGGCCGGCTACAACCAGAAGATCCGCGCCGCGCAGCAGGCCGGCCACAAGGTGCCGAACCCGTTCTCGCTGACGCCCGACGCGCCCGAGCCGCTGTCCACGCTGCCGATGATCGTGGTGGTGATCGATGAGCTGGCCGACCTGATGATGGTCGCCGGCAAGAAAATCGAAGAGCTGATCGCACGGCTGGCACAGAAGGCGCGCGCGGCCGGCATCCACCTGATCCTGGCGACGCAGCGGCCGTCGGTGGACGTCATCACGGGGCTCATTAAGGCAAACATCCCGACGCGCGTGGCGTTCCAGGTGTCGTCCAAGATCGACTCGCGCACCATCCTCGACCAGATGGGCGCCGAAACGCTGCTGGGGCAGGGCGACATGCTGTTCCTGCCGCCCGGCACGGGCTATCCCCAGCGCGTGCACGGCGCGTTCGTCGCCGACGAGGAAGTGCACCGCGTGGTGGAGCACTGGAAGCAGTTCGGCGAGCCCGAGTACGACGAGGCCATCCTTGCCGGCGACCCAGCCGAAGCCGCCGCCGGCGAGCTGTTCGGCGAGGGCGGCGACGCCGAGGCCGATCCGCTGTACGACGAGGCCGCCGCCTTCGTGCTCAACACGCGGCGCGCGTCCATCTCCGCCGTGCAGCGGCAGTTGCGCATCGGCTACAACCGCGCCGCGCGGCTGATCGAGCAGATGGAGGCGGCTGGGCTGGTGTCGCCGATGGGGCGCAATGGTTCACGCGAGGTCATCGCGCCGGGCGGCGGGGACTGAGCGAGCGGGTTTGTGCGCTGCCGCCCCGGTGCCCCGGAGCCGATGCGGACAGCAAAATGCAAGGCGTCGATTCGCCCGAACGGCAGCGCGTTCGCGGCGGCCGGCAGCCGGACGGCGGGCATGCGCGCATGCTGGAAGCGCAGTCCCACTCGACGGGACATGAGGTGCATCGCCATGCCCAAGCACGGTCTCCGCTTTCCTTCGATCCTGTTCCGCCACGCGGCACAACCCGCCAGGGACGCGACGGCGCAGGACAACGCCCCTCCGTCCACCGCACCGAGCCGCCAGCGGCAAGGCCTCTTTCGCGGGCTGCTGCCGATCGGCAAGCGGCGCGGTGCGGACAACCCGCCTGGCGCCGGCACGCAGACCGGCAGCCCACCCCGCGTCACCGCCGCAAGCCCCCGCCTGTCGCGGCAAGCGAGCCGGGCAGGGGAAACCGGCAGTGGACGAATCGACGCCGACGCACTCGCCGGCGGTCCAGACCAGAGCGATGCGGGCTGGGGGATCCGCATCCTGCGCAACGCGCGCCTCAACGCGGCACGGGAAGCCGGTGGGGATGCCACAACGGCAATCCAGCCGCACGCCGGGCCGACACCCGAGATCGAGGCGGTGCCGGTGCCGATACCGCCCACACCGGCCCCCGCCCCCGTGGACGCGGGAACCAAACCGGCGCGCGGCATCGCGGTGCTGCCGCTGAACCGACAGACGCCATCGCCGCCGAGCGTATCCCCCACCCGCGCCAAGGCCAGCATCAACCGGCTGCCGTCCGGGCCGAAGATGGACGGCATCTCCGAGCCGTCCACCTCGCTGCACCGTCTCAACGAAACGATCCTCTCCACGATCACGGAAGCGCTGGGCCTGGGGCCGCTGAAGGCGACCGCGCTGGCGCGGGAGGCCCAGATCAAGCAGGCCGGGCGGCGGCTGCTCGGCTCGGTGATCGAAAAACCCGAGTTGCCGTCAGCGGGCACGGTCAAGAACCTGCCCTTTTACGAGGGGCTGGTGCCCGGCCTGAGAGGACAGCTCGGCCTTGCGACCTCGCGCGCGGATTGCGTCATCAGCGAGCACACGCAGTTGAGCAAGCTCGGTGCGCCCAGGCATCTGCTGCGCGTACAGTTCCGGGCGTCGATCGATCGGGGCGAGTACCGGCTGGCAAGCCAGCGCGGCTCGCCCAACTACGAGGCCGTGGCGGAGGTCGCGCAGCGGCTTGCCGAGGCGATCGACCCGCAGTACCGCACGGACCAGCGGCAGTACGGGATCGAGTTCGTCGGTGCCCGCGGGCGCAAGGGCAACAGCGCCGAAGTGTTCATTGAACACTTCGCCAGGCATGCGCGTGTCAAGCCGCGCCAGATCCGGTCAACCCCATCCACGATCAACGACGCGAACATCCGGAACGCCGACGTCTTCCGCGCCCTGAGCCCGGAGCAGATGAACAAGCTCGCGCGGGCGGCGCACGTCTCGCATCTCAGCTTCAAGGAGGAGACCTCGACGACCCGCGACGGCACGGTCCGCCACGACCTGTACCTCTTCTTCGGCGGCAGTGAAAACCTCCGGCGCGACTACGGCCAGGCCGCCGCCAGCGCCGTGGGCAGGGTCGGCCACGTGTTCGGCGCCGCCAAGAAGGCCGCATGGATCGTCGCGCAGGCCGTTGAGCAGCGGCAGCGCGATGGCCACGAGGTGCGCTTCGAGTCCATCGGGGGAGTGTCGATGGGCGGCGCTTCGGCCCAGGTCTTTGCCGCCGCGCTGCAAGGCAGCGTCAAGCTTGTGGCACCCGCGGCACCACTGGTGCTGCTCGATCCGCAGTTGCTGAACGATGCGCAGGCGCGCCATGCGACCAAAGGCGGCGCGCACGATTACGATTTCGGCGGCTCGCGCGGCGTGGCCATCACGCTCGATTATCCGGCCGCGCCCCGCAAGAGCCTGATGGGGCGCATGAAAGGGCTGGGCTATCAGTCGCCCGGCCTGGTGCGGATCAAGCTGGCGCTGCAGGACGACGACAGCGTCAAGCAGCTCGACAACGGGGAGTGGGTCAACCGGCCGCCCAAGCCGTATGGCCCGCCCTTGACGGGCTATCACGGCGACCTCGCGCTCTACACGAAAGCACTCCTGCGCTTCACCGCGAGTCCTCTGCCGAAACCGGCGGATGCGGTTCCTTGACGCACGCCGCCGCCGGCCGTCTCAGATGTCGAAGTACAGATAGAACTCCCAAGGATGCGGCCGCAGCTTCAGCGTGTCGATCTCGCGCGTGCGCTTGTAGTCGATCCAGGTCCGGATCACGTCATCGGTGAAGACATCGCCCTTGCGCAGGAAATACGAATCGGCCTCCAGCGCCTCCAGCGATTCTTCGAGTGAGCCGGGGACTTGCCGGATCTTCTCGGCTTCTTCCGGCGGCAGTTCGTAGATGTTCCGGTCAAGCGGCTCGCCCGGGTCCGTCTGATGCGCAATGCCGTCCAGGCCGGCCATCAGCATCGCCGCGAACGCGAGGTAGGCATTGGCGGAGGGGTCCGGGCAACGGAATTCCACGCGCCTTGCGGCGGGCGCATCCGAATACATGGGGATGCGGGCGGCGGCCGAGCGGTTGCGTTGCGACATGGCCAGGTTGACCGGCGCCTCGTATCCCGGCACGAGGCGCTTGTAGGAGTTCGTGCTCGGCGCGCAGAAGGCCATCAGGGCCGGCGCGTGCTTGAGCAGGCCGCCGATGTACCAGCGGCACAGCTGGGACGTCAGCGCCCAGCCGCCGGCGTCGTAGAACAGGTTCTCGCCGTCCTTCCACAGGCTCTGGTGGCAATGCATGCCGCTCGCATTGTCGGCGAACAGCGGCTTGGGCATGAACGTCGCGACCTTGCCGTGCCGGCGCGCCACGTTCTTGCAGATGAACTTGTACATCATGACGTTGTCGGCCATGCGCGTCAGCGGCGCGAAGCGCATGTCGATTTCGTTCTGGCCCGCCGTGGCGACCTCGTGGTGATGCACCTCGACCCGGATGCCGGCCTGCATCAGCGCGAGCACGATCTCGGAGCGGATGTCCTGCAGCGTGTCGTGCGGCGGCACCGGAAAGTAGCCCTCCTTGTAGCGCTGCTTGTAGCCGAGGTTGCCGCCACCGTAGGCGCCTTCGTCGCGGCCGGAGGTCCATTCGCCCTCGGCGGACTCCACGTGGTAGTAGCCCGAGTGCTGGTCTTGCCCGAACCGGATGGAATCGAAGATGAAGAACTCCAGCTCGGGGCCGAAGTAGCAGGTCGTGGCGATGCCGCTGTGCTGCAGGTGGCGCTCGGCCTTTTTGGCGATGTGGCGCGGATCGCGCGAATACGGCTGACGCAGGACGGGGTCGATCACGTCGCAGATCAGGGCCAGCGTGGTCGTCTCGCAGAACGGATCGATGAACGCCGTGGCCGGGTCCGGCCTGACCAGCATGTCGGACTCGTGAATCTCCTGGAAACCTCGGATCGACGAGCCGTCGAACCCGATGCCGGCCTCGAACAGCTCATCGTTGACTTCTGGCAGCGTGATCGAAAAGTGCTGCCACAGGCCGGGCAGGTCCGTGAACCGGAGGTCCACCACCTGAACGGCGCGCTGCCGGATCAGATCGATCACCTCACCCGGATTCCTGGGCGGCTCGGCGCGATAGCTGCCCGGTTCCACTGAGACGGTGCCCATGGCTGCCTCCCTGGTCTGGCCGCACATAGTCCAACATTAGGTCACGTCGCCGGGGCGGGAAAGGAAAGTGCTTTGCGCGTGGCTTTGCGTCCGGGCCGTCGACCGCCCGCCTGGCGCGGCCACGTGGCAGCAGACAGCAACGACCGTCCGACCGTGCTATTTGTGACCCGGCCGCGACGCGGTGAGCGGGATGGCTGCCGCCATGGATCGGCGGTGATCCGGATCGCAGCGGCCGGGGCCGGGGGGACGGATGCTTCGAATGGCCTGCGGCGTCATTCACCTAACAGCTGCGAAAAAACGCCCCGCAGCCAGGCGCCCCCCGGGTCACCGTGGAACCGCCGATGCCACACCATCGACACTTCGAAGCTGGGAAAGCGCACCGGCGGCGCGATGAGCTGAAGCCCGACGTGCTCTGACACGAGCGCGGCGAGGTTGCTCGGGACCACGGCGACCAGATCGCTGTCGGCGACGATCGGCCCGATGCTCAGGAAGCTGCCGACCCGCATCGCCACGACCGCGCGCACGCGCGGCCCGGTCAGCACCTTTTCAACTGCCGCCGCATGCTGCGTACCGTGCGGACTGCCGACAACGTGCGGCAGCGCGCGCAGTTGGCTGGCCTGCAGCCGGCCATCGATGCCGGGATGGTCGCGGCGCGCGATGTAGACGAACTTCTCCTGGAACAGGCGCTTCTCGTGCACCTGCTTGCCCAGGCCTGGAAGAAACCCGACCGCCAGGTCGATCTCGCCGGACGCCAGCCCCGTCAACAGTTCCTCGCGCGAGGCCGACACCGTATCGATGCTGACCTGCGGCGCATGGTCGGCCAGCCACGCCGCCAGCCTGGGCAGGAAATAGCGCTCGCCGATGTCGCTCAGCGCCACGCGGAAGCGCCGGGCGTCTTCCGCGGCGGAGAAGGTGGGCTTCTCGATCGTTCTGCGCACGATCGCCAGCGCGGCCGATACCGGCTCGGCCAGGGTCTGGGCGAACGCCGTCGGCTCGACACCCCGCCGGTGGCGCACGAACAGCTCGTCGCCATAGGTTTCGCGCAGGCGGGCCAGGCCCCGGCTGACGGCCGGCTGCGACAGCCCGAGCCGCTCGCCGGTCGCGGTCAGGTTGCGGGTGCGCCAGATGCTCTCGAACAGCTCGAGCAGATTGAGGTCAAGGTGCGGCGCGGACTTGCCGCTGTCATCACGCATTCGCATATCACGATTCCAGTCTTCTCATTTCACGGATGCCACGCACTTGCCCACAATCGGCACTCCAGATCGACATTGTCTTCCAAAGGCTTCCAGGTGATCGACCTTCATGACATTCGTTACGTCAGGCTCGGGACGCGAGACCTCGCGCTCGCCGACCAATATGCGCGAACGATCCTCGGCCTCGAGTTCGCTCGGGCCGAAGCCGGCGCGCACTATTTCCGCAGCGACGATCGGGATCACACGCTCGTGTACTTCGAGGGCGATCCCCAGGACCACGTGGTGGGCTTCGAACTGCGAACCGCCGACGAGCTGGACCAGGCGGCCTCCCAGTTGAGCAACGCGGGCGTCGACGTGCGCGCCGGAAGCGCGGTGCAATGCGAGCAGCGCCATGTCCAGGCCTTCGTCAACTTCCGCGACCCGAGCGGCAACAGCATCGACCTGGTGCTGAGGCCGCACCACGGCGGCCGCCGCCACTTCCCGTCGCGCGATGCGGGCATCACCGGTTTCAGCCACGTCGGATTGTGCACCACGGATGCCGCGCGCGACGAGCGGTTCTGGACGGAGAAACTCGGCGCCCGCGTGAGCGACCGCATCGGCGAGGCGCCGCTGCTGCGCATCGACGAGGTCCACCACAAGGTGGCGCTGTTCCCGGCGGCGCGGCACGGCGTGCAGCACATCAATCACCAGGTGGCGAGCATCGATGACGTGATGCGCGCCTGGTACCTGCTGAAAGAGCGCGGCGTGCGCATCGTCTTCGGCCCGGGGCGGCACCCCACCTCCGGCGCGGTGTTCCTGTACTTCGAGGGGCCGGACGGCATGGTCTACGAATACTCCACCGGCGTGCGCCACATCACGGCCGCCGACGAGCCGTTCTACCAGCCGCGCCAGTTCCCGCGGGTCAGCAGCTCCTACTGCATGTGGGGCGCGGTGCCGGACATCGCCGAGTTCAAGACGCTATGACGGAGATGCAGAGCGAATTGCGCATGGCCGCGCGCGCGCTTGCCCGCCACGGGCTCGCGCATGCCTATGGACACGTCAGCCGGCGCCTGGACGCCGACACGTTCCTCGTCTGTGCCGCGCGGCCCATGGCGCTGATCGGCCCGGCGGACGCGGGCACGGTGGTCCCGGTGAAGGGCGCCCTTCCGGAAGGCGTGCTCGGCGAGGTGCGGATCCACCAGCAGATCTATGCGCGCCGGCCCGATGTGCAAGCCGTGGCGCGCACCATGCCCCCGGCGCTGATGGCCCTGGGCACGGCGCGCCGCACCCCGCGCGCGCGCCACGGTTTCGGGGCCTACTTCGGCCGCGGCGCGGCCTTGTGGGACGACCCGCAGCTGCTGCGCGACGATGCCGCCGCGAGCGCCCTCGCCGAAACCCTGGGTGACGGGACCGCCGTCGTCATGCGCGGCAACGGCACGGTCGTCGTGGCCGATTCGCTGGCCAAGGCGGTGGTCCTGACCTGGTACCTCGAGGACGCGGCGCGCCTGGAGCTCGCGGTGCTGGGCGCGGGCCTGGAGCCGGAGGCCGCCATGCTGAGCGAGACCGAATGCAGCCGCCGCGCCACGTCCGCCGGCCTGATCTTTGAACGCATGTGGGACCACCTGACGGCAGGCGATCCCGAACGCTAAAGGAAAGACGACACCATGATCCAGAACTTCATCAACGGCGCCTATCGCGAAGGCCGCGCGGGCAAGCGCTTCCGCGATCTCGACCCGTGTACGGGCCGCCTCGTCGCGGAGGTCAGCGAGGCCGGCAAGGAAGACGTCGACGACGCCGTGCAAGCCGCCCGCGCCGCGCTCAACGGCCCGTGGGGCAAGCTCACGCTGGCGCAGCGCTGCGATCTGCTCTATGCCGTGGCCGATGAGATCGATCGGCGCAAGGAAGACTTTCTCGCGGCGGAGGTGGCCGATACCGGCAAGCCCCGCGCCTTGGCTTCGCACCTGGATATCCCGCGCGGCGCGGCGAACTTCCGCGTCTTCGCCGATGCCGTCCGCAATGTTGCCACGGAGTGCTTCACAGGCACCGCGCCCGACGGCAAGCCGTCGCTGAACTACGCGCTGCGCCGCCCCAAGGGCGTGATCGCGGTGGTCTGCCCGTGGAACCTGCCGCTGCTGCTGATGACGTGGAAGGTCGGTCCCGCGCTCGCCTGCGGCAATACCGTCGTGGTCAAGCCTTCCGAGGAGACGCCCGCCACGGCGGCGCTGCTCGGCGAGGTGATGAACGCCGTGGGGGTGCCGGCGGGTGTCTACAACGTCGTGCACGGCTTTGGTCCGGATTCGGCAGGCGAATTCCTGACGCGCCATCCCGACGTGGACGCCATCACCTTCACGGGCGAGACGCGCACCGGCGCGGCCATCATCAAGGCCAGCGCGGACGGCATCAAGCCGGTCTCGATGGAGCTCGGCGGCAAGAACCCCGCCCTGGTGTTCGCCGACGCCGACCTGGATGCGGTGATCGCCGGCCTGAAGCGCTCGGTGTTCGAAAACACGGGGCAGGTGTGCCTCGGCACCGAGCGCGTGTACGTCGAGCGGCCCATGTTCGACAAGGTGGTGCGGGCGCTGGCCGAGATCGCGGGCACGCTGCGGCCGGGCCTGCCGGGCGATCCGCATGCCAACTTCGGCCCGCTCATCTCGGGCGAACACCAGCGCAAGGTGCTGGGCTACTACGCGCTCGCGCGCGATGAGGGGGCGACAGTCCACTACGGCGGGGGCGTGCCCGACATGCCGCCCGACCTGCGCGAAGGCGCATGGATCGAGCCCACGGTCTGGACCGGCCTGCCGCGCGACTCGCGGGTGCTGACCGAAGAGATTTTCGGCCCCTGCTGCCACGTCGAGCCCTTCGATAGCGAGGAGGAGGCGGTTCGCCTGGCCAACGGGACGCCCTATGGGCTGGCGACATCGCTCTATACCGGCGACGTCAACCGCGCCCATCGCGTGAGCGCGAAGCTCAAGGTCGGCGTCGTGTGGGTCAACACGTGGTTCCTGCGCGACCTGCGCACCGCATTCGGCGGGTCCGGCAAATCGGGCATCGGACGCGAAGGGGGCGTGCATTCGCTGGAGTTCTACACGGAGCTGTCCAACGTGTGCCTGAAGCTGGAGCCGCAAGCATGAACACGCAAGCCCATCAGGCCGCGGCCGACGCGCTGCTGCAAGCCGCGCGCAGCGGGCAGCCGATTCCGCCGCTGCGCGAGACCTACCCGCACTTCAATGGCGAAGACGCCTACGCGGTGCAAGAGATCAACACACGCCGGCAGCTCGACAACGGCGGGCGGCTGGTCGGCCGGAAGGTCGGGCTGACCGCCCGCAGCGTGCAGCAGCAGCTTGGCGTCGACCAGCCCGACTTCGGCATGCTCTTCGCGCACATGGCGTTCCAGGACGGCGAGCCGATCGGCTGGTCTCGCCTGATGCAGCCGAAAGTCGAGGCCGAGGTCGCCCTGGTGCTGGAGCGAGATCTGCCCGAACCCGGCGTGACGGCCGCGGCGATGCTGCGGGCCACCGCGTTTGCGCTGCCGGCCATCGAAATTGTCGGCAGCCGCATTGCCGATTGGAACATCCGCTTCGTCGACACGGTCGCCGACAACGCGTCCAGCTCCGCCTTCGTGCTCGGCAGCACACCGGTGTCGTTGTCCGGCCTGGATCTGCGGCTGGCCGGCATGGTCATGGAGCGCGGCGCGGACCAGGTGTCGCTGGGCGCAGGCGCGGCTTGCCTCGGGCATCCGCTGAACGCGGCCGTGTGGCTCGCCAACACCATGGCGGCGCGCGGTCGCGGACTGGTCGCCGGGGACATCGTGCTGACCGGGGCCCTCGGCCCCATGGTCACGGCGCGTCCGGGCGATGTGTTTGAGGCGCGCATCGAGGGCCTGGGCTCCGTGCGCGCGGTGTTCGCAGACAAGGACAAAACATGAACGATCGCTTCGAAACGCTCGCGCAACGGGTCGACGGCGCAGCACACGGTGCGCGCGCCATCGCACAGTTCGGCGAGGCCGAACAGCTGACGGTGCCTGACGCCTACGCGATCCAGGCGGCCTCCATCGCGCGCCGGCTGGCTCGCGGCGAGCGCCGCACCGGCGTCAAGATGGGCTTCACCAGCCGGGCCAAGATGGTCCAGATGGGCGTCCATGACGTGATCTGGGGCCGCCTGACCGACGCCATGGCCCTGGAGGAGGGCGTGGCCGTTCCGCTCTCGCGCTACGTGCATCCGCGCGTCGAGCCCGAGCTGGCGTTCCTGCTGGCCAAGCCGCTGCCGCCGCGCGCCAGCCTGGCCGAGGCGTTGGCGTCGGTCGCCGCCGTGGCGCCGGCGCTCGAGGTGATTGATTCGCGCTACGAGCACTTCAAGTTCTCGCTGACGGACGTGATTGCCGACAACGCGTCGTCGTCCGGCTACGTGATCGGGCCCTGGGCAGACCCGCGGCGCGATTTCTCGAACCTGGGCCTGGTCCTGAGCATCGACGGCCAGCCCCGGCAGATCGGGAGCACGGCCGGGATCCTGGGCCATCCGCTGCGATCGCTGGTCGCGGCCGCGCGGCTGGCCGCGGATGCCGGCGAGCCGCTGCAGGCCGGCTGGATCGTGATGGCCGGCGGCGCCACCGCCGCCGAAGCGCTCGCGCCGGGCATGCACGTGCGCTGCGAGATGCAGGGCCTCGGCGCGGTCGAGTTCACCACCATCCAATCAGGAGACGACGCATGCCATTGATCCAGGTCACGCTGATCGAAGGACGCACGATGGAAGCCAAGGCCGCGCTGATCGGCAGCCTGACGCAGGCCGCGGTGGCCACGCTGGGCGCGCCGCGCGAGTCGGTGCGCGTGATCATCCAGGAAGTGCCGGCCGCGCACTGGGGCGTGGCCGGCGTACCGAAATCAGCCGCGAAGGAGCCGCCGCGTGACTCGAAAGCTTAAGGTTGCAATCATCGGATCGGGCAACATCGGCACCGATCTCATGATCAAGGTGCTGCGCCACGGCGGGCCCATCGAAATGGGCGCGATGGTAGGGATCGATCCCGGCTCCGACGGGCTGGCGCGCGCCGCGCGGCTGGGCGTGCCCACCACGGCCGAAGGCCTGGAGGGCCTGCTGCGCCTGCCGGGCTTCAAGGACATCGGCCTGGTCTTCGATGCCACATCGGCGGGGGCGCATCACCGGCACGCGGCCCGGCTGGCCGAGCTCGGCGTGCCGATGATCGATCTCACGCCCGCGGCCATCGGCCCGTACGTGGTGCCGGTGGTCAATGGCGAAGCGCACCGGGGCGCCCGGAACATCAACATGGTGACCTGCGGCGGACAGGCGACGATCCCCATCGTGGCGGCCGTATCGCAGGTTGCCCGCGTGCACTACGCCGAGATCGTCGCGTCGATCGCCAGCCGGTCCGCCGGCCCCGGCACGCGCGCCAACATCGACGAGTTCACCGAGACCACGTCGCGGGCGATCGAGGCGGTCGGGGGCGCCGAGCGCGGCAAGGCCATCATCATCCTCAATCCGGCCGAGCCGCCGCTGATGATGCGCGACACCGTGTTCACCTTCAGCGCCCCCGCGAGCGAAAGCGAGGTGGAGGCCAGCATCGAAGCGATGGTCGCCAAGGTGCAGGCCTACGTGTCCGGCTACCGGCTCAAGCAGCGGGTGCAGTTCGAGCACACCGAGGTCGCGCTGCCCGGCGCCGGCCGCGTGCGCGGGCTCAAGACCACCGTCCTGCTGGAGGTTCGCGGGGCGGCACACTACCTGCCGGAATACGCCGGCAACCTCGACATCATGACGTCGGCGGCCCTGGCGTGTGCGCAAGCGCAGGCGGCGGCCCTCATTGCCGCGTGAAGGAACGGATATGGACAAGACGCTGTATATCTCCGACGTCACGCTGCGCGACGGCAGCCATGCCGTGCGGCACCAGTACACCGTGGCGCAAACCGTGCAGATCGCGAAGGCGCTGGATGCGGCGCGCGTCGATTCGATCGAGGTCGCCCACGGCGACGGCTTGGCCGGCTCGAGCTTCAACTACGGCTTCGGCGCCCACACCGACCTGGAGTGGATCGCGGCAGTGGCCGAGGCCGTGCACCATGCGCGCGTGGCCACGCTGCTGCTGCCGGGCATCGGCACCGTGCATGACCTGCGCAACGCGCACGCGGCGGGGGCGCGGATCGTCCGCGTCGCCACGCACTGCACCGAGGCGGACGTGTCGCGCCAGCACATCGAGACCGCGCGCGCGCTCGGCATGGACACCGTCGGCTTCCTGATGATGAGCCACATGACGACGCCCGATCGGCTGGCGCAGGAGGCGCTCAAGATGGAGTCGTACGGCGCCACCTGCATCTACGTGGTGGACTCGGGCGGCGCGCTCGGCATGAACGACGTGCGCGAACGCTTCCGGGCGCTGAAGCAGGTGCTCAAGCCCGAAACGCAGACGGGCATCCACGCCCACCACAACCTGAGCCTGGGCGTCGCCAACTCGATCGTCGCGGTGGAGGAGGGGTGCGACCGCATCGACGCCTCGCTCGCGGGGATGGGCGCCGGCGCCGGCAATGCGCCCCTGGAAGTCTTCATCGCCGCGGCGCAGCGTCTGGGCTGGCGCCACGGCTGCGACCTGATGGCGCTGATGGATGCGGCCGACGACATCGTGCGCCCCTTGCAGGACCGTCCTGTGCGGGTGGATCGCGAGACCCTCGCGCTGGGCTATGCCGGCGTGTATTCGAGCTTCCTGCGGCATGCCGAAGCCGCCGCGCAACGCTATGGCCTGAAGGCCGTCGACATCCTGATCGAACTCGGCCACCGCCGGATGGTGGGCGGGCAGGAAGACATGATCGTCGACGTCGCGCTGGACCTCCTCCAGACGCGCACCCCCTGAACGGCCGCCGCAGAGCCGCACACCATAAAAACATTTGGAGACAACCATGAACGCATTGCCGGCCCGGGCGGACGTGCCCGTCCGCGAGGTCATTGACGGCAGCCGCCTGTCGGCTTACCAGGGATTGGTGCTGGCGCTATGCTTCGCCGCCGCCATGCTCGACGGCTTCGACACGGCGGCGATCGGCTACATCGCCCCCGCGCTGCGCGAGGCGTGGCACCTGACCCCGCCACAGCTGGCGCCGGCCTTCGGCGCCGGGCTCTTCGGGCTCATGCTCGGAAGCATGGGGCTGGGCCCGGTCGCCGACCGGTTCGGGCGCAAGCCGGTGCTGCTGATGTCGGTGCTCGTGTTCGGGGTCGCCACCTTGGCATGCGCCGCATCGGACTCGCTCAACACGCTCGTGATGCTGCGCTTTCTCACCGGCCTCGGACTCGGCGGCGCCATGCCCATCTGCATCACGCTGAGCGCGGAGTATTCCCCGCAGCGCCATCGGATGCTCCTGGTCACGCTCAGTTGGAGCGGCTTCACGAGCGGCCTGGCACTCGGCGGACTGGTCGCGGCAGAGATCCTGCCGGTGTACGGCTGGCGCGGGGTGCTGGTGGCGGGAGGCGTGACGCCCCTGGTTCTCCTGCCGGTGCTCGCGCTGTGGATGCCCGAGTCGGTGCAGTTCCTGGCCCAGCGGCCGCAATGCGCGGACGCGTTGCGCCAGATCGTCACCCGCATCGCCGGTCACGATCATGGCGATGGCGTGACCTTCGTCGGAGACCGTCCGGCACAGGAGGGCGCGCCCTTTCCGGGCAGGAACCTGTTCAGCGACGGCATGGCGCAGCGCACCGTGCTGCTCTGGGCGGCCTTCTTCTGCTCGCTCTTCGTGTTCTATCTGCTCACGAGCTGGCTGCCGGTGGTGATGCGGGACCAAGGCCTCACGCTGACCGAGGCCGCGCGCGTCGGCGCGATGGTTCCCCTTGGCGGCACCATCGGCGCGATCGCGCTGGCGCTGCTCATGGACCGGACCGGTTCCCCGCGCGCGCTCATTGCCGCCTACTTCTGCGGGGCAATCGCCGTGGCCGCGATCGGCCTCGCCATCGGCAACGTGGCCGCGCTGACCGCCGTAGTGTTCGTGGTGGGCTTCGGCATCGCGGGGGCGCAGAACGGGATCAACCTGCTGGCAGCGCAGATGTACCCGACCGAGGCGCGCGCCACCGGCGTGAGCTGGGCGCTGGGCGTCGGACGCGGGGGCTCGATTACCGGCTCCCTTGTCGGCGGCACCCTGATGACAACGGTCGGCAGCGTACAGACCTTGTTCGGGATCATCGCGCTTCCGGCGCTGGTTGCCAGCCTGGCGCTGTTCGCTCTGCTGTTGCGGCCGGCCGCTGACCAAACCGGCGCGGGACGCCCGGGAAACGGTGCATCGCTTATCTGACAGCGGCACGACTTTCATATCGATGCGGTCAACCGCGAACCCGTCGAGGCATGGTGTTATCCGGCATCCAGTATCCATTGGAGAAATGATCCGTCGATCTCTCCATCAATTTCTTTGAAGTTGAAGAACAAATACAGCTTCCTTTTTAAGAAACGATGTTGAATACACTGGCCATGCGCAACAACTTCATCCATCTGCGCATTTCACCTTCATTGCAAAGGAGCGTTCAATGAAAACCCAAAAGCGTATTGCCGCCTTGGCGGCGCTGATCCTGCTGGCAACGGCGTCGGTTTCGGCATTTGCCAACAGCACCCAGAAGGCCGATCCGTTCACCGATGGAGGCCTGGCAGGCAAGTCTGCGCCGTACGGCGAACAGGGCAAACTCGGTCAGCCGGATCCGTTCACCGACGGCGCTTGATTGCAGTAACAACATTAGCTTTTCGCGTTCGAAGCCGATGGCCTTTTGGAGCCCGCATCGCTGCGGGTTCCGTCTGAAGACAGCGCCAGGCTGATACCATCAGCTTCACGACAATCGCATTAAAATCGATTCGCCATCCAGATGGATTCCCGTTTTTATTTTTTATGAAAAGCATCGCCGCCTTCATATTGGCGCTCGCGGCCAATATCGGCTGCCTGACGGTTGCGTTCGCCCAGCCCGCGCCGATTGCCGGCAAGGACTACACCCTGCTGCAGACACCGCAGCCCGTCCCGTCGGGCCAGATCGAGGTGATCGAGTTCTTCGGCTATTGGTGCCCCCATTGCAACCGCTTCCAGAACACGTGGGAATCTTGGAAGGCGAAGCAGGGCAAGGATGTCGTGATCCGGCAGATTCCCGTCGACTTCACTGACGCCAGGCTGGCACCGTACTCACGCATCTACTACGCACTCGAAGCCATCGGCAAGCTGGAGGCCAGGAGCCGCAAGGGAACACCGATGCACGCGCGCATGTTCGACGCCATCCACGGCGCGGATCGCCTGTCGCTGCCGCGCGATCCGGCCCAGCAGGAGCGGGTCATCGCGGACTTCATGGCAGGGGAGGGCATCGACCGGAAGGCGTTCCTCGACGCCTACAACGCGTTCGGCGTAAACGCGAATGCCAAGCGCGCCAACCAGCTGACCAAGCAGTATCGTGTCGAAGGCGTCCCTGCGGTGGTGGTGCAGGGCAAGTACGTGGTCTCGCCGGATGAAGGCGGCGGCTATGTCAGTACGCTGCGAACCCTGGATGACCTGGTCCGGCAGGTGCGTGCCGGAAAGATGTGAGCGTCAGCGTCAACCTGACCTGATCGTCGCCGGCCGGCTTCGCGTCCCGGGCACCCAGGCCCTTGGGCGGAAGCCTGCGCAGCCCGCGTTGCGCTACTCGAAGTGGGCCGTCACCGATGGATCGTTGGGCAGTCCCAGGAACTTGACGGTGATGGTCGTGTTCGGCTGCGGCGGCACCGGCGCATTGAAACTGCCCAGGCTCAGCAAATCCCCTCGCTTCAGGGTCACGCCAGATGCCCGAAGTGCCTTGGCGAGCCAAAGCGCGGCGGCAGCGGGATTGCCCAGCAGCGCGTCGCCCTTGGCTCGGGCGAGCTCCTTGCCGGTCTGGTCTTCGGTCGTCACGACGGTCATGCTGGCCAGCGAATCCAGGAACGCTTGCCTGGGCTGCACGGCGATGCGCGGGCCAAGTACGCCGCCGCGGAAGGTGATATTGGTCGCGACCAGCGCCGGCCCCACCGCACCGGTCGAGCGCATGGCATCCGGCAGCTCAATGAAGGGCACGAAGTACGAGATGTGCTGGAGCGCCTCGAGGGGCGATTCGGCGGTCGCCAATCCGGCATCCTTGACGACCGCGACCATGTCCGGCTCATAGAGCAGCTTCGCGCCGATCTTCGGCGATACCGTCGCGCCCGAGTTGAACATGTACTTCCCGAACATGTATCCCCATTCGGGCTCCGTCACCTTGAAGCGCTCCCAGATCGCGGGATTGGTGAAGGCGGCCTTGTAGCCGACCGGGCGGCCTACGGCCAAAGGCAGCAGCCGGGCCAGCTTGTCGCGCGAGCAGCGGGCCTCTTCGAGGGTCAGGTCGTCACCCAGCCCCTTGCTCTCGCGGGGCGCCTTGTAGTCCTCGAAATACGCGGCAACAGCGGCATCGCTCGGACATGCCGCGTGCGCCAGCTGCGCAGCCGCGCCAAGAATCGTCAGCGCCAGGATTGGCACAGTCTTCATGAATTTCCCCCGTTTTCAGCTTAATTCGGCATGCCGCAAGAAATGGCGGAGACACTGTAAGGGCGCGTGCAGCGTTCCAGAAATGACTTAATCGGATATGTGATATGTGCCAATTGCATGTCTCAATAGGGCATGCCCCGTTTCGCTGATGCTGCTTCCGCTTCGCGGTGCCTTGCCCGATGCGCATGCCCCGCAACTTAGCCTCGGAGATGCCTGCCCAAGGCCGGGCAGGCATCTCCCATCCCACTTCGTAAGAGGTCAGCATGAGTACAAACATTTCCGGAGCGGCAAGCCCGACCTTGCCGTCAGCCGGGGCGGGCGCCAACGGGCCGGTCGCGAACCCTCCCGACCTTCCGTCCTCCCTGTTATTCCAGTTCGATCACCCCACCGGGCCGAGCCGTCCGGACCTGCCGCCCGAGCTGTTCTTCAAGCTCGACGAGTCGATCGCGCGCGCGATGCAGGGCGCGGCGCAGCAGTCGCCCGATCCGTCGGCGGGTCCGGAAAGCCAGGGCAACCAGCCAGCCCCCGTTGACGCCGCGCCACCGCAGGAGACCCGGCCCGCCGATCCCCCGCTGGGCAGCGACGTGACCGAAACCGGCGGGACGCCGTCGCCTCTGCAGTTGCAGATTCTCGGCACCCTGAGTCTGTACCTCAACGCCCGGGGCCTGCCGTTCGGCGAGCGCGTGATGACCCGGCAGTCGCTTGAAAGGGCGGCCAACAATGCCGATGCGCCGGCCGACCTGCGTGCGGCCGCGCAGGCGATGCTGAGCGATCCCGCCCTGTATCAGGCCATCGGCGGCAACGACGGGAAGTTCGCGCGCAAGGACATCGACAAGTTCGCCAAGTCCCACCCGCAGGTCCTGACCCGGAACAGCGGCACGCTCACTGACAGCCAGCTGGAAATCATGTCCATCCTGGCCCGCCACAAGGACCAGCTGCCGGTCGGCTGGCAGTCGATCCAGGACAAGATCAACGATCCCAGCACGCCGCCTGACCTGAAGGCTGCGCTGCAGGTGCTGGCCAACGATCCGGCGCTGTTCTCCGCCCTGGGCTCGCCGGGCAAGGGCCACAAGCACAAGGCATCCGGGGACTACCGGATCACGGCCGGCGATGTGAGCCGCTTCATCGACAACCACCCGCAGGTGGAGGAGTACAACCGCAAGAAGGCCGAAGGCTATGTGAAGAACTACATTCCGTCCGACGCGAAGCCGGGCGACAAGCCTTCGGCCATGACGCAGAACGACGCGCTGCGCGAGCTGTACCGCTACTCCGACTACCTGCCGAAGAAGCTGGACATGGAAGCCTTCCAGCGCATCGTCGACGGCGACTCGAACGTCAAGAAGGCGCCGCCGCAGGTGATCGCCGCGGCCGAGTATTTCCTGCAGAACCGCAACGAGTGGGCGAGCCTGAACAAGATGGACGACCCCGACAAGCGGGTGGGCAAGTCGGACTTCCTGCAGCGCGCCGCCTCGGCCGTGCACCTGAGCAAGGAAGATCTGCAGACCGTGTCGACCATCAACAGCAATCTCGACGTGTTCTTCAAGGACGGCCAGAAGATCACCCGCGACCGGCTGGCGGCGATGTCGCAGGACGAGAGCCTGTCTCCGGCCGTGCGCAACGCGGCCAAGCAGCTGCTGCAGGATCCGCTGCTGTACGGGCTGATCAACAACGCGAACTCGGGCTACAAGACGAAGAACGGCTTCTTCAGCTTCGGCGGCCCGACGGTGGATTCCGGCGTGATCGGCAAGAAGGACTTCGAGAAGTTCATGTCGAGCATGACGGACGCCAACAAGACGGTCCAGGCGCGCAAGACGCATCCGGCGAACTCGGAGGCCAGCAAGAGCGCCGTTGCCGACATGGGCATGGGCATGGAAGACCAGCCCGACATCAAGGCGGTCAAGAAGAGCGGCGGCGCGCTGAAGAAGGCCATGGACAAGATCCTCACCATCTACTCGAAGGTGATGGACATCGCGTCGCAGGTCGTTGGTGCGCTGGGCATGATTCCGGGGCTGGGTGAAATCGCGGATGCGCTGTCGATGGGGATGGCCGCCGGGGCCTCGGCGGCCAAGGTGCTGTCGACCCTGCTGAACGGGGGCAGCCTCAAGAAGGCGCTGGCGGAGGCGGGCATCAACCTGGCCTCCGCCGCGCTGGGGGCCGTCGCCGGACCGGAGGCGCGGGTGGCGCTCAAGAACGGCCTGACCAAGATGCTCGTGGAGAAGGTGGCCAACACCGGCATCGATCTGGCGGTCGACAAGGCGAAGTCGTTCGTGGATGGTTACCTGCAGGACCTGAAGGGCCGTCTGCACGCCACCGCGGCCAACGCCGTCAACACGGTCAACACCGGCGTCAACTGGGTGTCGGACAAGACGAAGGACTTCCTGGAGAACCCGGTGCAGAACCTGACGCCCCGTGTGAATATCCCCGGTATCACCCCGTATCAGCCGGGCTATCCGGTGGTGGCGCCGGCGGCCTGACGATCGTTCCCGCTGCCATCTGTACCTCTACGGCTGGCGGACGGTGCTTTGCGCGAGCGGGCACCGTCCGTGTCGGTCGCTCCAAAACCTGGTTTTCGTGCCGGCCGCCGCAATCAGGCACGCCGCGATCGCAAGCCGACTTGAGAAAAAAAGCCCGGCAATGCCGGGCGAACATTGGCGGTCAGGATCTGCCATGGAAGATTGGATTCACATTCCCCGCAGGAACCGTTCAGAACGATGTCCGCAAGCCGCCGGTCACGGCCCACGGCTTGAAGCCGCGCTGCACGGTGGCATAGGCTGCCGCGAGCAGGCCGAACCCCTGGGTCGACTGGCCATTGCTCTGGATCCCCACGAGTCGATTGCGATAACTCTTCTTATCGCAATAGCCACGTGAAAGCGCTAAACTTGCGCCCATGAAAACGCGTCTGCTTCCCGTCGCTCCCTCTGCAGGGACACTTCCAGGCCTCCCCGATGCCGCCGAACTCGCCGTACTGCGCGCCTGGCATGCGGGCCTGTCCGCACGCGAGGCCGTCGAGCGTTACCTCGGCGAGCGGCGAGCGCCCGGGCATTCCTCGCGCGGCATCCTCGGCCGCATTCGGCGCCAGCTCGCGGCGTTCGCGCGTCGGCGCCAACGCGAGGACCTGGCCCTGCTGTTTGAGATCGCGGCAACCGAGCGCGCAAGGCAGGGCAGGGTGGCCGACCAGGCCGTCGAACTGCTGCGGACACTGCCGTTGCCGGAACCCGCCATCAGCGACGATGTGGCACTGTGGCTGGATGCGCGAGCGGTGACGGTGCTGCGGGCGGCCGGCATCGACACCTTGGCGGACCTGACCGTCCGCGTGCCGCGTCGGCGTCGCTGGTGGGCGGCGATTCCCGGGCTCGGTCAGGCCGGCGCTCGACGCATCGAGGCATTCTTTGCCGAACACCCACGGCTCACCGAGCGCGCCAAGGCACTCATCGCCGAGCAGCCGCGCGGCGTGGTGGTCCCGTGGGAGCAGTTGCGCCTGCCGCACGAGGTGGATGGTTCCGAAGGCCAATTCCGCGCGCCGCGCGAGACCTCCGTCCTCACCGCCGACAACGACTATGAGGCGGTGCAGGCGTGGCTCTCGCTGCACGAATCGCCGGCCACCCAGCGCGCGTATCGCAAGGAAGCGGAACGCCTGATCTTATGGGCAATCATCGAGCGCGGCCGGCCGCTGTCTTCGCTGACCACCGAGGATGCCATTGCCTATCGGGGCTTCCTGCGCCGTCCGTCGCCGCATGAACGTTGGGTCGGCCCGGCCCGGCCGCGTGCATCGGCGGACTGGCGCCCCTTCACGGACGGGCTGTCGGCGCGCTCGATCGCGTATTCGCTTTCGGTGCTGGGGGCCATGTTCCGCTGGCTGATCCAGCAACGCTACGTGCTGGCCAATCCGTTTGCCGGCATCAAGGTCAGGGGAGGGGGGCGGACCGCGGCGCTGGATGCCTCGCACGCCTTTTCCGAAGGCGAATGGGCCCTGGTCCGGACCCTCGCCGACGGGCTGGAGTGGTCCTACGGCTGGGAGGCTTCGGCAGCCCAGCGCTTGCGCTTCGTGCTGGATTTTGCCTACGCGACGGGGCTGCGCGCGAGCGAACTGATTACCGCCAGGCTGGGCGGGATCGAAACGGATCGGCAGGGCGATCACTGGCTCAGCCTGATCGGCAAGGGCGGTCGCGCAGGGAAGGTCGCGCTGCCACCACTGGCGCGCACCGCGCTCGATCGCTACCTGGTGGAGCGCGGCTTGCCCGTCACGCAGGCGCGCTGGAATCCCCAAACCCCGCTGATCGGCGCCCTGGGGCTCGATCCCGGCGGCGGCATTACCGGCAGCCGGCTGTGGAGCGTGATGCGGCGCTTCTTCCGGGTGGCGGCCGACCTCATCGAGCACGATCACACCGCGCTGGCCGAGAAACTGCGCAAAGCCAGCCCGCACTGGATGCGCCATACCCATGCCAGCCACGCGCTGGCCCGCGGCGCCGAGCTGACCACGGTGCGGGACAACCTGAGGCACGCATCCATCTCGACCACATCGATCTATCTGCACGGCGACGACGTGAAGCGGGCACGCCAGATCGAGGCGGCGTTTGCGGCGAAATGACGGCGGCCTGGCGCGCGTCGCTGTTCCGGCGGCTGATCAGGAAAGCCGCCCCGGCAGCCCAGCCGACAGCGGCGATCCCTCCATCGCCTGCGGCCCCCTGCAATCGCCCTGCTTGAACAGGACGATGCCATCGCAAAACTGATGGCAGAACCATGCTCCAATACGACCTAATCCTCCGATTACGCTCATTTGGGTACAGCCAATTGCAGGCGCCATTCGTGCAGTCGGAATGCTCGGGTAGCGCGCATTACGAAATTGTTCCTGCCCTACGGCGGAGAATTTAGCCATTGAGAGAAAGAAGGAAGAGAAAATAACGAAGCCATTAACCAGCAGTGAGGTGAATAGCAGCAGGACAATCGTTTGCTCAATTGAATGCCCATGCATGCCGTCCGGCCGCATGGCGGCATAAAGGCGACTGTGCCCCGGGGGCTTGCCTTCAACGCGTCCATTACTGCCCGGGGGCATCACCTTCAAGGTGCGTGTAGTGGATATCGAACGGCTTGTTGGTGATGAACAGGAACGTCACGTCGTTGTCGGCCTGCGCCCCGTGCGACATCGTCGTGCCTTCCGGGAACCACACGAAGCTGCCCGGCCCGAAGGAACCGGCGCTGGTGACCAGAATCCCATCCAGCACGTACATACCGTGGGCACAGTTGTGCCAATGGGAGACATTGGTGAAGCCCGCCTGGTAGCGGATCTTGATCACCGCCATGCCGGTGTCGCCGTCAACGACGCAGATCTTCTGCGGGATCACAGCGTTCAGCTCCGGGACGTCGAGCCTTTCCCAGGGAATCCGGTTGGTATCGACGACCGTCACGTCAGGTTTGCGCATTTCCGACTCCTATCGGGGATGGTGCAGGCACGCTATTGAGAGATCGATACGCGCGCGGGCCGGGGCCACGCCAGCCGCGCTCGACCCCGGGGTTCGCTTCGAATCAGGCACTGGGAAACAGGGGCAGTACGCATTCGGCCAATTCCTGCAGCACGTCGCGCGCTGGCCGCACGCTGTGCCGCAGATTGAATCCCACGTGGTTGGCCCCGAGCCGGGCCAGTGCCTGGAGCTCTTCGATCAACCGGTTGCGGCCGAGCCGATAGCCCAGAAAGATCGGGGAGGGCGCGGTGTCGGGGTCGTCCGCCAGGTCGATGAACATCGATTGGGCGAACGGCAGGAAGGCACCGCCCGCCTGCGTCTCGACCACGCTGCGCCAGAGGTCGAGCCTCGGTCGCTGTGTTTCGACGGGGCGAAAGTAGGTGACCCAGCCATCGAGGTTGCGGGCGATCCACTGCAGGCTCTGCTGCGCGCTGCCGATCGCCAGGATGGGCAGGTGCCGTCCGGTCGGCTTCGGCAGCAGGTCGAGATCGCGCAGGGTGCCGAACGTCCCGGACAGCGCGGGGTAATCTTCCGCCGTGCTGCGCCGGATCACGTCGATGTATTCCCGGTAGACCGCGCCGCGCGCCTCGTGCGAGCGGTTGAAGGCCGGGTATTCCGACGGCCGGTCGCCCGAGGCGGCGCCGAGCAGGAACCGTCCTGCGCTGACGATGTCGACCGATGCGGCGGCCTTTGCCGTGTGCAGCGGATGCCGCAGCGGCAGCACGATTCCGGCCGTGCTGAGCGCGATGGTGCGCGTCACGGTCGCCAGTTGACCCAGCCAGACCCATGGATCGTAGATCTGGCCGGCGTCGTTGAACTGCGGATCGAACAGCGGCACGTCCCGGGTCCACAGCGCTGCGAAGCCGTAGCGGTCGGCGTCCGCGGCAAGGTCAAGCTGTCCGGTCATGTCCGGAATGCCGTGGTCGAGCGGGGCCGTCGGCAGCATCAGGCCCAGGGTCAGCCGGCCCGGCTGGAACATCCGTGCAAAGCCGGGATGCTGCCCGGATCGCGATGAAGTCTGCATGGCGGTGCGTTTTCCGAAAGAGCGGGTGCAATCAGGACACCGGGCAGGCCCCGGTGCCGCAGGCGTGCGTGCGCGCAATGGCGCGGCGCAGTGCCGCTTCGAACGCCGCCACGGATTGCGCGCCGCTCACGGTCTCGCCGTCGATGTCGAACAGGGGAACGCTGCGCACGCCGCCTGCCTGGACGGCCCGTTCGGCTTCGCGAACGTCCCGGGTGCCCTCGTCGCCCGCCAGGAACGCGCTGACCTCGTCGCGCCCCAGTCCGTTTTCGGCGGCGATGTCGGCCAGCACCGCCGCGTCGCCAATATCGCGGCCGTGCTCGAAATAAGCGGAGAACACGGCGTTCGCGATCGGGGTGGCGAGGCCCCGGCGTGCGGCAAACCAGTTGAGGCGGTGGGCGAGGAAGGTGTTGGGCGTCTTGGCGATCGCGGCGTAATCGAACGCGATGCCATCGTCCCTGGCCGCCTCCACGGTGTGTGCGTCAAGCATCCGGCTACGCTCCCAGCTGCCGAACTTGAGCGACCGGTAGGTCTGGCGATCCATGCCCTCCGGACGCATCGCCGGGTTGAGTTCAAAAGGGCGCCACTTCAGCTCGACCGCGACGTCGCCGGGCAGGGCGCCGATCGCTTTCGCCAGCCGGCGCTCTCCAATCAGGCACCAGGGGCAGATGAAATCCGAAGTGATCGTAACGGTGAGCGTCATGGCGGGTCTCCGAAGGCTACGGTGCCATCTTGCTCTCGGCGCGTGAGCGTGATAATCAGGTGCGATTGCAGATGTGCTTTGCATGGAACGCAAAGGTGAACCATGGACAGATTCGGTGCGCTGAGTGCATTCGTTGCCGTTGTCGAGCATGGAGGCTTCGCCCCGGCGGCCCGCCGGCTGGGCCTGGCGCCGTCCTCGCTGACCCGGCAGCTGAACGCGCTCGAGGCAAGCCTGGGCACGCGGCTCATGAACCGCTCGACGCGCAGCGTGACGCTGACCGAGGCCGGCGCGCAGTACTACGACGATGCGCGCCGGATCCTCGAAGAGCTCGACAGCGCCGATCGCACGGTGAGCGAGCTGGCGGGCCCGCCAAGCGGCCTGCTCCGGGTGACCATGCCGGTCGCCTTCGGCAGGCTGCATGTCGCCCCCGCGATCCCGGCGTTCCTGCGCCGGTTTCCCGGGATGCGGCTGGACATCCGGCTCACCGATGCGATGGTGAACCTGGTCGAAGACCGGATCGACGTTGCCATCCGGCTGGGGGCGCTGACCGCGCCGAACCTGGTCGCCCGCAAGCTGGCGCCGCACCGGCGGGTGATCTGCGCCAGTCCGGACTATCTCGGTGAGCATGGGACGCCCGCGCAGCCGCGCGACCTGGCCCATCACAATTGCCTGCTGTTCGACTATCTGACCGGCGACAGCACCTGGACATTGACGCGCGATGGCAAGCGCGAAAAGGTGCCGGTCTCTGGAAACCTGCGGGCCAACGGTTCCGAGCTGCTGCGGGAAGCCGCGATGGGCGGCGCAGGCATGCTCCTGATGCCGACCTGGCTGGTCGGAGACGACATCGCCGCGGGCCGGCTGGTGCCGGTGCTGGAGCCATGGACACCGACGCCGGGCGCGGACGAGGGCGAGGGCGCCATCTGGGCGGTCTATCTCCCGAATCGGCGCGGCTCGAAAAAACTGGCCGGCTTCCTCGATTTCCTCGCGCAGCATTTCGGCGCGCCGCCCTACTGGGAGCGATATCGGTCCTGACCGGAGGGGCGGCGCGGTTGCCCGGGCTGACGCTGCGCACACCCGCCTTTGCGCGCAATGCAAAAGACAAAGCCGGGTGGGCGGGATTATCGAAATCGCGTGAGGGGTACACAGTTGAGGCATTGATGAGGAGAGGCTCATGTGCACTCAGCTCGCGACGCATCCGCATCCGGTCAATCCGGCCCCCCGTGCGCTGGTGATCGGCGGATCGCTCGGCGGCCTTTTCGCCGGCAACCTGCTGCGCCGGATCGGCTGGCACGTCGATCTCTACGAACGCTCCGCGCACGATCTCGATAGCCGGGGCGGGGGGATCGTGCTGCAGCCGGATGTGGTCGAGGTCTTCCGGCGCACCGGCGTCGACCTCGGCGCCATGGACCTCGGCGTCGGGTCCGTCCATCGCACCGTCCTCAGGCCGGACGGCTCGATCCGTTCCAGGCACTTCGCGCCCCAGACCCAGACCTCGTGGTCGCTGATCTACACCACACTGAGAGCGGCCTTCGGCGATGCCCACTACCATCAGGCAAAGACGCTGGCACGGATCGAGCAGAATCCGCCGGCGGGCACCGTGACCGCCCATTTCACCGACGGCTCCAGCGAAACCGCCGACCTGCTGATCGGCGCCGACGGCGGCAATTCGGCGGTGCGCCGGCAATTGTGGCCGGACAAAGTGCCGACCTATGCCGGGTATCTCGCTTGGCGCGGACTCGTCCCCGAAGAGGCGATGCCGCCGACCGCCCGCGAGATGCTGCATGGCGATTTCGGCTTCGCCAACAACCGGGGCTCGCATATCCTCGGCTACCTGGTGCCCGGCGAGCACAATGACGTGCGCCCGGGCCATCGGCTGTACAACTGGGTCTGGTACCGGGTTGCCGACACGCGCCTGCTGGGCGAGATCATGACCGACCGCGAAGGCCGGCCCCGCGGTCACTCCATTCCCGAAGGCATGCTCGACGCGCGGTGGGTGGCCCATCTGCGCGACGACGCCCGCGCGCTGCTGCCCCCGGCTTTCCGCGAGATCGTCGAAGCGACTGCGCAGCCGTTCGCCCAGGCCATCCGCGATCTGGCATCCGACCACATGGTGTCGGGGCGGGTCGTCATCCTGGGCGACGCCGCGTCGATCCCTCGCCCGCACACGGCGGCCAGCACGTCCAAGGCGGCCGCGAATGCGCTGGCGCTGGCCGACGCCCTGCAAGCCTTGCCGGACGATGTACCGGCCGCCCTGTCGCGCTGGGAGCCTGAACAGATCGCATTGGGCAAGGCGCTTCGGCGGCAAGGCATGGAGGCGGGCAACTATCTGCTCTTCCAGCGTCCGCCCGAGGGGCAGGTGGCGTGAGCCGCGGGTTTGCGCGGTCGGCGCGCGCCATGGGCATTGCCCTTGCGCTGCCGGACCTGCCAGGTCCCGCGTGGACTTGCGCTATGCCGCGCGGCCGGCCATCGTGACGGCAGTGGGGCTGCGTTCATACAGCGCCCGGAATTGCGCAACTTCCTCGTGCAGCCACTCGCGCAGGGCACGCACCCTGAAGGTGTCCAGCAAGGGCTGCGGGCAGATGAACCATACGTCCACGGACTCGGCGCGTCGATGTCGAACAGGCGGACGAGCCGTCCGTTGATGATCTCCTGCATGGCGAGCGAACGCCGCACCAGCCCGACGCCCTGTCCCTCCATCGATGCCTGCATCAGCTGCGACGCATCCTGGTACAGCACGCCGCGCCGCGGCTCGGCCCATCCTTCCAGGCCCGCAGCCATGAACCAGGCGCGCCACATTTCGTAGTCGCTGCGCAGCAACGTCACGTCGGCCAGGTCGGCGGGCGTTTTCGGCAAGCGGCCACCGTTGAACGTCGGTGCGCAGGCGGGGAAGAACACTTCATCCAGCAGCGGCTCGACAAACAGGTCCGGGTCGTTGCCGTCGCTGAGGCGCAGTACGACATCGACGTCGTCGCGGTTGAAGTCGGTGATCACGTGCGTGGACTGCAGCTCGACGTCGATTTCCGGGTACCGCTCGATGAAGCGCCCGATGCGGGGCGTCAGCCACCGCGCGGCGAATGAGGGCAGCAGGCTGATGACGAGGCGCCGTTCGCGATCGCCGGTGCGCATCGACTCGGTCGCCGCGGCGATCTCGAACAGCGCGGACCGGATCCGCTCGGCGTAGCGCCGGCCCGGGTCGGTCAAGGTGATGCGCCGGCCGTCGCGCTTGAACAGCACCATGCCCAGCTCGGCCTCCAGCGCCCGGATCTGATGGCTGACCGCACTGTGGGTGACACACAGCGCCTCCGCGGCCCGGGAGAAGCTCTCCAGGCGGGCAGCGGCTTCGAACATCTTGAGGGCGCCGAGATTGGGCAGTTTTCGCAAGTCCATGAGGGGGGTTTCGGGTGCGCATCGCCGGCCGGCTGGCAGCCATGCGGATGGTCAAATATTACTCACAAGACGGCAAAAAAACGTCGTTTTGCACAAGTGGGGGATCGGGCTAGGATGCAAGCATCTTAAGGGAAAACACCATACGGGGATCGGCTTGCCGAACCGGTATTGGAAAATCCTGCTCAACCATCCCTGTTCGGGTTTCAAGCGGATGCAGCGGTGCCGGCGCCGGTCGATCGGGGCCTCGCGACCCCGGTGGACGTCGAACGGCTCATGTCAATGGAAGAACCCCGACCGATGGGAACCGCTGAACCGTCTTGCCGCTGGGGCATCCTTGGCACCGCGGGCATCGCAAGGAAGAACTGGCACGCCATCCTCCATTCCGGCAACGGCCGGATCGTGGCGGTCGGGAGCCGCTCGGCGCAGACCGCGCAGCGCTTCATCGCCGAATGCCAGGCGTCGGCGCCGGCTCCCTACGCCGTCGAGGCCGTCGAAGGGTACGACGCGCTGATCCGGCGGCCGGATATCGACGCGCTTTACATTCCGCTGCCGACGGCGCTGCGCGCGGAGTGGGCCATCAAGGCGGCCCGGGCAGGCAAGCACATCGTCATCGAGAAGCCTTGCGGCGTCACCTCGGCCGACCTGCTGCGCATCATCGATGCCGCCAACGCCGCCGGCGTGCAGTTCATGGACGGCGTGATGTTCATGCATTCGTCGCGGCTGCAGGCGATGCGGTCTGTTCTGGACGACGGCGCGAGCGTCGGCGACATCCGGCGCATCACCAGCCATTTCAGCTTCGATGCGGATGCGGCCTGGGTTGAGCGCAACAGTGCGGTCGAGCCGGCGGGGTGCCTGGGCGACGTGGGCTGGTACAGCATCCGGCTGGCCCTGTTCGCGATGCAATACAGCATGCCCGTCGAAGTGCGTGGCCGCATCTTGCGCAGCGTGAAGCGGCCCGACGGCGCGGGCGTCGTGCCGACTGAGTTCGTGGGCGAATTGCTTTTCGACAATGGCGTCACCGCGGCCCTCTACAGCGCCTTCACCACGAGCCGCCAGCAGTGGGCCGACATCAGCGGATCGAAGGGCTATCTGCACTTGAAAGACTTTGTCCTGCCGCACTACGGAAACGAGGTCGCATTCACCGTGGGCAATGACCGCTTCGGCGGCGACGGCTGCTTCTTCAACCTGGAGCGGCACGAGAAAACGGTGTCGCTGCCCGAATACAGCAACAACCATCGCACCGCGCAGGAAACCGGCCTGTACCGGACCTTCGGCGGCCTTGTCCTGTCCGGCAAGCGGGAGCCGTTCTGGCCGGAAGTCGCGCTGAAGACGCAGCGCGTCATGGATGCCTTGCTGCTATCCGCCAACGCCGGCGGGGGCCCGGTCGCGCCGATCCCGGCCTGAACCCAAGCCCGGCGATGCGGAGGTAGAAGCCTGCATCGCTGCCATATGGGGCCGTGCATGTTCCGGCGCTCTGTTCCGAAACACGCCCATCCGCCAAGGTCTTGCAACGACACCGGTCACGCAGGACGCATTGCGCCGAAAGGCCCTGCCACAGGCGGGTCTGCGCCCTGACGCCGCCATTTTTCCTGAACAGAAAGGACGATCGCACTGCCATGGGAAACCAGTTCTCGATCAACCGGAACCGTCCGGCCAACGCCGGCGAAGCGCATGCCTCGTCGACCGAAGCGAAGCCCGCGCCGGATGCCGCCAGCCCATCGCGTCAGGTGAGGGTCGCCACTGCCCCGTCAATACTGGAGGGCCTGAGAAAGCTGCGATTGCCTTTCAACTTCGGGGCGAGGGTGCCGCCGCTCCCGGAGGAAACATGGGCCGAGATCGCTCGCCGTGTCGATACCAAGACCTTGCACAGGATGCGCGCCGTCAGCAAGACCCTGAAGGCGGCGGCAGACACCGAGATCCGGCAACTGACCGTCAACACCGTGGAGGCCCTCCAGGCGGCGAAGCGTTACGCTTGCCTGGAAACACTGAAGATGGACGGCTATTTCGGCGACGCAGACCTGGAAGGGTTGCCCGCGTCCCTGAGGGAGCTGGATCTGTTCTCGACCCGCTACGTCTCGGCCAAAGGGCTCGCCCATCTGAGCAAGCTGCCGCTTGCGCGCCTGAAAGTCAGGGCCAACGGAATCCATGCGGAGGCAGCGCGGGCACTGGCTGCCAGCACGACGCTCACCGCCCTCGACATCCGCGGCAACGGGATCGGTGACGCAGGTGCGCAGGCGCTGGCCGCCAATACCTCGATCACGTCGCTCGACGCCAGCTTCAACGACATCGGCGTGGCGGGCGCCCGGGCGTTGGCCGCCAACACGACGCTCACCTCGCTCGATCTCGGCTTCAACGCCATCGGCGATGAGGGGCTGCAAGCACTGGCCACCAACACCACGCTCACCTCGCTGACCGTCGGGTCATGCGAGATCGGCGATGCGGGAGCGGCCGCGCTGGCCAACAACACGGCGCTGACTTCGGTCGACCTCACGTGCAACCACATCGGCGAGGAGGGGGCGGAAGGGCTGGCTGCCAACACTGTGCTGACTTCGCTCGACCTCACGCGCAACAGCATCAGCGACAGGGGGGCGGCAGCGCTGGCCGGCAACACGACGCTGACTTCACTGTGCGTCAACTTCAACGACATCTATGGAAGGGGGGCGCGTTGGCTGGCCGAGAACACCACGCTCACCACGCTGGATATCAGCTACAACCCGATCGGTGATTGGGGCGCACTCGGCCTGGCCGACAATACGACACTCCGTTCGCTCAGCGTCGTCGCCGGTCGGATCGGCGTTGAAGGCGCGCAAGCGCTGGCCGGCAACACGACATTGACCGCGCTGGATATCAGCGTGAATGCGATCGGCAATGAAGGCGCGCAGGCGCTTGCCGCTAACGCCACACTCACCACACTGAGCCTCCGGAGCGGCGAGCTCCGGGCCGCCGCCGCGGAAGCATTCAAGGCGAACACCACGCTGGCCTCGCTCGACATCGGCGAGAATCGCATCGAGGCTGCGGGCGCGCAAGCACTGGCCGACAACACTGCGCTCACCACGCTCCGCGTCACCGGCAATCAGATCGGTATGGCGGGCGCGCAAGCACTGGCTGCCAATCGCAGCCTGACCAAGCTCAATATCAGCCAGAATGACATCCGGTCCGCGGGCGCGCAGGCACTGGCTGCCAACACCTCGCTCACCTCACTGGATGTCAGCAGCGCCTCGATCGGCGCGGCGGGTGCGCAAGCGCTGGCCGCCAACACCTCGATCACCTGGCTCAACATCAACGACAATCACATCGGCGATGCGGGCGCGCAGGCGCTGGCCGCCCACCCGGCACTCACCTCGCTCTACGCCTGCGACAATTTCATCGGTACCGCGGGCGTGCAAGCGCTGGCCGCCAATACCAGGCTGACCTCGCTCAGCATCTGGGGCAATCGGATCGGCGATGCGGGCGTGAAAGCGCTGGCCGCCAACACCACGCTCACCAAGCTCACCATCGGCAAGCGGGTCGACAAGCAGCTCGGCGAACAGATCGGAGACCTGGCATGGCAAGAGTTGATGGCATCGGTTGACCGGAGCGGCATGACGTTCCATTCCCTGTAGGATCGCCCCGCGCCGGGCAGGACGGACCACGGCGGGAACGCAGCGGCCCCGGAACTGAGTTTGAGCGGGAGTTGATCGCCGAACGCACCGTGACTGGTCTGGCCTCGGCGCTGGCGCAAAGGCGGAAGACTCTTCAAGATTCAAGATGACAGCCGCCAAGCTGCGCCTAGCAATGGCAGCAATGGGACAACCCGAAACCAAGGTCGGCGATCTGTGCAAAGAGCTTGGCATCACGCGCCAGACGTTATGCCGGCACGTCGCACCAAGGGGTGAACTACGTCCTGACAGCGTGAAGCTGCTAGCGCTGGCCTGAGATTTGACCCGAGGTCTTGATCATTCTTAGCACCTTCTCTATAATTGAGTGCGCACTCAATCATCTAAGGTTTTTCTCGTATGGCACGCCCTCGTAGTGAAGACAAACGCCAAACCATACTTCGGGCAGCGACGCAGCTGTTCGCCGAGGAAGGACTGAACGCGCCCACGGCCCGGATTGCGAAGGCAGCAGGCGTGGCCGAAGGAACAATCTTTACCTACTTCGCCAACAAGGATGTGCTGATGAATCAGCTCTACTTGGAGCTGAAAAGCCAGCTTCGCTTAGCTTTGGTTCCACCTCCGGAATCGGCTGCGCTGCGAGAGCAGGTCTGGCTGGCCTGGCGGACCTATGTGAATTGGGGTGTTGCGCATCCCGAAGAGCATCAGGTCCTAGCAAAGCTAGCGCTGTCACCCAAGATCACCGAAACAACCCAGGCCGAGGGCAGCCGGGCTTTTTGTGATGTCTCGTGCTTGCTCGAACGCGCTATGGCCGAGGGAGCCTTGCGAAACCAATCCCCGGAGTTTGTCGGGGCCATGATGGGGGCAATGGGCGATGTCACGATGGTGTTTATCCGAAACAATCCCACCTCGCTAGAAGCCACATGCCAAGACGGCTTCACTGCGTTCTGGAACGCAATCACTGGGGTGTGATTTTTTTTGGTTTTAATTGATTAAGTAGGCACTCATAATGATGGTGAAATCATGAGAATCATCCTTTTCGGTGCATCCGGCATGGTGGGTGCCAGTGCCTTGCGTGAAGCGCTCAAGGCGCCAGAGGTGGAGTCCGTGCTGTGCATCGGACGACGTTCGTGTGGCATCGAACACCACAAACTGCGGGAGCTTCGGCTACCTGATCTGTTTGACTTCGCTGCTGTGGAGGACCAACTCACCGGTTTCGATGCCTGCATCTGGGCTATCGGGATCAGTTCCGTCGGGCTTGATGAGATCGCGTATGCGAAGGTGACAGAAGAGCTGACGCTCGCCTGGGCGGACGTCTTGCTGCGCCTGAATCCTGAATTTTCTTTCTGTTACTGCTCGGCCGGTGGTGCAGGCGGACGCTCGATGTGGGCGCGGGTACGCCAGCGTGTCGAGAGGGCGCTTCAGGCCATGCCGTTCAGGCATGCCGGTGCGGTGCGTCCCGGATTCATCCGCCCCGGGCCGGGCATCCGCAGTCGCACACCAGCCTATCAGGCCGGAATCGTGTTGCTGACACCCATCTTCCCGCTCTTTCCGTTCTTCGTGCGCGTTTTCCCCTTCCTGTTCACCACGTCCGAGATTCTCGGACGCGCAATGCTGCGCGTAGTGGAGGGGCGCGCGGACCGCTTCATTCTTGAATCCACCGACATCAACCGACTTGGCGCCTGAGCTGACCGGAAAAACGCGCCGCTCATCCTTAGGAGAACCCCATGCAAGACCTGAAGAACAAAGTATTTCTGGTGACGGGCGCCACTGACGGCATTGGTAAAGCCGCAGCGACCGAATTTGCCAAGCGGGGTGCAACGGTGACCCTGGTCGGCCGCAATAAGGCAAAGACCGAGGGCGTCGTGGCCGAACTGAAAGCCGCAACCGGGAACGAAAATCTCGACTATCTGCTGTGCGATCTCTCGCGCATTGCCGAGGTCAAGCGCATGGCTGAAGCCTTCAAGGCCAGCCACGACCGCCTAGATGTCCTGATCAACAATGCCGGTGCCACCTTCAAAGCCCCTGTGCTGGGTCCGGATGGCTATGAGCTGACTTTTGCGCTGAATCACCTTGCCTACTTTCAGCTCACTACCTCGCTGCTCGATCTGATTCGCAACACCCCGGGTGCGCGTGTTGTGTCGACTTCGAGTTCGATGCAGGCGCGCGGCAAGATCCAACTTCCGGACATCGCTACCTCGCTTGAAGGTTCAGGGCCGAATGCCTATGCGGCATCCAAGCTCGCCAACATTCTTTTCACGAAGGAACTTCAGCGCAGACTGGCTGGCACTACGGCTGTGGCCAACTGTTTCGAGCCAGGCATGGTGCGCACGCAGTTTGGCGGATTCGGCTCCGATCAGGGCTTCCTGCTGAACATCGTGTATGCGCTGGCCAAGCCCTTCACAAGCACACCGGAGCAAGGCGCCGATTCGCTGGTCTGGCTGGCGACGTCGCCGGAGGCAGCATCGTTGCAAGGGCAGTACGTTTCCAAGCGACGTCCTGTGACACCTCAGAAGCAAGCGCTGGACGCGAAGCTCGCGGAAGACCTTTGGGTGCTGAGCGAGAAACTTTGCACAAGGGCAAGCGGACGTGATTGATGTTGCTGCCGTGCGCGCCAAAGCAGGCCGCTATTCGTAGTGCATCTGACGCTGCCAATTCGTGCAGCCGTCTTCTGATTCACCATCAGCTTCAACGCGAAGGGCTTGCCTACCAGCTCAAGTCCATCGAGCAGGTGCAGCAGATCACCGAGGAGCGGCTGCGCGAATACAACGAGCAGTGCACTCGTGGCACCCCGGGGGGCTCTGGCTGTTCCTTGGGGGTGGATCAATTGATCCCCTTGTCTCATAACATCAGGCCAGATGCTGACGGGTCAACGAGGCAAGCGCGGCTCGAATGAGGCCGATGCGCTTGGCCTCGTAGGAATTGCTGTAGGTACGCAGCAATTGCCGGGAAGTTGTGCGCAATTGTGCGCGAGTGTGCGCAAGTTTCGCGCGGCCATCCGCCCGCGGGCCCGCCGACATACACTGCGCGTCATTGCAAGAAAACGGGGTGTGGGCGATGGCCGAGGCGCCGCTCAAGACCAGGGTGCTGCTGATCGAGGACGACGATCGCCTGGCGCAGCTGGTCAGCGAATATCTGGGCAACTACGAATTCACGGTCGAGGTGGTCCGGCGCGGCGACATCGCGGTCGCGGCCGTGCGCGAGCATCGGCCGGCGCTGGTGATCCTCGACCTGATGCTGCCGCACATGGACGGCATGGAGGTGTGCCGGCGCATCCGCGCGTTCTCGCGCGTGCCGGTGCTGATCCTGACGGCACGTGTCGATACCTACGACCAGGTCGCGGGCCTGGAGATCGGCGCCGACGACTATGTGCTCAAGCCGGTCGAGCCGCGCCTGCTGGTGGCGCGCGCCCGTGCCTTGCTGCGCCGCGTGGCGTCCGCCATGCCGGCCGCCGAGCCCGCCACCCCGCGCGACGATACGCTGGTGTTCGGCGAGCTTGCCATCTCGCCGCCCAACCGCACCGTCACCTGGCGCGGTCAGCCGGTCGAGCTGAAGACGGCCGAGTTCAACCTGCTGTTGATCCTGGCGCGCGCGGCCGGCACCGTGCTCAGCCGCGACGACATCCTCAAGCAGCTGCGCGGCATCGAATTCGACGGGCTGGACCGTACCGTCGACTCCGGCATCTCGCGCCTGCGCCGCCGCTTCGGCGACGCCTCGCCCGAGCCGCACAAGATCAAAACTGACGGTGACCCGGGGTACCTTCGCGGCGGTTCTGCAAGCCCGACGCGCCTTCGCCCTGATACCGACGCAGCAGGCGCAGCGTCTACCGCGTACTGAGTCCCAGCCGAGCCGCCGCGATACCAGTCTTCAGGTGTCCGTCCGACAGGGCTTGCAGAACCTTGAGTCGATCCAACTGGCGCATCGTCATGGTGATCGTGTCCGGTCGCATGGCGGCTCCCTGGCTGGCTCAAGGCTGTACAGGTTACCCGGATCAACTCGGACATTTGAATCTGGCCATATGCGGACATTAGGATCTGGCTGCGACAACTCATGTCCAGGGCGTTCTGAAATGTCACCCTACCAGCCAAATTCAAATGTCGGCACGGGCGTGCGCTTTGTGCTGTGTTTGATTCTTTTTGGGTTGTCTCCGTAGGGCGGTGGTGCGGGTGGCCGGCGAGCTCGGCAGCGGTGGCGGACCAACTTGGTGGATGGCCCGCTCCAAGTCCAATCGATTGATCTGCCGCTGCCGCTTGGTCTGCGGGGCGGGGTGCGTGGGGCGCGGCGGCTCGCCCGCCAGCGTGCGCGACGGCCCGACCTGCCGTCGATCATCCCGCTGTGCTTGTAATTCGGCTGCAATCGCCAGCGTGTGCCCCAATCGTTTGTTGTCGACGATCGCGCCCTGGTCGATTTCCGAGAGGCGGTCATAGGTGGTGTAGGGCAGGGCAGTACCATCGGCCCACAGCTCGATCTTGCCGTCCGGATATTCCGCGACCTCAACATACCGATGGATCCACCGCCGGGACTCAGGCCGGTCCTCCAGCAGGTACATCACCTTGGCGTACTGCAAGGTCAGGTTCTGCGACACCTTGCGCCATTCGCGCCAGCAGAAGATACGCGCCAGGTCCTCATCGCCACGCAACGGCCGGTGCGCATCGAAGTCGCTGCGCGGCACCTTGGCAAAACGCGCATTGAAGTCCGCGATAAACGTCGTCGCGTAGGCGTTGGCCGCGTCCATCGAGCCAATCCCGCGCAGCCGCAACTCCTTGACCAGGCGGTCCTGCAGCACGCCGTTCATGCGCTCCACACGGCCTTTGGCCTGACTGGTGTTGGCACACAGGATGTCGATGTTCAGCTCGAACAGCGCGCGCCCAAACTGCGTGTAGCCGCGCCCCTCGGCGTTCTCTCGGGCGTTGACCCGGAACACGCCAGCCTTATCCGAATAGAACGCCTGCGGCTTGCCATGACGCTCCACGTAGGCCTGCGTGGCCGCAAAATACGCCTGCGTCGATTCGGTCGGCACGAACAACAGCTGCATCAGCCGGCCGGTCGCGTCGTCGACGTAGACCAGCAGCGTACAGGCCGGCGCCCGATCCTCGAACCAGGCGTGGTCGCTGCCGTCGATCTGCACCAGTTCGCCCAGGCATGCGCGCCGGTTCCTCGGCTGGTGCACCTTGGGGGGGCGCAGCTTGCGCGGCACCCAAAAGCCCGCGTCGATCATGATCCGGCGCACCGTCTCCTTGGCCAGATCGATGCCATGGCGCTCCCGCAGCTTCTCGCAAGCCAGCGTCGGGCCAAAGTCCGCATAGCTGTCGCGGATCAGCCCGCGAATGCGGGATTCCAGCCCGGGCGGCAGTTGGCGGTTGCTGCTATGGCCACGCTTGCGCGAACCCAGACCGCTCGGACCATCCTCACGATAGCGCAGCACCAGCCGTTCGACGTGCCGCCTGGACAAGCCGAGCCGCTCAGCGGCGCGCCAAACCGCCAAGCCATGGTCAACCACTGCTTGAATCACCTTGAGTCGGTCCAGTTCGCGCATCGTCATGGTGACGGCCTCGGGCTTCGGCATCGCAGCCTCCAGTCTCGAACAGACGGGAAACCGCCAGCATGCCTGGGTTAGCCTAGGGGTACGACATTTCTATTTGGCTCAGATGCGGACATTAGGATCTGGCTGCGACAACTCAAAATCGCATAATTATTGTTATGTTAAATAGAAGACGCCACCGAATTCATGAATGGCGCGGACAACCACCCCTTCATCTCATCCATTCCCGCAGGCATCTACCGCGGCCTGCTTCGCTACGACAAGGCCGATCACTGGCGAATTCAACTTGACTGGGTTCCCACAACCGTCCCGACATCCAGATCCACGGCGGCAACGTGCCTGACGATTCGCAAGGCTGCGTTCTCGTCGGCATGGCGCTTCAGAATGGAGAAAGGTGCCATGTTCTCGATTCGGTCAAGGCCTACGCTCTTCTGAGGAATGCGTTCGATGGAACGTCCACACCGGTTTCGACACCGGACAAGACGATCACCGTCGAGTTCGTGGACCAAAAGCGCCGGCAAGATTTGGAGACGGCCCCAATCCTAGTGATTCAATCATCGTTCCTGGCATATCAGTACTTTCCGAGACCAGCCGCCAGACAAACGCGGCAACGATCCGCCGCACGCTTTTTTTGCACCAGGGCAACGCTTGGTAGATGCTCGTTACCAGCAGCATCGGCTTGTCGCACCGGCTGAGCCGGACGTTTGGCATTGCCGCGCAACGCTCAAGACGTTGCACCATTCCTCACCATTACAGGAGTTCCGCCATGAGCTTCGAGATTGCCACTTGGTACGACACATGGAATAGCACGGGCCTGGATAACCTGGCGCAAAGGAAGGTCCCGCTCGGCTACGCCAGCCGGTACAACCTGGCGTTCGGCGAATTCGTGCCGTGCGCAAATGGATACACGGTAGACCTCAATGCGCAGTTCGCGAGCCAAGTCCTGACGCAAATTCGGACGCAGGCACCTGGGGTCCTGATCTACGCGGGCGTGGGAGACACAGGGCTCTCCGCGACGGTGCTGGACAATCGCCGGAACAACAACAGGTCGACAGCGAACATCGTCGCCTACCTGCAGCAGCAAGGCCTGAACGGAATCGCGATCGACTCGGAACAAGACGGCATGACCTACGTGCCGGAATTGGTGTCCCAGCTCGGCCCGGCGTTCAAACAGGCCGGCCTCGGGATCGCTGTCTCGGTCCCCTGGCCGGGCAACGGCCCGGTCGGCCTCTATGGCGACAATGCCGTGGCGGCATTCAACCAACACGTCGACGCCGTCGAGCTCCAGGATTACTCGTCCGAAGGGACCCCCGCGGATATCCAGGTCTGGATCCATGCCGGGGTCCGGCGCGCCATTCTGATGGGCGGTGTCTGCACCGAAAACGGCAATGTGCAGACGTCGCTCGAGGACACCGCCGCCTGGACCACGTTTGCACTGCAAAGCCAAGTGCGGGGCATGTTCAGCTGGCGGCTGGACAACGACCATGGCCAGCATGGCACGCAGGAGGATGTCGATCCGACTTTCACGGGTGCGCAAACGATCTACGAAACGGTCCAGAATTACGGCAGCGGCGCCGATCGGAGCAGCGGCGTGCTTGACGTAGCGGGCTCCACCTAGCCGCGCGGGCGCGCCGCTGAAGCAGATTCCAGCCGGTGGAAGCATCCTCGGACGCCTCGTGGATGATGGCGAGGCGTTCGAAGCGAACACGCAGGCGCTTGAAGTTGTGCAGCCAGGCGATGGTGTGCTCGACGACCCATCGGGTCTCGCCCGCTGCCTGCCGGTCGCGCAGTCTGCGCCAGCAACTCATGCCCTGAGCCGCAGCCCATTTCCTGCGGCAGCATCTCCCAAGGAATGCCGGACTGCAGCACGAACAGGATGCCGGTCAGCACGGCACGATCGCGTCCTGACGGCGGCGTGCGGCCGGGGACCTTGCCAGCAGCCGGCGAAGCCCAGTTGGCCACGGCGCCCGACCGCCATGGCCGGCTGCCATTTCCCGCAGGATGCTGCTACCATTTCGCCAACATCGAGACCCTCCACGTGCGCCGCTCACCGCGCTGGCTCTGGTTTGCTGGCTTCCTCATCCTGACCTTCCTGACCGTGCAACTAGCGGCAGCGGCCTACGCTTGCGCCGACGGCCGGGTTGCGGTCCGCCCGGTGATGGCCATGGACGAGATGGCGGACATGGCTGACATGACCGAGTCATGCCCAGAGATGGCAAAGCGCACGCCGCAGGACGACAGCCCGCACGACGGCCTCTGCCTGGAGCACTGTCAGGCGGGCACCAAGTCAGCCGACCACGTCTCACCGCAGATTCCGGCTTTCCTGCCCATCCTGCTCGGGCAGATCGAGCCGACGCCGATCGCCGCCCTGGTGCCGCTGTCCCTCGCACAAGGCGACGCCATTGCGCGCGCACCGCCGCCGCCGATCGCTATCCTCCACTGCTGTTTCCGAACATAGCCTCCGAAGCAACGCGTCCTTCCTGCCCTGCCGCCTACACAGCTGGGTGATCGTTGCTTTCCGGAGGTTTTATGCATTTGCGTTTCCCCCCGCGCGGTGGGCGTTTGTTTGCGCTTGCCGCCGCGCTGATCGCCGTGAGCCGACTGGCGTACGCCGAGGCTACCGGCGCGCTCTCGCTGCAAGAAGCGGTCGGCTTGGCGTCGGCCCGCTCCGCCGACGCAGAGACATCGCGAGCCGCCATCCAGTCGGCCAACGAGATGGCTGTCGCAGCCGGCCAGTTGCCCGACCCGGTGCTCAAGTTCGGCCTGGACAACGTCCCGCTCAACAAGTCCGACCAGTTCTCGCTCAGCCGGGACTTCATGACCCAGCGCTCCATCAGCGTGGTGCAGGAGTTCACGCGCGCGGACAAGCGCCGCGCCAAGGCTGATCGCTATGCCGCCGAAGCCGAAGCGGCGGAAGCGCGCCGCACTGTCGGGCTGGCCGACGTGCAGCGCAACGCCGTCGCCGCCTGGCTGGACCGCTGGTATGCGGAGCAGACCGGTGTGCTGCTCGGCCACCACGGGCACCCGCTCGAGCTGGCGCGCCAGGCGGCGATGGCCGCCTATCGGAGCGGACGCGGCACGCGCGCCGACGTGCTGGCCGCAGACCTGGAGGTCCAGAAGCTGCACGACCGCCAGGACGAGAACCGCGCGTCAATCGACATGGCGATGGTGAGCCTGGAGCGTTGGATCGGGCCGGCTGCTCGCCGTCCGCTGGGCGATCGTCCGACGCTGGAGGTGCCGTCATCAGTGCAGCGTCTCGAGACCGATGCGTTCGACGCCGTGCCTGAAGTCGCGGTCGCCCGGCGCGATGTGGCGCTGGCTGAAACGGAAATCCGCGCGGCAGCCGAGGCCAAGAAGCCCGATGTCACGGTCGAACTGATGTACAGTCAGCGCGGCTCGGCGTACTCGAACATGGGCTCGCTCAACATCAGTTTTCCCGTGCCGTGGGACCAGGGCCATCGGCAAGACCGCGAGGTGGCCGCCAAGTTGGCCCAAGCGCAGGAGGCACGCGCCAAGTCGGAAATCCAGCGGCGCAACACCCAGGCCATGGTCACAACCCGGCTGACCGAGTTGCGACGCAACCTGGACCGCCTCAAGCGCTATGACGAGACAACGCTGCCGCTGACCAACGCGCAGGCGAACGCCGCCCTGACGGCATACCGCACCAATACAGGCTCGCTCTCGGCGGTGGCCGAGGCCAACCACCGCGCCGTCGACACCGCACAGGAGCGCCTGGCGCTGGAAGCCCGGACGGCCAAGCTGTGGGCCGACCTGGCCTTCCTGGTACCGCTGCCCACCGCCCAAACTGAACCCGCTACGGGGAGCCCCCAATGACCAAAACCCTCATCGCCACGGTGGCGGGCGCGTTGCTGATCAGCGCGGCGGCCTACGGCGGCTACCGCATCGGCCTGTCGCGGGGCACGCAGCCCACCCTGGCCAACGCTTCCATGTCGAGCCCCGCCGGTCCGAACGGCCTCAAGGCCGGTGACGTCGACCCGCAAACCGGCAAGCGGGTGCTGTACTGGCACGACCCGATGGTGCCGGGCCAGCGCTTCGACAAGCCGGGCAAGTCGCCCTTCATGGACATGCAGCTCGTGCCCGTCTACGCGGATGGCGATGCCGGCGGCAGCGGCGTTGCCATCGACAGCCGCGTCGCGCAGAACCTCGGCGTCCGCACCGCCGAGGCCCGGTTGGGCAACCTCGGAGCCGTGCTGCAGGCGCCGGGCAGCGTGGCCGTGGATGAACGTAGCGTGCAGGTCATCCAGGCACGCACCAGCGCGTTCGTGCAGCAGGTGGCGGTGCGCGCGACGCTGGACCCGGTGCGGCGCGGGCAAACGCTGGTGTCGCTGTACTCGCCTGACTGGGGGGCGGCGCAGGAGGAGTATTTAGCGGTGTCGCGCCAAGCCGCGCATGGTCAGTCCGATCTGGTGGGGGCCGCCAAGGCGCGCATGCTGCAGGCCGGCATGACGCCGGGACAGATCAGCGCCGTCACCGCGTCGGGCAAGCTGCAGCCGGGCCTGGCGATCACCAGCCCGATCGATGGTTTCGTCATGGAAGTCGCCGTGCGCGACGGCATGACGGTCACGCCCGGCATGACGCTGTTCCGGCTGGCCAATCTGAGCCGCGTCTGGATCATTGCTGAAGTGCCGGAAGCGCAGGGACGTACAGTGGCGCCCGGCGCGCAGGTCAAGGTATCCGTCGCTGGCTTGGCAGAACCGGAAACGGCCAAGGTGGACGCCATCCTGCCGGACGTGAATGCCGCCACGCGCACGATCAAGGTGCGCATCGTGTTGCCGAATCAGGATAAGCGCCTCGTGCCGGGCATGTTCGCCACCGTGCGGTTTGACGGCGGCCAGGACAAGGAAGCGTTGCTGATCCCGTCCGAGGCAGTGATCCGCACCGGCCAGCACAGCATCGTGATGGTGGATGGCGGCCAGGCCGGCTTCGTGCCCACCGAGATCCAGACCGGGCGCGAAGCCGATGGCCGGGTCGAAGTACTGCAGGGCTTGCAGGCCGGGCAGAAGGTCGTCACCTCCGGCCAGTTCCTGATCGATTCCGAGGCCAGCCTGCGCGGCACCACCGCGCGAATGATGGCGCCGTCGGCCGCTTCCTCGCCCGCCGCAGCCACCACCGAGCACGAAGGCACGGGCCGCATCGAGGCGGTGAGCGGCGAAGGGCTGACCATCTCGCATGGACCGATTCCTTCGCTGCAGTGGGGCGCCATGACGATGGACTTTGCCGCGCCGCCGGCCGGCCTGCCGAAGGGTCTGAAGCCGGGCGAGCGCGTGCGCTTGCGCTTCCATCTGGATAAGGACGGCATGGCAGTCCTGTCGTCGGTGGAGCCGGCCGGTGACACAGGAGGCAAGCCATGATTGCGCGCCTCATCTTCGCCTCCATCCGCAACCGCTTCCTGGTGCTGCTGACTACGGCCTTGCTGACGGCGTGGGGGCTGTGGGCGGCACGCAGCACGCCGCTCGATGCGCTGCCCGATCTGTCGGACGTGCAGGTCATCATCCGCACCCCCTTCCCGGGCCAGGCCCCGCAGATCGTCGAGAACCAGGTCACCTATCCGCTCACCACCACGATGCTGTCGGTGCCGGGGGCCAAGACGGTGCGCGGCTATTCGTTCTTTGGGGATTCGTTCGTCTACGTGCTGTTCGAAGACGGGACGGATCTGTACTGGGCGCGCTCGCGTGTGCTGGAGTACTTGAATCAGGTGCAGTCCCGCCTGCCGGTGGCGGCCAAGCCGGCATTGGGGCCGGATGCGACCGGCGTCGGCTGGGTCTACGAATACGCGCTGGTCGACAAAACCGGCCGCCACGACCTGGCCCAACTGCGCGCGCTGCAGGACTGGTTCCTGCGCTTCGAGCTGAAGGCATTGCCGAACGTGGCGGAAGTGGCATCCGTGGGCGGCATGGTCAAGCAGTTCCAGGTGGTGCTGCAGCCGGACAAGCTGCGCGCGTACAACCTGTCGCAGGCCAAGGTGCTGGCGGCGCTCAAGGGCGCCAACCAGGAGACCGGCGGGTCCGTGCTGGAGTTGGGCGAAGCCGAGTACATGGTGCGCGCCAGCGGCTACCTGAAGACGCTCGACGACTTTCGCCAGATTCCGCTGGCAACGAGCGATGCCGGTATCGCCGTGCGGCTGGGCGACGTCGCCACCGTCCAGCTCGGACCCGAGATGCGGCGCGGCATCGCCGAGCTGGACGGTCAGGGCGAAGTCGCTGGCGGTGTCATCGTGATGCGCTCCGGCAAGAACGCGCTGGAGACGATCGAGGCCGTCAAGGCCAAGCTCGCCGCGCTGCGGAAGAGTCTGCCGGTGGGCGTGGAGATTGTGCCGGTCTACGACCGCTCTGCGCTCATCCACCGCGCGGTGGACAACCTCACGCACAAGCTGATCGAGGAGTTCATCGTGGTGGCGCTGGTGTGCGTGGTGTTCCTGTTTCACCTGAGATCGGCCTTGGTAGCGATCGTCTCGCTGCCGCTGGGCGTGCTGGCGGCGTTCCTGGTGATGCGCTACCAGGGCGTGAACGCCAACATCATGTCGCTGGGCGGTATCGCCATCGCGGTGGGCGCCATGGTGGATGCGGCCGTGGTGATGATCGAGAACGCGCACAAGCACCTGGAGCGCTGGCACGAGGCACATCCGGGGCACGCGCTGGCCGGGCACGAGCGCTGGGGTGTCATCGGCGAAGCGGCTGCGGAGGTGGGGCCGGCGCTGTTCTTCTCGCTGCTGATCATCACGCTGTCGTTCATCCCGGTGTTCACGCTGGAGGCGCAGGAGGGGCGGCTGTTCTCGCCGCTGGCCTTCACCAAGACGTATTCGATGGCGGCGGCGGCTGGGCTGTCGGTCACGCTGGTGCCGGTGCTGATGGGCTACCTGATCCGCGGGCCGATCCCGAGCGAGCAGTCGAACCCGCTCAGCCGCTGGCTGATCCGCCTGTACCAGCCGGTACTGGCCCGTGTGCTGGCGTACCCGCGGGCGACGGTGGCCATCGCCCTTGTGCTGCTGGCGGCCACGGCCTGGCCGATCCTGCGTACGGGCGGCGAGTTCATGCCGCCGCTGGACGAAGGCGACCTGCTGTACATGCCGTCGGCGCTGCCGGGGTTGTCGGCCGGCAAGGCGGCACAGTTGCTGCAGCAGACCGACCGGCTCATCAGGACCGTGCCCGAGGTGGCCACGGTGTTCGGCAAAGCGGGCCGCGCCGACACCGCCACCGATCCGGCGCCGATGGAGATGTTCGAGACCACCATCCGGTTCAAGCCGCGCGACCAGTGGCGGCCGGGCATGACGACCGACAAGCTGGTCGACGAACTGGACCGCGTGGTCAAGGTGCCGGGCCTGTCCAACATCTGGGTGCCGCCCATCCGCAACCGCATCGACATGCTGGCCACCGGCATCAAGAGCCCGGTCGGCATCAAGGTGGCGGGCACCGACCTGCAGCAGATCGACCGGCTCACCACGCAGATCGAGGCCGCGGTCAAGACCGTGCCCGGCGTCACCTCGGCACTGGCCGAGCGGCTCTCGGGCGGACGCTACATCGACGTCGACATCCACCGCATGGCCGCCGGCCGCTACGGCCTGAACATCGAGGACGTGCAGAGCATCGTGGCCTCCGCCATCGGCGGCGACAACGTCGGTGAAGTCGTGGACGGGCTGGCGCGCTTTCCGATCAACCTGCGCTATCCGCGCGACTACCGGGATTCGGTCGAGCAATTGCGCAGCCTGCCGATCGTGACGGACCGGGGCCAGCAGATCGTGTTGTCCGACGTGGCGGACATCCGCGTCGTGTCAGGCCCGCCGATGCTGCGCAGCGAGAACGCGCGCCTGTCCGGCTGGGTGTACGTGGACATCCGCGGGCGCGACCTGCGCTCGGCGGTGCGCGACATGCAGGCGGCGGTGGCCAAGGCGGTGCCGATGCCGGCCGGCTATGCACTGAGCTGGTCCGGCCAGTTCGAATATCTGGAGCGCGCCAGTGCCAAGCTCAAGGTGGTGGTGCCGCTCACGCTGCTCATCATCTTCGTGCTGCTGTACCTGGTATTCGGCCGCATCGACGAGGCACTGTTGATCATGGGCACGCTGCCGCTGGCGTTGATCGGCGGGTTCTGGCTGCTGTACGGGCTGGGCTACAACTTGTCAGTAGCGGGCGTGGTCGGCTTCATTGCGCTGGCGGGTGTGGCGGCGGAGTTCGGCGTCATCATGCTGCTCTACCTCAAGCAGGCCTGGACCGAGCGCCAGGAGCGCGGCCAAACCACGACTGACGCATTGCTTGACGCCATCCAGGAAGGCGCCGTACTGCGCGTACGCCCCAAGGCCATGACGGTGGCCGTCGTCCTGGCCGGCCTGATCCCGATCATGTGGTCACACGGCACGGGCTCCGAAGTCATGCAGCGCATCGCCGCGCCGATGGTCGGCGGCATGGTGACCGCGCCCTTGCTTTCTCTGTTTGTTGTTCCTGCTGTCTACCTGCTGTTGCGCAGGCGCAGCGTGTCATCCTTTTCCCAACCCCGCTAGGTTTCACGATGAAGCACACATTCGCTCTGGCTTTCACCCTGGCGCTGGCCGCGTCACCCGTGGCATTCGCCGCCACCCCGATGGACGGCATGGACATGAAGCCGGCCGCCCAGGCTGGCCAGTCCAACCCGGCGCCCAAACCCGTCGCGGCCGAGATCCGCAAGATCGACCCCGACACCGGCAAGGTCACGCTCAAGCACGGCGCCATCGACAACCTCGGCATGGGTGCCATGACGATGACGTTTGCCGTCCAGGACAAGGCTTCGCTCAAGGCCTTCAAGGAGGGTGACAAGGTGTCGGCGGTCTTCGATAGGGTCAATGGTCAGCCGACCGTGGTCCAGATGCGCCCCTAAGATTTTGCACGGAAAGTAGGATTACCCCTCATAGCGATCGATCGACCCAATGGTCTCGATTCCCTCCGGGCGGCGCACCGTCGCGGCGGCCGAGCGGAGGCCATGCTCGAGGCTTTCGCGCTCGGATACGGGTGGGTTCTGCCCGTTGTGCGGCGGCATCGCTTCAGGGCGAGCAATGCGCCTGAGCTTTTCATACAGCCTGTGTGTCTTCTGCTTGATGCGAAGACTGTCGGGTGTATGGAACTGGATTTCGAAGTGATGCGCCCCGCTGCGCAGGTTCATGTTCAGTCCGGCGTAGGTGGTATCGGCCATGGCGAAGGTGTTGTTGATGCGCATGACCTCCAGCCCTTCGGACTGCAATTGCCGCGAGACCCACTGTACCGATGCGACGAAGCCCTCGTGCTGCAGCACGACCTCGTAGCGCAGCGCGTCGCGCACCCGCGCCGCCGCCTGTTCGGGCGGCAAAGCGTGCTGATGCCGCAGCAGCTCGATCTTGCGGTGCGTCGAGGCCGGCTTCTTGAACACGTGCCGATGCAGCTCGGGGCCGTCGCCATGCAGATGCCCCTGCACGTGCTGCAGGAGCGCGCGCAATACGGGTGTGATCTTCGGCTCCATCGCCTTGGCGGCCTGGTGCAGGCGATTGACGAGCTCGGCGTACAAGGGCTCCGGCACAAGCTGGGCGCGTACCGCAGGCAAGGCCACGCTGGTCTGTTCGGCTTCCCAGTCGATGATGTCTTCGCACCCCAGGGGCATCGGAACGGCGCGGAAGGCGTCGCGGGCCGGGCGGGTCAGTTCTTGAAGCCGTGCGGCCGGGACGCCTTGCAGCCGCAGATGGTGCGATCGCTTGTACAGGTCGTGGTAGTGCTCCTTGAGGTCGAAGGTTTGCGGCGTGTGGAACTGGATCTCCCACAGATGCCCCTCGGGATCGCGCAACGTCACGTTGATCGCGCTGAACGGCTCATATCGCTTGACGAAGTGGTTGACCAGCTTCACCCGCGCGTGCCCTTGCTCGTCCAGCGCAGCCTGGATGCGGCGGCATCCGGCTGCGAAATCCTGGGACGGCAGCACGACGCTGTAGCGCAGCGCGTCGTTGACCTGCGGTACGGCGTCTTCCAGCGTCATGTGCTTGTGCGCCACCATTTGCTTGAGCTTTTCCTTCAGCGAGCCCGAAGACTTCAGCCGATGGCGCAGACCGGCCAGTTGCGCGCCGACCGCCTGCGCGATGTTGCGCAGCGTCGGCGTGATCGCCGCATCCATGCGGCTGGCGCGATCGGCAAGCAACCGGATCGCCTGGCTGACATCCAGTGCCGGCGTGTTCGCAAAGCGTGCCTGTGGCGTCGGCGCCGGAGCCAGCAGGCCCCATTGCTGCAAGGCCTCCACCGAGTGAATCATGACGCCGGCAGCCATGGTCGGGTTATGCCGCAACTCCGCTTTCGCCTGCTCGGGATCGAAGCGCCCGTCATGCATGGCATAGGCCGTTTCCTTGCCGTAAGGCACGCTGCCGATGCGCTCGCGGAACGTGCGTTCGCTGCGCAGGCAGGTCTCGATCACCTTGGAGAACAGTTCGGTCCCCGTGTCGGATTTCAGCGCGTCCGTCCCGACCTTGATGGCGATGGTGCACAGGTTGCGCAGGGTGAGCTCCGGCGAGCCTCGCACCAGGCCCGGCTGGCCCTCCGGAAACTGCTCGCACGACAACCGGCATACCGGATAGTTTTCCAGGATGGCCTGGACGCGCGCGCGGGTGTCGCCGGCCTGCTCGTACGCCTGCGCCAGCAATGGGAACCGGTCAGCCAGCCCGGCAGGCGTCCCGGCAGCCTTGGCCGCGGGGGCGGACTGGAGCCGGAAGACCTCATCATGCAGCAGTTGGGCGGCCTCCTCGGCTTCGGGCAAATGGGCGTTGGCGATCGCTTCGAACGCATGGTTGCGCAGCACATCCAGTGCTTGCAGGTCCGCCTGCTCCGCCTCGAACTGCTCGAGCAAGCCGTTTCGCAGCGGGCGCTCGATGCCGTCATAGACACCGAACATCATGTCGCGCGCCATCGCTTCGCGCATGTCGTCGGACTGCGCCAGAAAACGCTTGGCGAAGACGCTGGCGGTGCCCCGGAGACGGCGTCCGCGCTGCTCGGCCAGAATCTCGGCCGCCCGGCCGGGTTGGTATTGCCCGTCCTTGGGATCCTGCGCCGGTGCCGCGGTTTTCCGCGGCTTGAAGGAGCGCTGCTGGCCGCGGCGCTTTTTGCGGTCGTCCATCACGCGGGAAATGTGCGCGGCCAACTTGGGATAGCCCGCATACACGAAGGCATCATCGCCGTCGGTGTCCATGTCCCGCTTGCGCAGCTCGGTGATCGGCAGGGCCCCCAGCCTCCCGGGGACCACCACCTCCTTGACGCGCAGGCTGCCGGTGCTGCGCATCTCGGGCGGCAACGTGGCGCGGTTGCGGCCGGTGATCCAGCGTGACAAGGTCTTCAAGTCCTCCCGGGAGCAGGCCATGTCCATGCCCGCATGATCAGGCGACCAGTACTGCGGCGGCGGCACGATGAGCATGCCTTTGCTGTGCAGCATTTCAGCGCCCTCGCCCGCGTCGTCATTGAAGCCCGTGAAGCTGTACTGGATGGCAAAGCACCTGGACAGAAAGCTGGCTGTCGCGTCGCCCCGCTCCACCGTGCCGACTTGCTCGTCGGGAAACGGCAGCAAGTTCTCCTTGTCGTATGGCGCCTTGCCGATCAGCAGCGCGCCGCCATGCAAATCGAAGGCCCCGCTGCGCTGGGCCGGCAGATGCACGTTGTCGTCAGCCGAGGGGACCGCGCGAATCTGCTCGCCCTCATAGCCGCCGCTGACAGTGAGGTGATACAGCGTCAGCGGGTCGACGCGCGGGGGCGCCTGGCCGCTCGCCGGCTTCGGCGCCAGTTGCGCCAGCCTGCGCTCGATGGCCTGCCGGGCTTCCTCCAGCGCGGCCTCGTCGCGCGGAAAGTGCTGCAGCGCCTGCGGCGCGATGCGCTTGCGGTCGTTGCTGGTCTCCAGCAGTTTCTGCTGGGCCGGCGTGGCGCGACCGGCGCGCATGGCATTCCAGGCCATGACGTGGTCACGAAACACCGGAATGCACATAGCCACCTCGAACTTGAGGAACCCGCAGCCATCATTCGGGCACAGCTGAATGCGCTGGCCATCGGGGCTCTGCAGCTTGAACGGGTGCTCCGGGCCGTCCACATCGTCGAAGAAGCCCAGTCGCAGCGTGCCCTCGACCACGTGGTCGCTCGGCACCATTTCCAACAAGGCACGCTGCATGCGCGCCCAGTCTTCGCGCAACGGCGCCAGCTTGGCGGCCAGCTGCATCAGGCTGCTGCCGGGGGCCGTGTCGGCGTAACGCACCGCCGGAAGCATTGCAGCCGGGGCCGCGTGATTGGACAGGATATCGTGCGGCCGCAGCCCCCCTCCCCGGCTCAGCCGGCTGCCGCCGAACAGATCGAACCGCCACGGCTCGCCCTGGTACCGGAACGTACGCGCGAGCATGAACGCCGACAGCTCACCGGGCAGCTTGACCTCCACCAGGGGCAGACCGGTCAACCGCGCATAGAGCGAGTACGGCTTGCTCGGTTCGTCACGGTTGTGCTTCAGCTCCTTGCCCGCCATATCCACCGCGACATAGTGGGTGTCGCCTGCGCCACGGGCCGGCGGCACGGGGGCGCCGGGCTTCAACGTGCGCATGCGCCGATGCACGGCCCCCAGATCGAAACGGCTTGGCGGATGGTTGTGCGTGATCAGCGCGGTCTGGTGCTGTATGCGCAGATCCAATGCGTTCAGCACGTCCGCGTCGGCCTCGATCCGGGCGATGATGTTCCAGCTGTCTTCCCCCAGATCGGCTTCGATCGCCTCGCGCGAGCGCTCCAGCGTCTGCTTCACCCAGGCGGCGAGCCGATCCCGCTGGTCGCGCACCGACCGGCGCGAACCTTCGATATAGCGCGTCTTCCACATATCGCTCACCACGGAATACGTTTTGAGCACTTGGTAGAAGGTCAGCGCCGCACGCCGCGTGGCGTGCGACTCTTCGCGCATCGCCGTGTCCGTGGCAGGCTCCTTTTCCGCGGCGCCCAGCCGTGGCTGGACAAAGCGCTCGATCTTGCGCGCCACGATCGGCTGAAGCGTGCCGAGCACGCAGAGCGCGCGCCGGCGGTGAGCAATCAGCACCGGGCTGCGTGCCAGGGGCAACAGCCCCAGGCACAGGTTGCCCATGGTTTCAAGGTTTTCATTGCGCAGTCCGGTTGTGCGGCACAACGCGGCCAGCCGCTCCAGGGCGGGCCTGGCCAGAGGACGCATGTCATGCTGCAATTGCACCGAAGCCATGGCCTTCAAGACGATCGCGATTTCGCGGGCGCTGCACGTTTCGAAGCGTTCGCGGTACAGATCGAGGTGGGCTGCCAGCGCCTGGAGCTTGATGCGCGCCGGCGCCTGGAATTCGGCGTCGTCCGGTGCACTGAGAAACAGGCGCGCAAAGGCATTGGCGGCCTGTGACAGCGCCGACATTTCCGCATTGCGCCAAGGCAGATCGGCCTCGCCCATCCGGGCCGCCAGCAGCAGCAGGGATCGGCGGCAATGCGGCTGCTCCAGCCACCGGCTCAGCCCGTTGATCGCATTGGCGACTTCCTGCGCATTCATGGCTTGCCGAAGCTCCGCATCATCGACCAGCCGCATCGCCAGTTGCTCGGCAAGCGCCCGGCAGTGATCCTCCCCGGACCACTTGCTCAGTGCATTGAGCACATTGGCGACAGCCTGTGCATCCATGCCCTGCCGCAAATCGGCATCGGACGAGAGCCGCGCGATCAGTCGTTCGGCGGCCGTCCGGCAGGCCGCGGACTCCGGCCACTTGCTCAAGCCGTTGAGCGCAGCCGCGATGCCCTGCGCATCCATGGACAGCAGAAGCGCCACCTCGTCCGTCAACCTGGCTGTCAAGCACGCTGCCGCCGTCAGGCAGGCCGCCGACTCCGGCCATTTGCCCAGCGCATTGAACACATTGCCGATATGCTGCCCGTTCAAACCGTCTCGCAGCGCCGCGTCGCGACCGAGGCGGATCGCCAGGCGCTCGGCAGCGGCACGGCAAACGTCTGCATCGGGCCACTTGCCCAATGCATTGAGCGTGTTGGCGAGCTGTTGCGCGTCGAGGGCTTCGCGAAGGTCCGCCTCGCTGCGGATGCGAGCAGCCAGGCCCAGGGCCGCCTCTCGGCAAGCCGTCGTCCGCGGCCACTTGCACAGGGCGTTGAGCGTGCTGGCCACCTCTTGCGCATTCATGCTCGCCCGAAGCCGGGAGTCGTCCGCGAGCCGAACCGCCAGGCATTCGGCGGCGGCGCGGCAAGCCGCGCTGTCCGGCCACTTGCTCAGCGCATTGAAGGCATTGGCGATCTCTTGTGCGCTCATTGCCTGCCGCAGCCCGGGCGCTTTCACGAGTTGCTCGGCCACGCATTCGACGGCCGCCCCGCAGATCTCCGCTTTCGGCCATTTGCTCAGCCCGTTGAGCGAAGCGGCAACCGCCGTCGCCGTCATGCGCTCCAACAGCGCCGCTTCATGCACCAGCCGGGCAGCGAGATGCTCGGCAACGTTGCGGCACACGGCGGTCTCCGGCCACTTGCTCAGGCCGTTGATCGCGGTCGCAACCGCCTGCGCGTCCATGGCCTGTCGCAATCCTGGCGATCGCTCCAGCCGCGCGGCAAGGTATTCGGCCGCCGCCCGGCAATCGGTGTCGCCAGGCCATTTGCTGAAGGCGTTGAGCAGCAGCCCGATTTGCCGCGCCTCGAAGGTCTGCTCACCCCCGTCGTGCAGCAGGTGGCGCCCAATGCGCGCCGTTGCCTGTTCACATCGCCCGCTATCGCCATTCTTGGAGAAGGCATTGGCCAGCAGCGTCAATTCCTTGGCGCCGAGTCGAGGCAACGGCCCGGGCTTCAGCGCCTGGCCGGCAATCCAAGCGATGGCCGCCATGGATGCGGGCTGCCTCGGATATTTGCTCAGCAGATTGCCCAGTTCCGCCAGTTTCTCCAGCGGGGCATCCATGAACCAACGGGTCTTGAACAGATAGCACGCGGCCATCTCCACGCACTGTTCCAGCCCCCGTACCTGCCGATGCGGCTCGGCGTGCGTGGGGGCGGATGCGGCGCCCAAGGCAAAAAAGTAGCCGTCCAGACGTCGGGCGTTTTCTTCGGGCGGCACGGAGCCGTCCAGAAACATCAGGGCAAGACCGTAGCCGTTGCGCTGCGCCAAGGTGTTGTCTTTCGCCACATGAAGGCAGAAATCCGGATCGACCTTCCCCCGCCTGGCGCTCGCCACCAGCTTCCACAGGCGCGCGCACTGCTGCTCACGCAGGGCGGCGAGCCTGCCGAACTCGGTGCGCCCCAGCCATCGGCCATAGTCGGTGAGCTGCTCCGCGGTCGGTTCGCGCCTGGATTCGGCGCGTGGCGTGGTCGGCGGCGAGGCCGGCGCCTCCGCATCGCATGCGGCCGCGTGAAAGGCGGCGATTTCGCCCCGGCGCGGCAAGGATGTCGGGCGCACGTCAGTGTCATCACCGGCTTCGCGCTTGCGCTTGAGCGGGATGCGCGAGGCCTGTCGACTGTGCGACACACGCTCGAGCGGATCGGCCCCATCCTCTCGCGGACCGGCGCACGCCATCCCCGATCCGCTCCCCTGCGTGGACGACCTGTCTGTGTCGGCGGCCTCCACCGCAAGGGCGCGCGCCGACGCGTGGGCGCGATGGCCCGGCGAACGCGCCAGAGGCTCCAGATGCCCAGAGGCCCGGGCTCGCCGCTTCAGCGAGGGTGTCTGCTGATTCGAATGCGAATGTTGTGACGGGTCGTTACCGCTTTCCGGAGAAACAGCGTGCCAACGATGAGAGCCCGAAGGCAGTCGTGCAAGGCCCATAGATATGCGAGCGTTCCCGCCAGCAGAAACGTCCTGCGATGTCGGAGCGTTGGTGCGGGAAAGCGTCCAGGAAGGTCAGTTGCTCGGTGACGCGGCGTCGACCCGACAGGTGCGGGATCGAGCTTGCCGCCGATGCCAGATGTGGGATGAGGCCCGAGACGATACCCTGCGGCATGCGTCCATGCGTGCTTCACGATGCGAACAAATGGATCTGTTTGCGCAATGTCCGCGAATGGATTCACCCGGGATCAGGAAATACCAAGATGCGGCAAACGTTCTTTTCGCGCAAAGCCCGGCGATTGAACACAACGACGCGGCAGCGAAAAAAAGCCCCTTGGTCTCCCAACCAAGGGGCTAACGTCGATATGCGGTTTGCCTACACGTGTCCCTGCGATATCAGGGGATGGGCGTAAACTTCAGCTCGCTCAAGGGCACGACCTTGTCTTCACGCACCATCTTGTATTCCGTATTGGGGCCGAGCCACTTGTTCCACAACTGGTTGATCTCCCCCGCCTTGTCCATGGCCAGCAGGGCTTCATTGACCTTGGCCAGCAGCGCCGGTTCGCCCTTCTTCATCCCCACGCCGATCGGCTGATAGATCATCGGCTCGGCGATCATCTTCAGTTCGATGCCGCCGGTCTTGGACTGATTCACCAGCTTGGTGATCGTCATCGTGTTCGAGACGATACCCAGCGCCTTGCCTTGCTGCACGGCCATATAGGCGGAGCCCGTGTCCTGGAACGTCACCGGCTCGGACCCGTTCATCTTGATCGACAGCTCCGACGTCGAGCCCTTCGCCGCCGCCAGGCGCTTGCCCTTGTAGTCCGCCTTGCTCTTGCCCGGGTCGCTCGCCCGCACGGCCAGCATTTCCTTGGCGAGGTAGTACGGATCGCTGAACTGGATCTGCTCGGCGCGGCCGAGCGTGTAGGCGAGGTTCGCCACCGTCATGTCGACGCGGCCCATCTTGACTTCGGGCACACGCGCCTCGACCGACAGCGGGGTGATCCTGGCGGCGACACCCAGGTGCCTGGCCAGCGCCTGGCACAGGTCGACATCGAAGCCGACCATTTCGCGGGTCTTCGGATCCGGCGCAGCGAACGGCGGCACATCGGCAAACGTGCCACAACGCAGCGCCTTGTTCTTTTGGATCTCCGCCCATTGATCGGCCAGAACGGGAAAGGACGCAGCGCACAGACAGGCCAGGACAGTCAGGCGCGCAACGGTGGAATGGACCGTCATTTCAGACTCCTAAAGGTGGTGTGGCACGGAAACGGAGAACGGGCGGAACGGGCGCAAGGGGTCAATGCGAGCGCAGATCCGACAGGAAGCGTTTGGCACGCGGATGCTGCGGCTCGCGGAAGAACACATTGGGCTCGGCCACTTCCAGGATCGAGCCGCTGTCCATGAACCACACCCGGTCGGCAACCTCGCGCGCGAAGTTCATTTCGTGGGTCACGCACATCATGGTCATGCCCTCGTTGGCCAGGCTGCGCATCACGGCCAGCACCTCGCCGACCATCTCGGGGTCCAGCGCACTGGTAGGCTCGTCGAAGAGCATGGCGGGCGGTTCCATGGCCAGGGCGCGTGCAATCGCCACGCGCTGCTGCTGCCCGCCGGAGAGCTGCGCGGGATAGGCGTCGGCCTTGTTTGCCAGCCCCACCCGATCGAGCAGTCGCATGGCCTTCTCCCGCGCCTCGGCACGGCGAACCCCGCGCACCCGCATCGGCGACAGCACGATGTTCTCCAGCACCGACAGATGCGGAAACAGGTTGAAGCTCTGGAACACAAAACCAATGCGGCTGCGCACTTTGTTGAGCGTATCGCTGCGCATCGGTGCGTGTACCTCGTCGCCGTCGAACAGGATCTGTCCGGACTTGATCTCTTCCAGCCGGTTGACCGTGCGGATCAGCGTGGACTTGCCCGAGCCCGACGGCCCGCAGACAACGACGACCTCGCCCTTCTTGACCTCTGCGTTGATGTTGTTCAACGCACAGTAATCGCCGTACCACTTGCAGACATTGGAGAACTTGATCATGTCGATGCCTCAGTAATGCATTCAGGGTTCAACCGGCAGCGGCTCGGGTACCTCCGGCGCGGGCACGCGGCGCTTGCCCGCCCGCTTGGCGGCGATGCGGTGCTCCAGCGCGCGCGCCGCGCGTGTCAGGCTCCAGCACACGGCAAAGTAGATGACCGCCAGCAGGAAGAAGATCTGGAACGGCTTGCTCAGCAGCGCGTTGTTGATCTGGTTGGCTGCGAATGTCAGCTCGGGCACGTTGATGACGTAACCGAGCGTGGTTTCCTTGATGGTGGACACGAACTGGGCCAGCATGCTCGGCAGCATGTTGTAGAGGGCCTGCGGCAGGATCACCACGCGCATGGCACCGAGGTAGCTGTGCCCCAGCGCGCGTGCGGCCTCCATCTGGCCCTTCGGCAGGGCCTCGATACCGGCACGCACGACCTCGCTCAGGTAGACGCCTTCATAGATCACGAGCGTGCACAGCATCGTGGTGAAGCCCGAGACATCCCGCCCGATGAACAGGGGCACCAGGAAGTACACCCAGAGGATCAACATCAGCAGCGGCACACCGCGCACCCCATACACCAGCGCGGTGACCACCGAGCGTAGCGCCGGCCAGGGCGACAACCGCGCCAGTGCCAGCAGCACGCTCAGCGGAAACGCGAGCACGATGCCGAGCACGGACAGAATCAGTGTGCACGCAATGCCGCCCAGCGGGCCGTTCGGGTACTGCCCGACCAGCAGCAGCAGCCAGTTGTCGCTAACGATATCGACCAGATCCATCATGGCTTACCTCCCCGTCACGACGCGGAAGCGGCGGGCCAGACAGGCGCCGACCGCCATGATGACGAGCGAGAAGCCCAGGTACATGAGCGTCGCCAGCAAATACGATTCGAAGGCCCGGAAGCTGGCGTTCTCGATCTCCTTGACGGCATGGGTCATCTCCGCCACGCCGATCGCCATCGCGAGGCTGCTGTTCTTGAACAGCGAAACGCTATGGTTGATCAGCGCCGGCAGCGCATTGCGCACGGCCTGCGGCAGGAGCACGTAGCGCAGGGTGCCGATGAAGGTGTTGCCCAGTGCGCGGGCCGCTTCCTCCTGGCCCGGCGGAATCGCACGCAAGCCCGAGCGCAGGTCTTCGCTGAAGTACGCGGCCTGGCACAGGCCCAGCGCCACGATCGCAAAGACGACTTCGGAGTGATGCTCGCCCAGCCAATCCAGCGCGGGAAGCGGCAGCAAGGTGGAGATACCGAAGTACCAGAACATCAGCTGCACCAGCGTCGGCACGTTGCAGTGATACGAGACATACGCCCCGACAAAGCGCTCGGCCAGCGGGTTGGGCACCATCCGCAGCGCCAGCAGCACGAAGGCCAGCGCCATGCCCAGCACCCATGAGCACCCGGCGATCACCAGCGTCATCCAGACACCCTCGATCAGCATCCTGCTGAACTCGGGGTTCTTCAGGATCGCCATCAGATCAAAGCCTTGCATGATCGGCTCCGCTCAGTCTTGCGATGGTTCCGGGCGCATCGTGGAGAGGCCGCCGGGCACCTGCAGCGTCGGAGTGATCTCCATGTGCCCGATATTGACGGCGATGGGCGCGGCAATGGCAAAGGCGATGGCTTCGGCGATGTCGGCGGCCTGGGGCAGCTCGAAGCCCTTGACGAAGCGCTCATAGGTCTCGGCGCTGTCGCCGTGCACGTGGGCAAAGATGTCGGTGGCCACGCGCCCGGGGCAGATCTCGGTCACGCGCACGCGCTTGCCGTAGGCATCGATGCGCAACTGCCGCGACAGCATGTGGATCGCCGCCTTGGTGGCGTGGTACGTGGAGTTCCCGCCAAAGTTGTACGCACCGGCAATCGAACTGATGTTGACCACGTGCCCCCGGTCGCGCGCCACCATGCCCGGCAGCACGAGCCGGCAAAGATGCAGCACCGCGCGCAGGTTGACGTCCACGAGCAGGTCGATGCCCTGCGCATCGGCGTTGAGCAGCGAGCCTGGACGATCCACACCGGCGTTGTTGACGAGGATGTCGAACGCGTGCTCGCTCGTGAGTGCGGTGATGCCGTCCAGGTCGGTCACGTCGATGGCGTGCGCAATGCAGCCGGTACGCTCGGCCAGCTCGGCCAGCGCCTGCGCGCTTCGTGCCAAGGCATGGACCTGCACGCCCTCACGGCACAAGCGTTCGACAACGGCGGCACCGATTCCGGAAGACGCGCCAGTGACCAGAGCGGTTTTGTAGTCTGCGAATGACATGGTAGTCCTGTGCGATAACTTGCTTCAATGTATCGATCACCGGCGTTACGCGCCAAGATGGAATGTCTTTGGCGTAATAGGCCCGGCTTATGTCGGGGTAACCCTGATCCCGGGGGCCTACGGCACGGTGGAGAACCCAAGCTGCTGCGAAATCGGCACGATGCGCCCGCCGAGTGATTCAATCTCCGCGCGCAGGCGCTGCGTCAGCGCCACCGCACCGGGGGTATCTCCATGGACGAGGATCGAGCGCGGCTGCATCGGCAGGACATTGCCGGCGTGCGTCACGATCGTGCCTTCCGTCAGCAGGCGCCGCACGCGGGCCAGTACCTGTGCTTCATCGTGAATCACCGCACCGGGCAGGCCGCGGCTGACGAGCAGGCCCTGGTCGTCATAAGCCCGATCGGCCAGAAAGCTGACGCCAACCGGCAGCCCGAACGCCGCGGCCGCCCCTTCGATCGCCTGGCTGCTGGACGTGCTGATGATGAGGTTCGGATCGAACGCCGCGATCGCCTTCAGCAGCGGCGTCGCCCAGGCAGGGTCCGCCGCGGCCCGGTTGCCGAGCGCGCCGTGAAAACTCATGTGCGTCACGCGGCGGCCGTGCGCACGGGCAATCCCTGCCAAGGCACCGAGCTGGTAAGTCACCATCGCCGTGAGATCGGGGATGTCGACCTGCATGAACCGCCGCCCGAAGCCCTGCCGGTCCGGAAAGCCGACATGCGCGCCCACATCCACACCGCCCTCGATCGCCAGGCGAACGGTGCGGTCCATGATCAGCGGGTCTCCGGCGTGAAACCCGCAGGCGATGTTGGCCGATGAGATCAGCGACATCATCGCCTCGTCGTCCCCCATGCGCCACGGGCCATAGCCCTCGCCCAGATCTGCGTTGAGATCGATTTCCATGTCGCTCCCTGATCAACGTGTACAGCCACCGAGCACGACGAGCGACGTACCCCAGCCCACCACCGTGCCGTCGGGCACCGGCATGTCCTGCACCATCGCATCGCACGGCGCCGTCACCGGCAACAGCAACGGGCCGATCTGCAACAGGCCCAGCGGCTGCGATGCCCGCACGCTCGCGCCCACGGCGGCGAGCGGCGCCGTCTGCTGGGGATGCTGGTGGCGGAACACGCCGACCGAGCCCGCGCGCACGACTTCCGTCGACGCGGCACCGACGGGTGCGGCGGGTGCGGCAGACGCGGGGGGCGTGGGCTGTGCGCTGATCCGCGGCGCCACTGCACGCGCGTTGCGCAGCGAAAGATGGATGCCTGGCCCTTGCAGGTCGAACTCCGTGATATCGGTGGCCGCCAGCCAGGTGCAGATCTGGCGAATCTGTTCGACCTTCATCTCAACGTCCTCCTGCTGCGGCGTGCAGGCCGATCAGCCGTCGCACCTCGGCCAGCCATGCCTCGACTTCGGCCAGCGCGGCAACGGCTTCGTCCCACGTGGTTTCGATAAACCGCACCTGGCTGCCGATTGGCGCCTGGCCAAGCCGCCACAAGTCCGCTTCAATGACGGTCCCGATCTTCGGGTAGCCGCCCGACGGTTGGGCTTCGCGCATCTGCACGATGGGCTGCCCGCTGGGCGGCACCTGGATCACGCCGGGCACGATGCCATGCGAGCGCATCTCGAACGGTTCGCGCGGCGCCAACGTGGGGCCGGCCAGGCGGAATCCGTAGCGGTCGCTCTGCGGGGTGACTTTCCACGGTTCTGACCAGAAGCGCTGCTGCGATGCATCGGTGTAGCACCCGTACTCCGCGGCGGGCAGCACCCGCATGGCCGGCAGCCCATCCACCACCAGTGGCAAGCCCAGGGCCGGCGGCACCAGCCCGATGCCGGCGCCGCCAGCGCTGTTGCCAAGGCCCGGCGAACCGGCACGCAGCACATCGCCGCGCCGCAACGCCCGCCCATCGAGACCACCAAACGCTCCACGCAACTGCGTACTGCGCGAGCCAAGGGCCAGCGGTACGTCAACGCCGCCAGCCAGGCACAGATAGGCGCGGCAGGCGGGCACGGGGCCGCGCTGCGGCACCGTCAGGCGCAGCGTCTGTCCCGCTCGCGCCTCATGCACCCACCAGGGAAGCAGCGGGTGATCGTCGAGCTGCGCGCCGCAGTCCGCACCGGTCAGGGCAAAGCGGCAATCCTGCGTGAAACGCACCTGGAACGGGAACACCTGCACCTCAACGCCGGCGGCGCCTTCGTCGTTGCCCAGCAGAAGGTTGCCGGCTGCCAGCGCGAGCGGGTCCATGGCCCCCGACGTGCCAACGCCCCAACGCAGCGCGCCCAGGCGCCCCAGATCCTGCACCGTGGCCAGCGCACTGGAAGACAGGACCTCGATCATCGGATCACCTTCTCGACACGGAAGCGCAAGACGTCCCCCGGCTGCAGCAAGGCAGGCGGGTTCTTGTCGGGGTCGAAGAAACACATCTCGGAACTGCCGATCGTGTTCCACCCGCTCGGGCCATCGGAGGCGGACACCCCCGTCTGGGCCCCGCCGATCGACACGGCACCGCCGGGAATGCTCAGCACCGGCACCTTGCGCCGCGGCGTGGCAATGCGCGGGTCCATCCCGCCGAGATAGCAGTAGCCGGGGTGACTGCCCAGCGCGAAGACGTGATAGTCCGGCGCGCTGTGGCGCTCGACGATCTCGTCCACCGACAAGCCGGTATGGTTGACGACGTCGGCCATGTGCGGGCCGAGTGCGCCGCCATAGACGACCGGCAACTCGACGAGCCGCCCCTCGCGCGACAGCGGCGTGGCGGCACGCCAAGCCTCGCGCAGGCGCGTCTCGATCTGCGCCAGCGCCGATGGCGCTCGCGTAAAGGTCAGCATCAGGTTGTTCATGCCGGGCACGGCCTCGCGCACCTCCGGCCACGCCTCGGCCTCCAGCGCCAGCGACCACAGCCGCTGCTGGGTGAGCAGATTCATCTCGCCCGGCACATCGAACAGCAAGGCCGTTGTGCCCAGCAGGCTGATACTTTCCGTCTCGGTGATCATGCTTGCCATTCTTCGACGTGTCTCGTTATGCCACTTGGCTACGCAGCTCGGCGCGTGCGCGCAGCCAGCGTTCCAGGTGATGGATATCGACCCCACCGGTTTCAAACTCCGCGTCGCGGACGATCTCGCGATGCAGCGGCAGGTTGGTGGCAATGCCGTCCACCCGCAGTTCGTCCAGCGCCAGGCGCATGCGCTGCAGCGCATCCTCCCGGCTTGCGCCATGCACGATGAGCTTGGCGATCATCGAGTCGTAGTGCGACGGCACGCGATAGCCGGCTCCGGCATGGGTGTCCACGCGCACGCCATAGCCGCCCGGCAACTGCCAACCGGTAATGACGCCGGGCGAGGGCATGAACGTGTCCGGGTGCTCGGCATTGATGCGGCACTCCAGCGCATGGCCCCGGCAAGCGATATCGCCCTGCCGCAGCGTGAGCGGCTCGCCGCGTGCCACACGAATCTGCTGCTGGACGATATCGATGCCCGAGGTCATCTCGGTCACCGGGTGCTCGACCTGCAGGCGGGTGTTCATCTCGATGAAGTAGAACGCCCCGTTCTCGTACAGAAACTCGAAGGTGCCCACGCCGCAGTAGCCGATCTGCCGGCATGCCGCAGCGCAGCGCTCTCCGACCTCGGCGATCAGCGAGGCATCGATGCCTGGCGCCGGCGCCTCTTCGATGACCTTCTGGTGCCGACGCTGCAGCGAGCAATCACGGCTGCCCAGCCACACGGCATGGCCGTAGCGGTCGGCCAGGACCTGGATTTCCACGTGGCGCGGGTGGGTCAGGAATTTCTCGATATAGACCTCCGGGTTGCCGAACGCGCGGCGCGCCTCTTCGCGCGTCAGTGCCAGCGCATCCGCCAGTGCCGAGGCTTCGTGCACCACGCGCATGCCGCGCCCCCCTCCCCCGCCCGCCGCCTTGACGATCACGGGAAAGCCGATCCCGTGCGCAATCGCCAGCACCTCGGCCGGGTCCTCGGGCAGCGACGTATCCGGCCCCGGCACGCACGGCACACCGGCTTCACGCATGGCGCGCTTGGCACTGACCTTGTCGCCCATCGTGCGGATGCAGTCGGCGCTGGGGCCGATGAACGTGAGCCCGGCATCGGTCACGCGCGCCACAAAGCCGGCGTTCTCCGACAGGAATCCATAGCCGGGGTGAATGGCCTGCGCACCGCTGACACGCGCCGCCGCAAGCAGCGCCGCCTGGTTCAGGTAACTGCTGGTGGGCGATGCCGGACCAATGCAGAGCGCCTGGTCGGCCTGACGCACATAGACGGCATCGCGATCGGCCTCCGAATAGACGGCCACCGTGCGCAAGCAGAGCCCGCGGCAGGCGCGCTGGATTCTCAGGGCGATCTCGCCGCGATTGGCAATGAGCACTGTATCGAACATGACGAAACCTCTTGGCTCATGCAAATTGGATCAACGGCTGTCCGGCCTCGACTTCCGCCCCGGACTCGACCAGCACGGCCGCCACGGTGCCGTCGCTTTCAGCAACGACCGCGTTGAAGACCTTCATCGCCTCGATCACGCACACGGTCTGGCCGGCCTGGACGGCCTGGCCCGGCTGCACGAAGACCGCCTCGCCCGGTGCCGGCTGCAGGTGCACGACCCCGAACAGCGGGGCCAGCAGTTCGCGCCGCTGCGGCGCAGCGGAAACCGGCCGTGCCGGCGGCGCAGGCTGCTCATGCGCAAGCGTTGGCATCGGCGGCACACGCTCCGGCAAGCGCGCCGCGTCGTCGCCACGCTGCCCGGCCGACGGATGCCGCACGAGTCTCAGGACCCACCCCTGATGGCTGAAGCTCATCTCGGCAAGGTCCGAGGACGTCATGGCATCGATGAGCTGCTTGATCTGCGAGAGGTCCATGTTTGTCCACAAGATGCTGTTGTGGACACAGTATCGACCTCGGCCGCCGAGTACCAAGACGGTTTGTCTTTGCCCCGATAGGCGCGTCTTATGACACCTCGTGGTGCTCCGGCACGTCGCACGGCAGAAGATTTCCCGACAGCCCGGCCACCAGCTCGAGCAGGATTTCCTTGATGGCCTGGGCCGGTTCGGACAACGGCTGATGCCCGGACTGGCACAACGCCAGAGGTGCCTCGATCACCGGATCGACGATGCGGCACTGCCAGGCGTCGCAGGACATCGCCACTTCCTTTGCCATCGATGCGGGCAGGATGGTCGCGCCCAGGCCGTCGGCCACGATGGCCTTGAGCGTGCCGGCCGATTCGATCTCCGCCGACACCTTCGGCGCCATGCCGATGGCACCGAACGCGTCGTCGACGAGCCGGCGCACCACGTTGTATGGGCGCGCGAGGTACAGGTCGATCTCGCCCAGCATGGCCAGCGGCACCTCGTCCGGTGGCGCCGGCATGCTGCTCGGGCCGACCACATAGAGCGGCTCGCGCAGCAGCGGCAGGAACGAAAGCCCATGCACGACCGTCTTGCCGCCGTAGAGCACGGCCATGTCCATGCGCCCGTTCATGATCAGTTCCGATAGCGTGCTGCCGTAGGTCTCGTTCAGATACAGCACGATCCCCGGGTGCCGCGCACGCACCGCGCGCAGCAACGGCAACGCCAGCGCCGATGCGGCAGTGCCCGGCGCCAGCCCGACCGACACCGCGCCCGACAGGCCCTGCCCGGCCGCCTTCATCTCGAGCTTTGCCTGATCAACCTGGCGCAGGATCGCCTGGGCATGCCGGTACAGCACCTTGCCCGCTTCGGTCGGCACCACGCCCTGCTTGGTGCGCAGCAGCAATTGCTGCCGCACCTCGCCTTCGAGCGTGGCCATCTGCTGGCTCAGCGATGGCTGCGCAACGTGCAGCAGATCGGCCGCCTGCGTCACGCTGCCGACATCGACAATCTTTACGAAGTACCGCAATCGCCTGAAGTTCAAGTGCGCTCCTCTGCGCCGAGCGTGGTCGCCCGGTCTCCTCATGCAAAAGCTTATGCCGAGAGCAAGTTCCATACCTATAGGTGTTTCCTATCTAGACATATTCGAGTCGTCTTGGTCTTCATTCGTGGCCCCGTCTAATGTTGCGCATACCTTCCATCCACTTACGCAGCAAGGACCCTCGTGACCACGTCCCGCATTGCCGCCCGCGTCAGGCGCATCAAACCTTCGCCCAGCACGTCCGCCGCGGACCGCGCGAACGAACTGCGCCGTCAAGGCAAGTCCATCGTGAACCTCGTGGTCGGCGAACCCGACTTCGACACGCCGCAGCACATCCGCCAGGCCGCCGTGCAGGCCATCGAGCGCGGCGCGACGCGCTACACGCTGATGGCGGGCACGGTGGAACTGCGCCAGGCCATCGTCGACAAGATGGCGCGCGAGAACGACCTGCAATATGCGATGAACGAGATCATCGCCACCAACGGCGCCAAGAGCGCGATCTACAGCGCGCTGGCGATCACGCTCGAAGCCGCAGACGAGGTGCTGATCCCGGCGCCGTACTGGGTCTCCTACCCCGACATGGTGCTGGCATGCGACGGCACCCCCATCACGCTGCCCTGCCCCGAACACGACGGATTCAAGCTGACACCGGCCCGCCTGGAAGCGGCCATCACCGCGCGCACGCGGTGGCTCATTCTCAACTCGCCGAGCAACCCGACCGGCGCGAGCTATACGCTTGATGAGTACCGTGCGCTGGCCGATGTCCTGGCCCGGCACCCCCAAGTGCTGGTGATGACGGACGACATCTACGAGCACATCCGCTTCGATACGGTGCGCACGCCGCACCTTCTCAATGCGGCCCCTGAACTGCGCGACCGCACGCTGGTCATCAATGGCGTTTCCAAGACCTACGCCATGACAGGCTGGCGCCTGGGCTGGGTGGCCGGCCCGCGCGATCTGATCCAGGCGCTCGATACGTTCCTCTCGCAATCGGCGGGCAACTGCTGCTCGATCAGCCAGGCCGCCGCGGCCGCCGCGCTCAACGGTGACCAGCGCTTCGTGGCCGAGAGCGTCGCCGTCTACAAGCAACGCCGCGATACCACGCTGGCCCGCCTCAACGCGATCCCCGGACTCACCTGCCGCTCGCCGGACGGGGCGTTCTACCTCTACGTGAACTGCGCCGGCCTGATCGGCAAGAAGACGCCTGAAGGCAAGACGCTCGATACCGACACCGACGTCGTCATGTACCTGCTCGAGCGCGAAGGCGTGGCGATCGTCGCCGGCACGGCCTATGGCCTGTCGCCCTACTTCCGCATGTCGATCGCCACCGCGCTGGAAACGCTTGAAGAAGGCTGCCGACGCATCGAGCGCGCAGTCCTCGCCCTGGCCTGAGACCCCGAGACACACGAGACATCGATGAGCACCTACAAAGCCATCCGCAAAGTGGCCTCCGCCCCTCAGGTGGACGCCGCCCTGCTTGCCGCCCTGCGAGCACTTCCGGTTGCCGCCATCAGCGACAACATGCACCGCAACATGGGCACAGGCAGCCTGCAGCCCTTCCACAAACCGGTCGCGACCACCATGGCCGGCACGGCCGTGACGGCGCGTTCGCGCGGCGGCGACAACCTGACCTACCTGCGCGCGCTCGAGTTCTGCCGGCCCGGCGATGTGCTCGTGATCGATGCGGGCGGCGACCTGCAGAACGCCGTGGTCGGCGGCATCCTCACCTACTATGCCGCCCGCATCGGCGTGGTGGGTGTGGTGATCGACGGTGCCGTGCGCGATGTGGCCGAGTTGCGGGAGCGCGAGTTCCCGGTCTACGCGCGCGGCGTGACGCATCGCGGTCCGTACAAGGACGGCCCCGGCGAGATCAACGTACCGGTCTCGGTCGGCGGCATGATCGTGCACCCCGGCGACGTCGTGGTGGGCGACCAGGATGGCCTGCTTGCCATCCCGCCCGCGGATGTGCCGCTGCTGATCGACAAGGCGCGAGCCGTGCTCGCCGCCGAAGCCGAAACGATGCGCGCCATGCAGGAAGACCGCTGGGATCGCAGCTTCATCGATGCGCTGGAAGCCCGGTGCAATAACTGATCGCCCGCCCCTTCCACCGACTCGCCGCCATACCACCACCAGGAGACCCGCATGCGCCCTTCCGTCCTCGTCACCCGGGCGACGTTTCCCGACATTGCCAACCGCCTGCGCGAGCACTTTGACGTGACGGACAACCCGTCCGACGCGATCCTGAGCCCGTCGGAGCTGATCGCACGGCTGCAAGGCAAGCAGGGCGTGATGAGCACCGGCAGCGAGCGCATCGACGCGGCCCTGCTCGATGCATGCCCCCAACTCAAGGCCGTGTGCAATGTGGGCGTGGGCTACAACAACATCGACGTGGCCGCCTGCACGGCCCGCGGCGTGATCGTGAGCAACACGCCCGACGTGCTCACCCAGACCACCGCCGACTTCGGCTTTGCGCTGATGCTCGCCACCGCGCGGCGCATCACCGAATCCGAACGCTTCGTCCGGCGCGGCGAATGGCAGAAGACGGGGATCCACGACCAGATGCTCGGCAGCGACATCTACGGCGCCACGCTGGGCATCCTCGGCATGGGGCGGATCGGCCAAGCCATCGCCCGGCGTGCCGCGTTGGGGTTCGAGATGCAGGTCATCTACCACAACCGCTCGCCGCTCGAGGCCGAAACCGAAGCCAGGGCGCATGCCCGCTATGTCGACAAGGACACCCTGCTGCGGGAATCCGACCACCTCATCCTGGTGCTGCCCTATTCCCCCGAGGCCCATCACACGATCGGCGCCGCCGAACTGGCCAGGATGAAACCGACCGCCACGCTGACCAACATCGCTCGCGGCGGCATCGTCGACGACGCAGCGTTGGCACAGGCACTGCGCCAGGGCACGATCGCGGCGGCCGGGCTCGACGTCTTCGAGGGCGAACCGCGCATTCACCCCGACCTGCTGGCCCTCGACAATATCGTGCTGACGCCGCACATCGGCAGCGCGTCGGTCAACACGCGCCGCGCCATGGCCGCACTGACCGTCGACAACCTGATCGCCGCGCTCGGCTACGGGCCGCGGGCCGGCCAACCGCCGACGCCCGTGAATCCGCAGGTGCTGCAGCAATAGGCCGCGCCATGCAGATCCACAAGGTCATGGTGATGGGCGTTGCCGGCTGCGGAAAATCCACGCTGGCCGCACGCCTGGCCACCGCGCTGGATGCGGAATGGATTGAAGCCGACGACCACACGATCGATGCCGGCACCGCGCTGGCCGCAGCACCAGGCAACGCCGTACTCGCCTGCCCCGCCCTGAAGCGCAGCGACCGCGAGCAGTTGCGCACCGCCGTGCCGCAGCTTCGCATCGTGTACGTGGACATCACGCTCTCCGATGCGATCGCGCGGGGTTCCGCACGCGGGCGGCACCTGTTTGCACCGAGCCGGGTGCTGAGCCAGTTCGCCATTTTGGAAACGCCGGCCGGCGAGCCTGGCGTCCTTCAGATTCCGGCCGACCAGCCGGTCGACACACAGGTCCGGCAGGTGCTGCGCTGGATCACCGAAGACACCACGAGGCAGGACAATGACGCCACCCAATCTGAACCTGTTTGACCTGAGCGGCCGCACGGCCCTGATCACCGGTGCCAGCAGCGGCATCGGGTTCGCACTGGCCGGAGGGTTGGCCCGTGCCGGCGCCCGTGTGGTCCTGAACGCCCGAGGGCCGGAAAAACTCGCGCAGGCCGCCGACAGCCTGCGCGCGCAGGGCGCCGACGTCCACACGGCCGCGTTCGATGTGACCCAAAGCACGGCGGTCGCTGAAGGCATCGCCCGGGTGGAAGCCGAGCTCGGCCCCATCGACATCCTGGTCAACAACGCCGGCATGCAGCGTCGCGCGCCGCTGGAGCAGTTCGCGACGGATCAATGGCACGAGCTGATGAAGACCAACGTCGACAGCGTCTTCCTGGTCGGACAGGCCGTGGCCCGCTACATGATCCCGCGTGGGCGCGGCAAGATCATCAACATCTGCTCGGTGCAGAGTGAACTCGGGCGCCCCGGGATCGCGCCTTACACGGCCAGCAAGGGCGCCGTGAAGATGCTCACGAAAGGCATGGCGATCGACTGGGGCCCGCACGGCCTCCAGGTCAACGGTCTGGGCCCGGGCTACTTCAAGACAGAGTTGACGCAGGCGCTGGTCGCCAACGCCGAGTTCACTGCGTGGCTCGTGGGCCGCACGCCGTCGCGCCGCTGGGGCGATGTCGAAGACCTCACCGGTGCGGCCATCTTCCTGGCAAGCAAGGCCTCCGACTTCGTCAACGGCCACATTCTCTATGTTGACGGCGGCGTGACCGCCACCCTGTAACCCAAGGAACGCTCATCATGGACGCTCTCGTCATTCACGCCGCCAACGACCTGCGCATCGAGGACATCGACACCCCCGAGGTGCAGCCCGATCAACTGCGCGTGCAGGTGCGCTTTGGCGGCATCTGCGGCTCCGACCTGCACTATTACAACCACGGCGGCTTCGGCACCGTGCGCGTCAAGGAACCGATGGTGCTGGGCCACGAGGTGGCGGGCCGCGTGGAAGAAATCGGGCCCGGCGTGCACCGGCATGCCAAGGGCGATCGGGTCGCCATCAGCCCGAGCCGGCCCTGCGGCCAGTGCCACTATTGCCAGCAAGGCCTGCAGAACCATTGCCTGGACATGCGCTACTACGGCAGTGCCATGCGCACGCCCCACGTGCAAGGCGCGTTCCGCCGAGAGATCGTCATCGACGAAAGCCAGGCGCATCGGCTTGCCGACACCCTCAGCGACCAGGAAGGGGCAATGGCTGAGCCGTTGTCCGTGGCGCTGCATGCCGTGCGCCGCGCCGGCCCGCTGCTGGGCAAGCGCGTGCTGGTGACCGGCTGCGGCCCCATCGGCGCATTGATCGTGGTGGCGGCGCGGCGCGCGGGGGCCGCCGAGATCATCGTCACGGACATGGGTGCCTATCCGCTGAAGGCCGCCGTCGCGGTGGGCGCCGACGTCACGATCAACGTCGCGGAACAGCCCGACGGGCTCAAGCCGTACACCACCGACAAGGGACAGATCGACGTGTTGTTCGAGGCCAGCGGCAACGAGCGCGCACTGCGCGGCGCCATCGATGCGCTGCGCCCGCGCGGCATCATCGTGCAGGTGGGGCTGGGCGGCGAGATGACGCTGCCCCTCAACGCCATCGTCGCCAAGGAACTCGAGCTGCGTGGCGCCTTCCGCTTTCACGAAGAGTTCGCCATGGCGGTCGAGCTGCTGAACAAGGGCCTGGTCGACGTCAAGCCGCTGATTTCCGCTACCGTGCCCTACCGCAATGCGGCCCATGCGTTTGCGCTTGCTGGCGACCGCACACAGGCGATGAAAGTCCTGCTGGATTTTCAATGAGATTGCGACGGATGCGCCGGCAACGGCGCTGACCCTGCGTTCCTTCCCTGGAGACTTGGATGTTCATTGGCATTCCGCTGCAAACCGCGGAGGGCGAGACGCGTGTCGCCCTCACGCCGGAGACGGCAAAGAAACTGAAGGCGCAAGGCCACGTGCTGCGCGTGCAGACCGGTGCGGGCAGGCGCGCATCGATTCCCGATCCGGCGTATGAAGCCGTCGGCTGTGAAATGACTGACGCGGCCGGTGCGCTCGGCGCCGATCTGGTGCTGACCGTGCGCCCGCCCGCGCCGGAAGCCCTCGCGCTGATGAAGCCCGATGCCGTACTGGTGGGCATGCTGGACCCGCATGACAAGGAAAGCCTCTCACGTCTGGCGGCGGCGCGCCTGACCGGCTTCGCACTTGAAGCCGCACCGCGCACCACGCGGGCACAGAGCATGGACGTGCTCTCTTCACAGGCGAACATCGCCGGCTACAAGGCCGTCATGATGGCCGCGGATCGTTATCAGCGGTTCTTCCCGATGCTGATGACGGCGGCGGGCACGGTCAAGGCCGCGCGCGTGGTGATCCTCGGCGTGGGGGTGGCCGGCCTGCAGTCGATCGCCACCGCCAAGCGCCTGGGCGCGGTTGTCGAAGCGTCGGACGTCCGCCCATCGGTCAAGGAACAGGTCGAGTCGTTGGGCGCGAAGTTCATCGACGTTCCCTACGAGAGTGCCGAAGAGAAAGACGCCGCCGAAGGCGTGGGCGGTTATGCGCGCCCCATGCCGGTGTCATGGCTGGAGCGCCAGAAGGCGGAAGTCGCCAAGCGCGTGGCCCAGGCCGACGTGGTGATCTCGACCGCGCTGATACCTGGCCGCGCCGCGCCCGTGCTCATTACCAACGACATGGTCCAGGCCATGAAGCCCGGCTCGCTGATCATCGACATCGCCGCAGGCAAAGGCGCGGATGGCGTGAGCGGCAACTGCGCGCTGACCGAAGCCGGAAAAACCGTCGTCAAGCATGGCGTGAACATCGTGGGCGAAACCAACCTGCCCGGTCTGGTGGCCGCCGACGCATCAGCCCTGTACGCGCGCAACGTGCTGGAGTTCCTGAAGCTGATCGTGAACAAGGACGGCGCGCTCGCCATCGATGAAAACGACGACATCGTCGCTGCCTGCCTCGTGACCCGGGGCGGCGCGGTACTGAGGACATGAGGAGAAACATGATGGAAGTGGTCTCGCACACCATTGTCAGTCTCACCACGTTCGTGCTGGCCGTGTATGTCGGCTACCACGTCGTCTGGAACGTCACGCCGGCCTTGCATACGCCGCTGATGGCGGTCACCAACGCGATCTCGGCCATCGTGATCGTCGGCGCGATGCTGGCCGCCGCGCTGACCGAGACAGTGCCGGGGAAAGTCATCGGCGTGCTGGCGGTGGCGCTCGCGGCCGTCAACGTCTTCGGGGGCTTCCTGGTCACGCGCCGGATGCTGGAGATGTTCAGGAAGAAGGACAAGAAGCCTGCGGCTGCGAACGGGGGTGCCAAGTGAATCTGCATTTCATCAGCCTGGACGTGGTGACCCTGCTGTACCTGGTGGCCAGCGTGTTCTTCATCCAGGCCCTCAAGGGCCTGAGCCATCCGACGACGTCGATTCGCGGCAACCGGTTCGGCATGGCCGGCATGACCATTGCCGTACTCACCACCGCCGCATTGATCCTCAAGCTCTCCGCAGGCAACGCACTCGGCCTCGGCTATGTGCTGCTCGGACTGGTGATCGGCGGCGGCATCGGTGCCTTCATGGCCCGGCGCATCGAGATGACCAAGATGCCCGAGCTGGTGGCCTTCATGCATAGCATGATCGGGCTTGCCGCCGTGTTCATTGCCATGGCTGCGGTGGGCGAACCCTACGCCTTCGGCATTGCCGCCAAGGGCGCACCGATTCCGACCGGCAATCGACTCGAACTCTTTCTCGGGGCGGCGATTGGCGCGATCACGTTCTCGGGATCGGTCATCGCCTTCGGCAAGCTCTCCGGCCGGTACAAGTTCCGCCTGTTCCAAGGCGCGCCGGTGCGGTTCGCGGGCCAGCACCTGCTCAACCTCGTCCTGGGCCTGGCGACCATCGGTCTGGGCATCGCCTTCATGGCCACCGAAAACTGGCCCGCCTTTGGCGCGATGCTCGCGCTGGCCTTCCTGATGGGCGTGCTGATCATCATTCCGATCGGCGGCGCCGACATGCCGGTCGTCGTGTCGATGCTCAACAGCTATTCGGGCTGGGCGGCCGCGGGCATCGGCTTCAGCCTGAACAACAGCATGCTGATCATCGCGGGTTCGCTGGTGGGCAGTTCGGGCGCGATCCTGAGCTACATCATGTGCCGCGCGATGAATCGCTCGTTCTTCAACGTGATCCTGGGCGGCTTTGGTGGCGCGGCAAGCGATGCGCAAACCGGCGCGGTCCAGCAACGCAGCGTCAAGAGCGGCAGCGCCGACGATGCAGCGTTCATCCTCGGCAATGCCGAGACGGTCGTGATCGTGCCGGGCTATGGCCTGGCGGTTGCCCGCGCCCAACACGCCGTCAAGGAACTGGCCGAGAAGCTCACGCACAAGGGGATCACCGTGAAGTACGCCATCCACCCTGTAGCGGGCCGCATGCCAGGGCATATGAACGTGCTGCTGGCGGAAGCCGAAGTGCCCTACGACCAGGTCTTCGAGATGGAAGACATCAACAGTGAATTCGGCCAGGCCGACGTGGCGATTGTCCTCGGCGCCAATGATGTGGTGAACCCCGCGGCCCAGCAGAAAGGCAGCCCGATCTACGGCATGCCGATCCTGGAAGCGTACAAGGCGAAGACCATCATCGTGAACAAGCGCTCGATGGCCTCCGGTTACGCGGGCTTGGATAACGAGCTGTTCTATCTGGACAAGACCATGATGGTGTTCGGCGACGCCAAGACGATCGTCGAAGACATGGGCAAGGCGATGGAATGAGCATGGGGCATGGTCACCGCGCGCAGACATAAGCCGGATGCTATCGCCCCATAGGCAAGTCGTCTTGGTTGAAAAAGCGTGCAAGCGTCTAATCTCAATCAAGCCCGCTGTTGGATCGTTCCGCAAGGAGAAGAGGCGATGGCCCATACGACTCGAGCCCGATGATCACTGTCACGGTAGTCGTAGCCGGCGTCGGTTGTCCCATCCTTGCGGATTTCAGTCCCCCGCCAACACCGTCGCTGCGCTGACACCCCGCGTCCTGGATTGAGCCGATCCGGACGCGCACATCGGCACCAGCATCCACCCGATCGGCCAGACCAACACGCATCGCAGCCGCGCTTCGAGCAAGGCGGCTGAGAGCGGACTCGTGCGTCCGGCGACCGAGCATCAACACGAAGTCAACCTGCACACTGAAAGGGAGTCGCAATGAAAAGATCGCTTATGACGGTCGCCGTTCTGGGAACCATCTCTGCCGCGGCACACGCGCAAAGCAGTGTCACGCTGTACGGCCTCATCGATGTCGGCATTCGCTACAACACACATCAGAATGCCGCGGGCGACAGCAAGATCGGCATGGGCAACGGCGGCCTGCTATCCGGTAGCCGTTGGGGTCTGATGGGCAACGAAGACCTGGGCGGCGGCAACAAGGCGTTCTTCCAGCTGGAGTCCGGCTTCACCCCCGGCACAGGCAGCACGCAGCAATCCACGCCGTCCGGCAACGCCCGCCTGTTCGGCCGAACCGCAGCCGTGGGGCTTTCGTCGCAGACCTATGGCGAGATCGCGCTGGGCCGCCAGTACACGCTGGTCCACGAGATGGCGTACACGCACGACATCTACGCGCTGTCGAACTATGTGGGCACCGTGGGCTTCCAGGGTGCAGGCCTGACCGGCGGCGGCCGACTCGACAACACCGTGCGCTATACCTCGCCGAGCTTCGGTGGCTTCACATTCAAGGGGGCCTACACCTTCGGCGAAACGGCGGGCGACACCAAGCACAACGCGTCTCCGGCGGTGGCGGCCTCTTATGACAATGGCCCGCTCAGCGTCGGCGCAGCGTTCCAGATCATCAACAACATCGGTGGCCTGACGCCGGCAACAACGGCCTACGGCAGCACGTATTTCGGCATCACGATTCCGGACAGCACGCAGAAGGTGTTCACCGTGGGTGCCACATACAAGCTTGGCGCGAGCAAGCTGTATGCGTCCTACATCTACAGCAACGTCTACCCGGCGGGCTATCGGAACGACTCGTTCTCCGTCGCGGTGAGCTATCCGCTCACGCCAGCCCTTGAGCTAAAGCTGCCCGTCTATGTGGACCGGCTCAAGCATGCCGGACAGAGCGGCACCCGCATTACCGGCGGCCCGCTGCTCGACTACAGCCTGAGCAAGCGCACGGACGTCTATGCGGGCGTCGACTACACGAGGCTCAACGGCGCGTGGCAAACGCTAGCCGGTACGTCGGGGTTCACGCTGCCCGTCAGCGGGCGCAATTCCGTGTTTGAGGCCACGGTTGGCCTCCGGCACAAGTTCTGACTGGCTCAAGGCATGGCGCTCCACTGCTCCGCCATGCCATTCCCAGCAGTTGCTTTGCGTTCAGTCCGCCCCTCGAACGACTGCTGTCGCGCAGACGGGATGTCGTACCGGCAAAACGCTGTGATCGCCTGATCATGCAATCAGTCGTACAAGCCAACCTCGACCTTCCCTCGATCATTCTCCGGGACCGGATGACCGCGCGCCGACTTCGCGCCTATGTCGCATAGCCGATCACCCACTTCGAACGCACACCATCGGTTCTATTGGCTATGTTGGGCTGACAGGGCATCTGCATGCCCGCGATCTATCTGGCGCATAAGGGGAGCGTAGCAACGCCAGAAGCCCGCGAGAGGAGGCTCTTTGTTGTGGGCAGAGGTCGAGAGATTGCGAGGTTTGGCCGCCCAAAGTAAAACGCCCCAACCGGTAAGGGTTGGGGCGTTTTGATGGAGAGCCTGGCGATGACCTACTTTCACACGGGAATCCGCACTATCATCGGCGCGGAGTCGTTTCACGGTCCTGTTCGGGATGGGAAGGGGTGGTACCGACTCGCTATGGTCACCAGGCTATGACTTGTCGCGTCGCTGACTTCAGGGTCAACGCCGCCAATATGGAATGTAGTTTGGGGTTGTGCTTTTGTGTGTATCAGGCACAAGGCAGACCCAGCCGGAAACATACCGGTTATAGGATCAAGCCGCACGGGCAATTAGTACTGGTTAGCTGAACGCATTACTGCGCTTCCACACCCAGCCTATCAACGTCCTGGTCTCGAACGACCCTTCAGGGAGATCAAGTCTCCAGGGAATCCTCATCTTCAGGCGAGTTTCCCGCTTAGATGCTTTCAGCGGTTATCTCTTCCGTACATAGCTACCCTGCGATGCCTCTGGCGAGACAACAGGTACACCAGCGGTACGTCCACTCCGGTCCTCTCGTACTAGGAGCAGCCCCCGTCAAGATTCCAACGCCCACGGCAGATAGGGACCAAACTGTCTCACGACGTTTTAAACCCAGCTCACGTACCTCTTTAAATGGCGAACAGCCATACCCTTGGGACCGGCTACAGCCCCAGGATGAGATGAGCCGACATCGAGGTGCCAAACACCGCCGTCGATATGAACTCTTGGGCGGTATCAGCCTGTTATCCCCAGAGTACCTTTTATCCGTTGAGCGATGGCCCTTCCATACAGAACCACCGGATCACTATGTCCTGCTTTCGCACCTGCTCGACTTGTCGGTCTCGCAGTTAAGCACGCTTTTGCCATTGCACTTTAGGTACGATGTCCGACCGTACCAAGCGTACCTTCGAACTCCTCCGTTACACTTTGGGAGGAGACCGCCCCAGTCAAACTGCCTACCATGCACTGTCCCCGACCCGGATTCACGGGCCAAGGTTAGAACCTCAAACAAACCAGGGTGGTATTTCAAGGTCGGCTCCACCGAAACTAGCGTCCCGGTTTCAAAGCCTCCCACCTATCCTACACAGATCGGTTCAAAGTCCAATGCAAAGCTACAGTAAAGGTTCATGGGGTCTTTCCGTCTAGCCGCGGGGAGATTGCATCATCACAAACACTTCAACTTCGCTGAGTCTCGGGAGGAGACAGTGTGGCCATCGTTACGCCATTCGTGCAGGTCGGAACTTACCCGACAAGGAATTTCGCTACCTTAGGACCGTTATAGTTACGGCCGCCGTTTACCGGGACTTCAATCAAGAGCTTGCACCCCATCATTTAATCTTCCGGCACCGGGCAGGCGTCACACCCTATACGTCCACTTTCGTGTTTGCAGAGTGCTGTGTTTTTATTAAACAGTCGCAGCCACCATTTTATTGCAACCCCTTCATCCTTCTGGCGCGAGCCAGTCAAACTACAAGGGCGTACCTTATCCCGAAGTTACGGTACCAATTTGCCGAGTTCCTTCTCCCGAGTTCTCTCAAGCGCCTTAGAATACTCATCTCGCCCACCTGTGTCGGTTTGCGGTACGGTCTCGTATGACTGAAGCTTAGAGGCTTTTCTTGGAACCACTTCCAATTGCTTCGCGACCTAACGTCGCTCGCCCCACACCCTTGAATCACGCACCCGGATTTGCCTAAGTGCCATCTCCAATGTAGGGACCGGGACTTCCAACACCCGGACAACCTTCCGCGATCCGTCCCCCCATCGCATCATACGACGGTGCAGGAATATTAACCTGCTTCCCATCAGCTACGCATCTCTGCCTCGCCTTAGGGGCCGACTCACCCTACGCCGATGAACGTTGCGTAGGAAACCTTGGGCTTACGGCGAGGGGGCCTTTCACCCCCTTTATCGCTACTCATGTCAGCATTCGCACTTCTGATACCTCCAGCATCCTTTACAAGACACCTTCACAGGCTTACAGAACGCTCTCCTACCATGCACTTACGTGCATCCGCAGCTTCGGTGACTGGCTTAGCCCCGTTACATCTTCCGCGCAGGACGACTCGATCAGTGAGCTATTACGCTTTCTTTAAAGGGTGGCTGCTTCTAAGCCAACCTCCTGACTGTTTTAGCCTTCCCACTTCGTTTCCCACTTAGCCAATCTTAGGGACCTTAGCTGGCGGTCTGGGTTGTTTCCCTCTTGACACCGGACGTTAGCACCCGATGTCTGTCTCCCGTGATTGCACTCTTCGGTATTCGGAGTTTGCTATGGCGGGGTAATCAGCAATAGACCCCCCAACCATGACAGTGCTCTACCCCCGAAGGTGAGACACGAGGCACTACCTAAATAGTTTTCGGAGAGAACCAGCTATTTCCAAGTTTGTTTAGCCTTTCACCCCTATCCACAGCTCATCCCCTAACTTTTCAACGTTAGTGGGTTCGGTCCTCCAGTACGTGTTACCGCACCTTCAACCTGGCCATGGATAGATCACTTGGTTTCGGGTCTACACCCAGCGACTGAACGCCCTATTCGGACTCGCTTTCGCTACGCCTTCCCTAATCGGTTAAGCTTGCCACTGAATGTAAGTCGCTGACCCATTATACAAAAGGTACGCCGTCACCCGTTTCCAGGCTCCGACTGTTTGTATGCATGCGGTTTCAGGATCTATTTCACTCCCCTCCCGGGGTTCTTTTCGCCTTTCCCTCACGGTACTGGTTCACTATCGGTCGATCACGAGTATTTAGCCTTGGAGGATGGTCCCCCCATCTTCAGACAGGATTTCACGTGTCCCGCCCTACTTGTCGTACACCTAGTTCCACAATACTGTTTTCGCGTACGGGGCTATCACCCACTATGGCCGGACTTTCCATTCCGTTCCGCTAACAATACTGCTAAAGAGTACAAGGCTGTTCCCATTTCGCTCGCCACTACTCTGGGAATCTCGGTTGATTTCTTTTCCTGCAGCTACTTAGATGTTTCAGTTCACTGCGTTCGCCTCCCTTGCCTATGTATTCAGCAAGGGATGACCCATACGGGCCGGGTTTCCCCATTCGGACATCTGCGGATCAAAGCTCGTTTGCCAGCTCCCCGCAGCTTTTCGCAAGCTACTACGTCCTTCATCGCCTGTGATCGCCAAGGCATCCACCACATGCACTTATTCGCTTGACCCTATAACGAGTATGTCTCGCTATAGGCTGAGTTCTCGCGTTGTGCCGTATTCAAAGCGGTCTTTCGATCACTCGTAATACTGGTTGATACAATCACAACCCAGTGTCGCGTTTAAATTGCGCGCCTCATCAACGCGCCGCGACACCTTTACTACATTCCATATTGTTAAAGAACAGCCGAGTTACTACTCGTCTTGGCAATGCCAAACGCAAACACCGATCTCTCGATGCTTGCGTTTGGCTACCACAAGGTGTTGGTGGAGGATGACGGGATCGAACCGACGACCCCCTGCTTGCAAAGCAGGTGCTCTCCCAGCTGAGCTAATCCCCCAGTTCACGGCAAGATCGCTCTCCGCCGCCCGTAACTTGGTGGGTCTGGTAGGACTTGAACCTACGACCCCCGCCTTATCAAGACGGTGCTCTAACCACCTGAGCTACAGACCCTTGGCTGTAACATCAAACAAACCGATAAGTGTGGACGCCTAACTAGGATGCACGCTCTTAAAGGAGGTGATCCAGCCGCACCTTCCGATACGGCTACCTTGTTACGACTTCACCCCAGTCATGAACCCTACCGTGGTAATCGCCCTCCTTGCGGTTAGGCTAACTACTTCTGGTAAAGCCCACTCCCATGGTGTGACGGGCGGTGTGTACAAGACCCGGGAACGTATTCACCGCGGCATGCTGATCCGCGATTACTAGCGATTCCAGCTTCACGTAGTCGAGTTGCAGACTACGATCCGGACTACGATGCATTTTCTGGGATTAGCTCCACCTCGCGGCTTGGCAACCCTCTGTATGCACCATTGTATGACGTGTGAAGCCCTACCCATAAGGGCCATGAGGACTTGACGTCATCCCCACCTTCCTCCGGTTTGTCACCGGCAGTCTCTCTAGAGTGCCCTTTCGTAGCAACTAGAGACAAGGGTTGCGCTCGTTGCGGGACTTAACCCAACATCTCACGACACGAGCTGACGACAGCCATGCAGCACCTGTGTCCACTTTCTCTTTCGAGCACCTAATGCATCTCTGCTTCGTTAGTGGCATGTCAAGGGTAGGTAAGGTTTTTCGCGTTGCATCGAATTAATCCACATCATCCACCGCTTGTGCGGGTCCCCGTCAATTCCTTTGAGTTTTAATCTTGCGACCGTACTCCCCAGGCGGTCAACTTCACGCGTTAGCTACGTTACTAAGGAAATGAATCCCCAACAACTAGTTGACATCGTTTAGGGCGTGGACTACCAGGGTATCTAATCCTGTTTGCTCCCCACGCTTTCGTGCATGAGCGTCAGTGTTATCCCAGGAGGCTGCCTTCGCCATCGGTATTCCTCCACATCTCTACGCATTTCACTGCTACACGTGGAATTCTACCTCCCTCTGACACACTCTAGCCGTGCAGTCACCAATGCAATTCCCAGGTTAAGCCCGGGGATTTCACATCGGTCTTGCACAACCGCCTGCGCACGCTTTACGCCCAGTAATTCCGATTAACGCTTGGACCCTACGTATTACCGCGGCTGCTGGCACGTAGTTAGCCGGTCCTTATTCTTCCGGTACCGTCATCCACACCAGGTATTAACCAGTGCGATTTCTTTCCGGACAAAAGTGCTTTACAACCCGAAGGCCTTCTTCACACACGCGGCATTGCTGGATCAGGGTTGCCCCCATTGTCCAAAATTCCCCACTGCTGCCTCCCGTAGGAGTCTGGGCCGTGTCTCAGTCCCAGTGTGGCTGATCGTCCTCTCAGACCAGCTACTGATCGTCGCCTTGGTGGGCCTTTACCCCACCAACTAGCTAATCAGACATCGGCCGCTCCTATAGCATGAGGCCTTGCGGTCCCCCACTTTCACCCTCAGGTCGTATGCGGTATTAGCTAGTCTTTCGACTAGTTATCCCCCACTACAGGGCACGTTCCGATGTATTACTCACCCGTTCGCCACTCGCCGGCAGGTAGCAAGCTACCCCCGCTGCCGTTCGACTTGCATGTGTAAGGCATGCCGCCAGCGTTCAATCTGAGCCAGGATCAAACTCTTCAGTTCAATCTGCTGTTTTCGCTCTTTACGAGCGGTCGCTCACTCTCAGAATCTGACTTGAACTCTCGTTCAAACCTTACTTCTGTGCGAGCACTTCATAACTTGTAAGCTAGCGAACTCGCGTCCGCCGCATCCGTCATCAAGCGCCCACACTTATCGGCTGTTTGTTTGTTAAAGAACTGCGCGATCAACTTTGTTCATCGCGTCGCTGCGTTGTCCGCAGCAGAGAAACGAGATTCTAAAGAACTTTCTTCGATTAATCAAACTTTTCGAGAAATTTCTTTTCTTCGGCAGGCACTGCTCATCCAAGCCAGTCCCTACGATCATTTCCACCCCCGCCTTGCAGCACAGCTTCGTGCAGCGGGGAGCGAATATTAATGCGTCGATGCGGGGCTGGCAAGCTTTTTCCGGAGGAACCCACAAAAACCTCATTGATCACTTGCCTACTACGAGAGGAGGAGACGCAGCGTTACGGCTGGGGGGCGAAAGGCCAGCTCTTGCATGATCAGCCCTTCAGTCGCTCCAGCGCGAAGATCGCCAGACTGCTTTCCGAACGGCACCGGCCACTGTCGTGGTCAGGCCCCGGATGTCGGCACATTCGAGCGCTCGATCGTAGCCAGATGAGTACCGCAGTCCAGTCGGCGGCACTCACGATGCCTATGCAACATGATGCGCCTGCCCTGCACAGACAGCCCGACCACGGTCCCACATGGACGACCACACGCCGTCGACAGTGCGATACGCTGGCGGCGGCCGTGCCTCCCGCGTTGCGCCAACCGCAGCAACAGCACTTGGTGGTGAAATCAGGATGGTTGCGCCTCCATTCCCTAGCGAGCCTCTGTCTTCCGGACTCTCCAGATAACGCGGCACAGCCCCCACTCTCCGCCGATACGACTGACTGCCGCCAACGCCGACACCAAAGAGCGGTCCGCCAACTTGCAATAAACGATATTCGGCGCAACTGCCTCAGCTTGCAGCCCCAGCACGTCTGGACAGCCAACTTGCGAGCTCGGGACTGACGAGCACGTGCGCCCTTGTGTTCCATTTCGTTAGGGCAGCGCCTTGCAGGCATGGCTTTGGCCGACGCGTTTCCGACCGACTCGACCGGTAGCGGTTGCCGAGGTGGCGCCTGTCCGAACAGCAGCGTTGGGGGCGGCTTCTGCCGATCGCCGTCGGATCTCGGTTCACCGGGCACGGTCGGGCGCTTCCTGGCCCAAAGCCGCCGCTCACGTATAGGCCTCATTTGCGTCCAGAGGCGATGGGTAGCCCCAGTTACGTTCTACTCTCCCGAGTCTTTCGTGCGCCGCGTTGCGCCAATGCTGCCTCAGGAAATCCGCCGCGCCTCCTGCTGCCCGCCGAGAAACACATCGATCGCCACACCAATGCCCAGCCTGATCGCGGCCGACAACCTTGCGGGACTCCATAGCATTGGTGGTCAGCGGCAGTCACGGCCGCTCACCATTTTTCGCTTGCGAGCCAATCGGACTTCAAGGCTCCGGGAGCTACGCGAGACTAGCCACGGGCAGGTGTTGCCCCGGTTCTCTATTTTTCGCTGATCGTTACCGGCGCCCCGAGCGCGCTTTGATTTTGTGCACCTCTTGCCTACGCGACACAGCGACGGCAGCTCCCGCTTAGCCAGAAAAGACCAGGGCATTTGAGCCTTGGGGACTCTGCAGCGGCATTTAGGGAGGTCATTTGCACACACGACTGGCTCCGCGCACGCCAGCGCTGGCAGCCACGGATTGAGCGCGCTGCCGCACCGCCCATCGACGCTATGCCGCGGAAAGCGCTCCCGGATTGGGCAAGCTGCCAAGCTGGTCGCCGACACGCGGCTGCAAATGCGCCCAGACCCGGCGCACGATCTCCGTCGCATCCGAAGGGCCATAGGCTTCGGCCAGGTCTTTCTGCATCTGGAAATGCAGGAACAGCAGCCCCCGCAAACTGGCAAAAGCAGTTTGATTGCCATGAATGCAATCGCGTGCATCGTTGTCGAGCACACGCTGGATCACCCCCGGTTCCAGCAGTTTCACTTGGCAGATAATCGCGAAGCGGACAATCTCCAGATCGAGTGCTTCAAGATCATCCCGCCACTCATTCGGCATCAGGCGCTCTGCACCCAGTTTCTCACTCATACGACTCCTTTCCTGATCTCCGATGAACGGGGAGGACGCTTATGCCGATCCGCCCGATTTCTCTGGACGATCGTTCCTTTCGCACGAATTTCGGCAGTTTTGCTCAAAAAAATCCCGCGAATCGTTGTGTAGCAACGCCGCCGGCTGCTCGAGGAACGAGGTACCGCGCGCAATTCCGTCACATAGCTGCTGCCTTATGAAACGGCATGATAATCCAAAAATTCTAATCAATCACTTCGCATCGGGATGCATTGAATCATTCACTTTCACACATTCAAAACAACCCAACCCAGAGAAATATAATAATTCCAATAGACCCCCGATTAATCTCTTCCTATCATTTTATATGGCAAATAAATTGCTGTTATCAGTTTTTCTATTTTTTAAAATCAGTATCTCAATTGAAATTTCTACCGCCTCGGCTTTTCTTTTCAGCACTTCATGCGCCAGATTCGAGTTCGCCTCGACTGGATTCTGCAACTCATTTCAATTGGAACAATGCCCAGTTTTCGACTTCCCGCGCTCTTGGCCGCTTTTGCAATTGCACCGTCTGCATACGCAGAGGTGGAGCATGACAAATATCTCCACGCTGGCATCAGCGCCGTCATTGCCTCCGGCGTGACCACCCTGGCTGTGGATAGCCCTAATCGCTTCTGGTATGGCCTCGGGGCCGGCATGGCGGTCGGCCTCACCAAGGAGATCGTGGACAGACGGAAGACGAACGGCCGGTTCGATTCGAAGGATTTGCTGGCGGACCTGGCGGGCGCCCTGATCGGTGCGTATGCGGCCGATAGCCTGCTTCGCCCTGCCGTTTTCAAGCAGCCCACCGGATATGCGTACGGCGTGCAGTTGAACGTTGCGTTCGATTAGCGGCAGCCACGATCGCGTGGTCACCGGCGGCTCGCTGAACCCCGCTCAGAAGACGGCAGGACAATAGATGGTTTGCGAAAAGACGGCCGGCCATCGCCGTCCCGCACGGCCCATCCGGGTCAAAGCGGGCTGACTCGCCCGCCCCCGCCACGCACTCAATCGGCCGCGACAGCCCCCTCGAACAGAATGTTGTTCTCCAGATGGATATGCTCCATCAGGTCTTCACGGAACACGCTCAAGCCGAGATAGAGCGCCCGCCACGTCGTGCACGCTGCGCGCGGCGGCGTGATGTCGTTGGTCAGCGTCATCAGCCGCTGTAGCGCTTCGCCGTGCTGGTCATGCTCCATGCGCATTACGGCGATCGGGCCACCGGCGCGCAGGCCATGGCCGCGCGCCAGCATCGGAAACAGGATCTGCTCCTCTTTCTGCATATGGCTTTCGAGTTCCTGCCACATGGCCTCGAGCAGCTCGCTCAAGCCAACCGGGCACTCCGGGCGATCGCCGTGGACGTGTTCCACCCGACGGGCCAGGCGGATCAGTTCGGGCAGTTGCTCGCGGTGGCGCTCGTGAAAGCGCTCGAGAATGTGGTCGATCAGCATGCTGGGCGACACCGCGGACCAGTCGACCGCCCCATCCGGCGTGGCCTCGGCCTGCAGCGCCTGCAAGCGCGCTGCGATCGGCGCGGCATCGATTCCCTTGGCCTGCGCGGCGTCGCGCAGGCTGTGCTGGCCACCGCAGCAGAAATCGAGCTGATATTCGTGAAAGATCCCCGTTGCGCCCGGGATGTTGCGGGCCAGGTGCCCCAGCGGCTGGTCCAGTAACGGCATTGCATGCTCCTTTGTGAAGTCGGTACGTCTTGAAGTGGATGCACCATCACAGCGAATTGCATGCCAACTCTTTTCCTTTAATCAATCAATGGGTTGCCGCTGCCTGGGTAAAATCGACCGCATGCAAGCCAAGGTTCTTTTCACCCTCTTCAGGTAATTCCAACCATGATTGACCGTCTGCTCCTGGCCGATTTGGTCGCCGATCTGCCGCCGGCGGTGCGCATGCAGCGGCTGGTCGGCAGCCTGCGCTCGCATTTTCGCTGCGGAGCGGTGGCGCTGCTGCGACTGGAAGAAGACCACCTGCGGCCGATTGCCGTGGATGGGCTGGTGCGCGATGCGCTGGGCCGGCGCTTCGTGGTCGGGCAGCATCCGCGCCTGGCGGCCATCCTCGCGCGGCGCGGCGTGACATGCTTCCACCATGACAGCACCCTGCCCGATCCGTACGACGGGCTGATCGACGAACAGGCCGGCGCGCCGCTGCCGGTGCACGACTGCATGGGCGTCAGCCTGCATGTCGAAGGGCAACTGTGGGGCGCGCTCACGCTCGACACGCTCAAGATCGGCACCTTCGACGCCGATGCGCAGGCCGAGCTGCGCCAGCTGGCCGTCGTGATCGAAGCCGCCGCGCGCACCACGCGGCTCGAGGCCGAGATCCGCGCGCTGCGCGCGACCCGCGGCGACCTGCCGCCCGGCGATCCCGCCGCGGACGACTGGGAGATCATCGGCCAGAGCCCGGCCATCCACCAATTGCTGCATGAGCTGGAGGTCGTGGCCGACTCCGAGTTGCCGGTCTTGCTGCTTGGCGAAACCGGCGTGGGCAAGGAGCTGTTCGCGCACCGGTTGCATCGCCTGTCGCGCCGGCGCGATCGCCCGCTGGTGCATGTCAACTGCGCGGCGCTGCCGGAATCGCTGGCCGAAAGCGAGCTGTTCGGCCACGTCAAGGGCGCGTTCTCCGGCGCGGTGGGCGAGCGCCCGGGCCGCTTCGAGGCCGCCGACGGCGGCACGCTGTTTCTCGACGAGGTGGGCGAGCTGCCCCTCCCGGTGCAGGCCAAGCTGCTGCGCGCGCTGCAGAACGGCGAAATCCAGCGGCTTGGCGCCGACCACCCACGCCATGTCGACGCGCGGGTGATCGCCGCCACCAACCGCAACCTGCGCGAGCGCGTGCGCGACGGCGCATTCCGGGCCGATCTGTATCACCGGCTGTCGGTCTATCCGGTGCCGATTCCCCCACTGCGAGAACGCGGCAATGACGTCTTGCTGCTGGCGGGCCGCTTCCTGGAAAGCAACCGTGCGCGCCTGGGCCTGCGCAGCCTGAGGCTCAGCCCCGGCGCGGAAGAAGCCTTGCGCTGCTACCCCTGGCCCGGGAACGTGCGCGAACTGGAGCACGTCGTCAGCCGCGCCGCGCTCAAGATGCTGAGCCGGGGCGCCAGCCGCGACGACATCGTGACGCTGGAAACCGGGCTGCTCGACCTGGACGCCCAGGCCGTCGCCCCGCCCTCGCCCGCCGGACTGCCGCCGGAGGCATCCCCGGACATCGCCCCGGGCATCACCTTGCGCGACGCCGTGGCCGATTGCCAGCGGCGGCACATCCAGGCCGCGCTGGCGATCCACCAGGACAACTGGGCACAGACCGCACGCACGCTCGGGCTGGATGCCAGCAACCTGCACAAGCTGGCGCGACGGCTGGGGCTCAAGTAGCCGGACGGGCAGGCATGATGGACCGTGCCCCTGCGCGCGTTCTGGGGGAAGCGTCCGTTGCCGGCGGCGGCCGAGCCCTCGATGCACCCGCAGCCCCCCTCAGGCGGCCAGCGTAGTCCTCAGGTTGACCAGCATATCGGCCACCATCGACTCAAGCCCATACTCGGCTTGCCATCCCCAGTCCGCGCGCGCGACCGAATCGTCGATCGAATCGGGCCACCCCTGGGCGATCGCCTGCCGGTAGTCCGGCTCGTACCGGATCTGGAATCCGGGCACATGCTCGCGGATGGCCGCCGCGATCTGCGCGGGCGTGAACGTCATCCCCGCGATGTTGTAGCTGCCGCGCTCGGTGAGCCGCTCCGCCGGCGCTTCCATCAGCTCGATGGTGGCGCGGATGGCGTCGGGCATGTACATCATCGGCAGCGCCTCGTCCGGGTCGAGGAAGCAGGTATAGGGCTCGCCCTTCACCGCGGCGTGGAAGATATCGACCGCGTAATCGGTCGTGCCGCCGCCGGGCAGCGTCTTGTACGAGATCAGGCCCGGATAGCGCATGCTGCGCACGTCCACGCCATGGTTGGCGTGGTACCAGCGGCACCAGCCTTCGCCCGCCTGCTTCGAGATGCCGTAGACGGTGGTGGGCTCCATCACGGTCTTCTGGGGGGTGCCATCGCGCGGCGTGGTCGGCCCGAACACGGCAATCGAGCTGGGCCAGAATACGCGCTCGACGCCCATCTGCCGCGCCTTTTCCAGGACATTGAGCAGGCTCCTCATGTTGAGGTCCCAGGCCCACTGCGGTGCCTTTTCGCCGGTGGCGGACAGCGCCGCCGCCAGCAGGTAGATCTGCGTGATGCCATGGCGCTCGACCACGGCGGCCAGTTCGCCGCGATCGGTGGCATTGAGCATCTCGTGCGTCAGGTGCGGATGGCGGCCGGCGGGGACCAGGTCGGACGTGATCACCTGCGCGTGTCCGTAGCGTTCGGCCAGGGCGAGCGCCAGTTCGGAGCCGATCTGGCCGTTGGCGCCGACGACCAGGATTTTCGGCACGCGCGCGCCCATCAGATCAGCCCCAGTTCGCGGCCAGCCTGGCCGAACGCGCCGAGCGCGGCCTGCAGGGCGGCTTCGTCATGCACCGCGCTCATCTGCACCCGGATGCGGGCCTGCCCCTTGGGCACCACCGGGTAGAAGAAGCCCACCACGTACACGCCCAGCTCGAGCAGCCGTTGCGCGAGCTGCTGTGCCTTGTCGGCGTCGTACACCATGATCGGGATGATGGGGTGCTCGCCCGGCTTGACGTCGAAGCCCAGTGCCTCGAGCCCCGCGCGGAAAAACCGCGTGTTGCGCTCCAGCCGGTCGCGCAGTTCCGTGCTCCCCTCCAGGATATCGAGCACCGCGATCGACGCCCCGATGATCGCGGGCGCCACCGTATTGGAGAACAGGTACGGCCGCGAACGCTGGCGCAGCAGCGCCACCACTTCCTTGCGGGCGCTGGTGAAGCCCCCCGACGCACCGCCCAGCGCCTTGCCCAGGGTACCCGTGATGATGTCCACCTTGCCGAATACGCCGCGCAGTTCGTGCGTGCCCCGGCCCCGTGGGCCCAGGAAACCGGTGGCGTGGCATTCGTCGATGCCGAGCAGCGCGCCATGCGCGTCGCAGATCGAGCGCATTTCGTCCAGCCGGGCAATGGTGCCGTCCATCGAGAAAACGCCATCGGTGAACACCAGCAAATGGCGCGCACCGTCCGCGCGCGCCTGTGTCAGCTGCGCGCGCAGGTCATCCAGGTCGTTGTGCTGGTAACGGTAGCGGCGCGCCTTGCACAGGCGGATGCCGTCGATGATCGACGCGTGGTTCAGCGCATCGCTGATGACCGCGTCTTCGGCACCCAGCAGCGTCTCGAACAGGCCGCCGTTGGCATCGAACGCGGAGCCGTAGAGGATCGTGTCCTCGGTACCGAGAAAGGCGGAAAGGCGCGCTTCCAGCGTCTTGTGCAAGTCTTGCGTGCCGCAGATGAAGCGGACCGAACTGAGCCCGAAGCCATGCGTACGCAGCGCTTCATGCGCGGCGTCGATCACCCGCGGATGCGACGACAGGCCCAGGTAGTTGTTTGCGCACAGGTTGATGACCTCCCGGCCGTCGATGGTGCGCACGCGGGCGCCCTGCGGCGAGGCGATCACGCGCTCCTGCTTGAACAGCCCGGCCTCGCGGATTGCGTCGAGTTCGGTGCGGATGAATGCATAGAATGCTTCGGCGTTCGGCATGGTCGGGCTCCAGGAGGGGGTGGGCAGGACGGCGGACGGGTGCTACGATCTGATCGATAAATCGAACAAGTTCGATATATAGAACGTTATATTCAATATATAGAACGCGCATCCATGACGCAACCCCTTGTCCAGACGCCCCCGTCCTCACCGCCTGAAGGCCCGCCCGCCGTGGGCATCGCCTTGCAGGGGCTGCGCCAGCGTCAGCGGCTGTCGCTCGACGAACTCTCGCGCCGCGCGGGGGTGTCCAAATCCATGCTGTCGCAGATCGAGCGCAACCTGACCAACCCCACCGTCGCAGTGCTGTGGCGACTGGCCAATGCGCTGGGCGTCAGCCTGACGGACTTCCTCGCGCAGAGCGCCGGCGAGCCGGCAGGCAACGGCATCACCGTGGTGCCGCCGCATGCCATCCCTGCGCTGAAAAGTCCGGATACGCGATGCGACCTGCGTATCCTGGGGCCGATCGATCTGGCCGGGCGCTTCGAGTGGTACGAGCTGACGATCCAGGCGGGCGGCGTGCTGTCTTCCGAGCCGCACGAGGCCGGCACGCATGAGCACCTGTCGGTGCTGAGCGGATCGATGACGGTGCGCACCGACGCCGACGAGAAGAAGCTGCGGCACGGCGAGACCGCGCGCTACCGCGCCGATGTCGCGCACGTGATCGCCAATGGCGGCAAGACCACGGCCACGGCGCTGCTGGTGGTCGTGCATCCCGCCTGAGGGGCGCATGTCTTGCCGCGCTCCGGCCGCGGGCCATCCCTTCCGGCAACGCCGTTCGGCGGTGGGCCGATCGGCATGAATCGGATTGGCGGACGACGCGCCGGGACCACCCGGCCGCCAGTTGAACGCGCCGAGCGGAAGGGATCGTGCACGCGTTACCCATCTCGCCGATAAGGCCAACGAGACAAGACGCCACCGGTATTCGATGCCGGCGTTGGCCACCGTCTCGACAAGCGCGCGGGCGGGGCCACTCTTGAGCGCCACCCTCGCCTGCGCCCCCCGGGCGCGCAATTGATGGCCGTCAATTGAATCAAAAATCCCGGCCCAAGAATACCTCGAACCACAACATCTAGTGCTAGCCTGACTCCATACCACTATATGGAGTACCCCATGACGTGCACGCAGGTCACCAAGCGCGACGGATCGCTGGCGCCGTTCGACGGACAGAAGATCCGGCAGGCCATCGCGGCAGCCGGCCGGGCGACGAACGAATTCGATACGCAGGAAGCGCAGCGCCTGAGCGCGCACGTGATCGGCCAGTTGGCCGGGCTGGCCTGCCCGGGCATCGAGACCATCCAGAACCATGTCGAGGAAGCCCTGGTGGTGGCCGGCTACTGGCGCACGGCGCGCGCCTATATCGTCTACCGTGAGCAGCACGCCCGCCTGCGCGCGCTCAAGCACACGCTGGTCGACGTCGAGAGCACGATGGACGAGTATCTCGAGCAGCGCGACTGGCGCGTCAACGCCAACGCCAACCAGGGCTACAGCCTGGGCGGCCTGATCCTGAACGTGGCCGGCAAGGTCACCGCCAACTACTGGCTCTCGCACGTCTACAGCCCCGAGGCCGGGCACGCGCATCGCGAGGGCGACCTGCACATCCACGATCTCGACATGCTGTCGGGCTACTGCGCGGGATGGTCCCTGCGCCAGCTGCTGACCGAGGGCTTCAACGGCGTGCCGGGCAAGGTGGAGGCCACGCCGCCGCGCCATATGTCGGCGGCCATCGGCCAGATCGTCAACTTCCTCGGCACGCTGCAGAACGAGTGGGCCGGCGCGCAGGCGTTCAGCTCGTTCGACACCTACATGGCCCCGTTCGTGCGGCGCGACGCCATGTCGTACGCGGCGGTCAAGCAGGCCATGCAGGAGCTGATCTACAACCTGAACGTGCCCAGCCGCTGGGGCACGCAGACGCCCTTCACCAACCTGACATTCGACTGGACCTGCCCGGCCGACCTGCGCGAGCAGATCCCCTACCTTGGCGGCGAGGAGATGCCGTTCACCTACGGCGACCTCCAGCCCGAGATGGACATGATCAACCGCGCCTACATCGAGGTCATGATGGCCGGCGATGCCAAGGGCCGCGCCTTCACCTTCCCCATCCCGACGTACAACATCACGCCCGATTTCGACTGGGACCACCCCAACACCAAGCGGCTGTTCGAGATGACGGCCAGGTACGGGCTGCCGTACTTCCAGAACTTCCTGAACTCCGACCTGGAGCCGCACATGGTGCGCTCGATGTGCTGCCGCCTACAGCTCGACCTGCGCGAGCTGCTCAAGCGCGGCAACGGCCTGTTCGGCTCGGCGGAGCAGACCGGGTCGATCGGCGTGGTCACCGTCAACTGCGCGCGGCTGGGCCATCTGCATGCAGGCGACGAGGCGGCGCTCATGGCGCGCCTGGACACCCTGCTCGCGCTCGGCCGCGACGTGCTGGAAGTCAAGCGCAAGTTCGTGCAGCGGCTGATCGACCAGGGGCTGTATCCCTACACGCGCCGCTACCTGGGCACGCTGCGCAACCACTTCAGCACGCTGGGCGTGAACGGCGTCAACGAGATGATCCGCAACTTCAGCGGCGACGCCGACGACATCACCACCCCCGCCGGCCACGCGATGGCGGTGCGGCTGCTCGACCATGTGCGCCTGCGCATGGCCGAGTTCCAGGAGGCGACCGGCCATCTCTACAACCTGGAGGCCACGCCGGCCGAAGGCACGACCTACCGCTTTGCCCGCGAAGACCGCAAGCGCTGGCCCGATATCCTCCAGGCCGGCACGCCCGAGCAGCCGTACTACACCAATTCCACCCAGTTGCCGGTCGGCTACACCGACGACCCGTTCGAGGCGCTGGCCCGGCAGGAAGCGCTGCAGGGCAAGTACACCGGCGGCACGGTGCTGCACCTGTACATGAACGAGGCGATCTCGTCGCCGCAGGCCTGCAAGCAGCTGGTGCGCCGGGCGCTGTCGAACTTCCGCCTGCCCTACATCACCATCACGCCGACGTTCTCGATCTGCCCGAAGCACGGCTACCTGCCCGGCCACCACGCGTTCTGCCCCAAGTGCGACGCGGAGCTGCTGGCCCAGCAGGCACACGCCGGCTGCGGCTGCGCGGCGGCGCCGGCCACCGGTTCTTCCACCCGTTCCAACCAAGAAGGAGCACCCGCATGAACATGCCCGTCCATCAACCCTCGTCCAACACCCGGCTCGACGACAGCCAGCGCACGCGCTGCGAAGTCTGGACCCGCGTGATGGGCTATCACCGGCCGGTCAGCTCGTTCAACATCGGCAAGCAAGGAGAATTCCGTGAGCGCCGCTTCTTTGTCGAAGAGCGCACCCGCTGAGCCGCAGCCGGGCCCGCCGCAGCCCGCGGCGGGCCCGCAGGCGCTGCCCGCCATCGGCGGCCTGACGCCGTTTTCGAGCGTCGACTGGCCGGGGCAACTGGCCGCCGTCGTCTTCATCGCCGGCTGCCCCTGGCGCTGCCACTACTGCCACAATCCGCACCTGCAGGAACGCGCGCGCGGGCTGGACTGGCGCGAGGTGCTCGATTTCCTCGGGCGCCGGCGGAACCTTCTCGACGCCGTGGTGTTCTCGGGCGGCGAGCCGCTCAGCGAGCCGCGCCTGCCGCAGCTGATCGATGCGGCCCGCGCGCTCGGCTTGCGCATCGGGCTGCACACCGGCGGCATCTACCCTGCCCGCTTTGCCGAGGTGCTGCCGCGGCTGGACTGGGTCGGCCTCGACATCAAGACCACCGCGCCGCGCTACGACGCCCTCACGGGCCGCCGAGGCAGTGCCGCGCCGGTCGACGCCTGCCTCGATCTGTTGCTGCGCAGCCACTGCGCATTCGAGTGCCGCACCACCTGGCACCCGGACTGGCTGCCCGAACCCCAACTGCTTGCGCTCGCGCAAAGCCTGTGCAGCCGCGGGGTGAAACACTACGCCATACAAGCCTATCGAAGTGCTCCCGGAACCCTGGCCACCGCATTGCCCAGCGAGGCGACGCAACACGCGCTGGCCGCCTGCTTCTCCTCTTTTTCCTGCCGTTGATACCATGCATGAGACCCGCGATATTGGCGATCTGCTCAAGCACTCCCCGCTGTTCGAAGGCCTCGACGCCGAAGACCTGGCCACGCTCGCCCGCGACAGCCATCAGATACGCCTCGCACGGCACGACTTCGTGTTCCACCGAGGCGACTGCGCTGACGGGTTCTACGTGGTGGCGGTCGGCACGATCAAGCTCGTGCTGCCCGGCGCCCACGGACACAACAAGGTGATCGAATTCTTCGGGCCGGGCGAATATTTCGGCGAGCCCTTCATGTTTCTGAACCAGCCCCATGCGGCCGACGCGCAGGCGCTGGAAGACAGCCTGCTGATCCGGATCGGCAAGCCGACCATCGACGCGGCGCTCGACATCCATCCCACGCTGGCGCGCCGGATGCTCACGGGCCTGTCGTCCCGACTCCACACGCTGATGTGCGACATCGAGACCGTCAACCTGCAAAGCGCCAGCCAGCGCCTGATCGGCTACCTGCTGATGCTGCCGCGCAAGCTCGATCGCGCCCGCTTTCCGTGCAGCAAGACCCTGGTCGCCTCCAAGCTCGGGCTGGCGCCAGCCACCCTGTCGCGCGTGCTGCAGCAGTTGATCCGCGATGGGCTGATCCTGGTCGAGGGGCGCGATGTGGTCATCCACAGCGCGGCCGCCTTGCAGCGCCAGTTGCGGGCGGGGTGAATGGCATGCCCCGCCTTGGGGGCATGCCGCGACTCAATCGTCCAATGTCAGAGCCGATGCGGACACACACCCGGCGGCATCGATCCTGCCTTGCAGCGTCGTGACGGCTTCGTCCACCAGCGCCGCTGAGGCGGTCATCTCATCATCGGTGCAGTCGGCGTGATAGCGCTTTCTGGCGCCCAACTGGTTGAGCACCAGGTGGATGTCCGCCGTGACGCCGGCCGTCGCCAGGCACGCCTTGACGCAAGCCAGGGCGCAGCCGTCGAGCGCGAGGATGGGCCGCCCGCTGCGCGCGGTCTTGACCAGCGCGCGTACGCCGCCGCCCACACCGCTGATGCAGGACATCTCGGCCTTGCCCGCACGATCGAGCCCCACGGCGAGACGATTCGCCGCCTGCGCCACGCTTGAACACCCCGAGCAGGCATAGACCAGCGGAAGGTTGTGTAACGCCATGATTCCTTCCTCAACTAGACCTGCCGCGATTGCCACCGCGCGAGCCAGGCCGGCCGCTCGGCTGCGTCGAGCCAGTTCTTGACGATCAATCCCAGCTCGGTGTCGCCGGAAATCTTGAGGCGACGCTGGAAGAACAGCGTGTCGGCATCGGCCGCGCCGCGTATCAGCGCCACGAAATCCGCCACGCCCGCGGTCAGCTCCAGCTCGGGCTGACCGTCCGACAGCAGATGAAACGCCCCGCCACGGCAGCAGAAGCACGCGCGCAGGCCCAGGTCTTCCACGGTCAGGGCAAAGCGCCGCCCCTCCAGCTCGGGCGGCGGCGTCAGCCAGGCGAGCCGTCGCGCAACATCGAGCCCGAGCACGAACGGAAACGACGTCAGCGGTACCGGCAGGCGCCGGGCGAGGCGCACCAGCGCGGCGGGCGGGCGTGGGCGGAACGGTTTCATCGCGATGTCTCCAGCCATTCGATGCCGGACTGCCCGTGCCAATAGCCGTTGCAGCGGCCGATGCCCTCCGGCGGATGCACCTCCACCGCGGGCTGGCCACGCCGCAAGGCGTCGAGCGCGGCAACCGCCTCCAGCGTGCCCGTCGATTGCGGGCTCACGCGCAGCACCTTCACGCCCAGCGCAGACAGCGCCGGGGCCTGGTCGAGAATGTCCAGGCACTGCCCCGATTGCGTCTGGATGCCGTTGATGGCGAGAAACTCCTGCCCCTCGCGCGTGCGCACCGCCAGGCCATCGGGGTGTTCGATGCAGCGGAAGCCGCAGTCGTCCTTGTTCAGCCGGAAGTGCCGCGCGGTGAAGCAGCGTGCGGAAAACGCCAGCGGCAGGCGCCCCCAGACCATCGCCTCGATCTCCAGCGCATCGGGCTTCTCGCGCATCAGTTCGGCCAGGGTGGCCTGGCTCATCTCCAGCGGCATGACGGCGCGCATGGCGCCGAGGCCGGCCAGCCATGCCAGCGTGCCGCCGTGGTAAGCGTTGCAATGGGGGCCCGCCACGAAAGGCCGGCCGCGCAGCAGCCGCACGGCGCCCAGCTCGCCGGCCTCGACCGGCCAATCGTCCTGCTGGCACTGCCGCCGCAGCGCTTGCGCCTCGGCGCTGGTTTCGATCAGCGTGCGGGTCGACAGGACGACCGATTTGCCGGCATCGCGCAACATGGCGGCCAGCGCGAGCCAGTCATCGGTACGCAGTTCGTGGCGGCGGCTGCAGACGGTCTCGCCCACGTAGACGATATCGACCGGGCTGTCCGCCACCTTGGCGTAGAAATCAAGGGTGTGCTGGCGCGGCCAGTAGTACAGCAGCGGCCCCAGGGAGATGTGATAGGACATGATGAGCGTGCGGTGAAGCCTATTTCCAGGGCCGGTCGAACGCGCCCTGCGTCACGTGCGCGCCCTCGGCATGGCAGACCAGCGCGGCCTGCCATTCGGGCCGCGCGGAAAAGCGGGCCGGGTCTGCCTGCGCGGCGTCCAGTGCCGCGCGCAGCGTGGCGACCACCTGCGCGACGTACGCCGGGCTGCGCTGGCGCCCTTCGATCTTGATCGCGGCCACCCCCATGCCGATCAGCTTGGGCAGCAGGCTCAGCGCGTTGAGGCTGGTCGGTTCTTCCAGCGCGTGATCGACCTCGCCGTCGACCACGAAGCGCCCCTTGCACAGCGTCGGATAGCCGGCGGCTTCGCCCGGCGCGTAGCGGTCGATCAGGATGGTGTTCAGGCGCGCGTCGAGCTGGCCGTCCTGCTCGTGCCAGCGCACCGCGTGCGCGGGCGAACACACGCCCTTGTTGTTGGGCGAATCCCCCGTGGCGAAGGACGACAGCAGGCAGCGGCCCTCGGCCATCACGCACAGGCTGCCGAACCCGAACACCTCGATCTGCACCGAGGTCTGCGGGATCACGCGCCCGATCTCGGCCAGCGTGAGCACACGCGGCAGCACCGCGCGGTGGATGCCGAACTGCTCGCGCATCAGCTCGATGGCATCGGCGTGCGTGGCGGAGCCCTGCACGGACAGATGCAGCCGCAGGTCGGGATAGCGATCGCGCGCGTAGGCCATCAGCCCCGGATCGGCCAGGATCACGGCGTCGGCGCCCAGCATGTAGGCGGCATCGATGGCCATGCGCCACTCGATGCCCCGGCCGGCCTGCGGAAACGTGTTGATCGCGAACAGGACCTGCCGGCCCATGCTGTGCGCCAGATCGACGCCCGTGCGGATATCCGCCTCGGTGAAATTGAGGCCGGCGAAGTTGCGCGCGTTGGTCGCGTTCTTCAGGCCAAGGTAGACGGTGTCGGCCCCGGCGTTGAGGGCGGCCTTGAGCGCCGCCAGGCTGCCTGCGGGGGCCACCAATTCAATAGTGGGGGGAGTGATCGGTGCCATGGCGGCAGTCTGCGACGTGTCTGGCAGTGTGGTTTTGCGTTCGGTCAACCGCGTGCGAATGCCCGCGAGACCCGCCTGAAGATCAGCAACGCCCGACACAGCTGCACGCCCAGCCAGACTTGCGACAACGTGAACAACGCGCCGGCCAGCGGCGCCATCGCGCGCGGCTGCAGCGGCACCAGCAGCACCATCGCCAATGCCAGCAGCAGCAGACGGGCATGCCAGCGCTGCTGCCGCTCGCCAATCAGGGTCTGCATGGCCGGCAGCCGCACATGCTTCGGTACGCGCCGGCGCAAGTGCATCCAGACCATGAACGGAACGATCTTGCCCAGCATCGCATTGACCGGCAGCACGCCGCCGCCCACCAGCGCCAGCGCGCCCATCCACCACGCCACCGGCCAGTCCGGCGGCAACCAATGCGCGGCGAGTCCCAGCACGGCAACCGCCAGCCAGGCGCTGGTGGCGGCCAACCACAGCGGCCAGGCCGGATCGTGCCGGCGCCTTGCGCCGCCCACCGCCAGCACGCCTGCCGCCGACAATGCGCCCAGCGCCAGCCAGCCCCAGCCCTGCCACCACAGCGCATGCCCCCGCCAGCCGATCACGCTGCCTAGCAGCAGCGGCGCCCACAGCCACGCCGGCACCCACCGCTGCCACCGCGCGGGCCAACGGCGCGTCTGCCAGAACATCGGTAGCACCGTCGAGGCCACGCCTGCCACCAGCGTCGCCAGCCAGCCGCCCAGCCCCCAGCCGACGTGCAGATCCAGCAGGGTGGCCGACGGCGCGAACATCCCCAGACCGAGCACCGTGGCCAGCGTGGCGCCGCTGGCCAGCGTGAACAGCAGCGCCGAGCCGATCCACCGCAGCGTGCGCGTGGTGGCGTGCGTCCCGGTAACCCGCCGCCCCGCCAGCACCAGCAAAACGGCGGGGATTGCCAGCAGCGGCGCGCCAAACCACGCCGCCAGCGCAAACGCGGCACGCCCCACTCCGAGAAAGCCCGCGCCCAGCGCGGCTGCAGTCGCCACGCAGGTCGCGGCCACGCAGGGCGACACCCAGCGCGCGGCCGACACCGGCACGCCCGCCACCACGGGAAACAGCTGGAACAGCGCTCCCAGCATCGCCGGCAACAGCATGCCGACGGCAAGTGCATGGGCAAGCGCCAGCGTGAGCGGCGCAAAGCGATCCGGCAAACCGTCGACCGGGCCCAGCGCCAACAGCAAGCCCACCGCCGCGCCCGCCCACGGAACGGGCAGCAGGCAGCCGAACACGACACCCGGGGCAGGCATGCGTTCATAGAAGAGAGGGGGGGCGGTTTTGGTCATGGGCGGCCGGCGTGCTGAGTCACCCACGCTAGCCGATGCGGGGCCCGGCCCATTTGACGTGAATTAAGGCTCCGGCGGCATGCCGGCGTCGCAGGCGCCATCGGCGCCGTTGCGGCGTGCCGTGGGCCGCCCCCGTCGAACGAACTAGCCCGACCGACAATCCCTGGCGCAGGCCGTCCTCCTCCAGTGACGAATGGACGCACCTGCGTGGCGCAGCCGACACTGGGCAAGCCTATTCGCGCCCAGTGTCAGCCATGTCCTCCACTCCCATCGTTTCGCAAGATGCCATCGCGCAAGCGGCCGTTGTACCGCGTGCCTATTCGGTACTGGCCTCATCCACCTTCGCCTTCACCATCTGCTTCGCGGTGTGGACGATGTTCGCCATTCTCGGGATTCCGCTGCAGAAGCAGCTCGGCCTGTCGGAAACCGAATTCGGCCTGATTGCCGCAACGCCCATCCTGACGGGCTCGCTGGCGCGCGTGCCGCTGGGCATGTGGACGGACCGCTTCGGCGGGCGCATCGTGTTTTTCCTGCTGATGCTGGCCACGGTCGTCCCGATCTGGTTTGTGGCCGAGGCGACGCGGCTGTGGCAGTTCCTGCTGCTCGGGATGCTGGTCGGGCTGGTCGGCGGCTCATTCTCGGTGGGCACGCCATACGTGGCGCGCTGGTTCCCCAAGAGCCGGCAGGGCTTTGCCATGGGCATCTTCGGCGCCGGCAACGCGGGCGCTGCGCTCAACAAGTTCGTCGCGCCGCTGCTGGTGGTCGCCGCGGGCACGTGGACGGTGGTGCCGCGCGTGTACGCCGTCGCCATGCTGGTCACCGCGCTGCTGTTCTGGTTCGGCTCGGCCACCAATCCGGCCCATGCCGCTGGCAAATCGGTCTCGCTGCGCGCGCAGCTGCGGGTGATGAAGGATCCGCGCGTGTGGCGCTACTCGCAGTATTACTCGGTGGTGTTCGGCGGCTATGTCGGGCTGTCGCTGTGGCTCACGCGGTACTACGTGTCGGAGTACGGCTTCTCGATCAAGACCGCGGCCTTCCTGGCGGCGTGCTTCTCGCTGCCGGGCGGCGTGCTGCGCGCGGTGGGCGGCTGGCTGTCGGACCGCTACGGCGCCTCCCGCACCACCTGGGCGGTGATGTGGGTGTGCTGGGTCGCGTTCTTCCTGCTGAGCTATCCGCAGACGCAGTTCACGGTGACCAGCACGCGCGGCCCGCTGGACTTCCACATCGGCCTGTCGCCGCTGGCCTTCACCGCGCTGATCGGCGTGGTGGGCGTGGCCATGGCCATCGGCAAGGCCTCGGTCTTCAAGTTCATCTCGAACGATTTCACCGACAACATCGGCGCGGTCTCGGGCGCGGTGGGCCTGGCCGGCGGGCTGGCGGGCTTCGTCCTGCCGATCCTGTTCGGCGTGCTGGTCGATCTCACCGGCATCCGCTCGACCTGCTTCATGTTGCTGTACGGCGCCGTGTGCGTGAGCCTGGTGTGGATGCACTTCAGCTTCCGCGCCGGGCGCGGCGGCATGCCGTCCGAACCGCCGCGCCCGGCTGCCCTCGCGCAGCGCGCCGCCTGATCCCTTTCTCATCTGCCGTGCCCGCCGGGGCGCGGCTTTGCTGGAGTTCATCATGTCGTCAAACGTCCTCACGCACTGGGAGCCGGAGAACCCTTCGTTCTGGCGCGCCACCGGCCAGTCGGTGGCCTATCGCAACCTGTGGATCTCGATTCCCGCCCTGATGATCGCGTTCGCGGTCTGGTCGTTGTGGAGCGTGGTCGTGGTCAACCTCGACAAAGCGGGGTTTGCGCTCACCAAGAACCAGATGTTCTGGCTCACCGCCTTGCCGGCGCTGTCGGGCGCCACGCTGCGCATCTTCTATTCGTTCCTGGTGCCGATTTTCGGCGGGCGGCGCTGGACGGCGCTGTCCACGGCCAGCCTGCTGATCCCCGCGCTGGGCATGGGCATGGCGCTGCGCGATCCGCAGACGGGCTTTCCGACCCTGCTGGTGCTGGCGCTGCTGTGCGGCCTGGGCGGCGGCAATTTCAGCTCGTCGATGGCCAACATCAGCTTCTTCTTCCCCAAGCAGAAGAAGGGGCTGGCCACGGGGCTGAACGCCGGCATCGGCAACCTGGGTGTGTCGGCGGTGCAGTTCATCACGCCGCTGGTGATTTCGGTCGGCGTGTTCGGCGCGCTGGGCGGCGACCCGCAGACCTACACGGCCGGCGGCGTGGGGCGCAGCCTGTGGCTCCAGAATGCGGGCTTCCTGTGGGTGCCGTTCATTCTTGCGGCTACGCTGGCCGCGTGGTTCGGCATGCATGACATTGCCGATGCCCGCGCCTCCTTCGCCGACCAGGCCGTGATCTTCAAGCGCACCCACAACTGGCTGATGTGCCTGCTGTACGTCGGCACCTTCGGCTCGTTCATCGGCTTCTCGGCCGGACTGGCACTGCTGACCAAGTCGCAGTTTCCCGATGTCGACCCGACCGCCTACGTGTTCCTCGGGCCGCTGGCCGGCGCGCTCACGCGGCCGGTGGGGGGCTGGATTTCGGACAAGCTCGGCGGGGCGCGCGTCACGCTGTTCACCTTCGCCGGCATGATCGCGGCGGTGGTGGGCGTGCTGATGTTCCTGCCCGCCGAGGGCAATGCCGGCAGCTTCGCGGGCTTCCTCGCCATGTTCATCGTGCTGTTCGCGCTGACCGGTATCGGCAACGGCTCGACCTTCCGCATGATCCCGATCATCTTCCTCACGCAGCATCAGCGGGCGGCCCGGGGCCAGGACGACGCCGCGCAGCGCCAGGCCGTCCAGGACGCCGGCAAGGAATCGGCCGCCGTGCTGGGCTTCACCGGCGCGATCGGCGCGTACGGCGGCTTCTTCATCCCCAAGAGCTTCGGCACCTCGCTGGAGCTGACGGGCTCGGTCAATGCCGCGCTGTACTGCTTCATCGCCTTCTACGTGGTGTGCGCACTGGTGACGTGGGCCATCTACGCCCGCCGCAACGCGCCCATGCCGTGCTGAGCGCTGGCCGGGCGGCATAGTTCTTTCGAACTAGGTGCGCGGCGCGGGCTAGCTCCACCGCAGTGCATCGGCACACCGCCCGGCGAATAGGCGCGCCCGGCACCACTCCGTAAGCTCAAACCATCCCCGCAAACACCGCGTGCCGACAGGTGCGCGGACCATCGCATCATGAGTCACTTTCTCGATCGCCTGAAGTTCCTCACCCATGTCCGGTCGACCTTTGCCGACGGCCATGGCGCCGTCGTCAACGAAGACCGCCGCTGGGAAGACGGTTACCGCAGCCGCTGGCAGCACGACAAGATCGTGCGCTCCACCCACGGCGTGAACTGCACGGGTTCCTGCTCGTGGAAGGTCTACGTCAAGAACGGCCTGATCACGTGGGAAACCCAGCAGACCGACTACCCGCGCACCCGCCCCGACCTGCCCAACCACGAGCCGCGCGGCTGCCCGCGCGGCGCGTCGTACAGCTGGTATGTCTACTCCGCCCAGCGCGTGAAGACGCCGCTGATCCGCGGCCGCCTGATGCAGATGTGGCGCGAGGCCCGCAAGACCATGGACCCGGTCGCCGCCTGGGAATCCATCAGCCAGAACCCGGAGAAGGCCAAGCGCTACAAGAGCGTGCGCGGCCAGGGCGGCTTCGTGCGCGCCGACTGGGACACCGCCACCGAGATCATCGCCGCAGCCAACGCCTACACCATCAAGCGCTACGGCCCCGACCGCGTGGTCGGCTTTTCGCCCATCCCGGCCATGTCGATGGTCAGCTACGCGGCCGGCGCGCGTTACCTGAGCCTGATCGGCGGGGTGTGCCTGTCGTTCTATGACTGGTACTGCGACCTGCCGCCCGCCAGCCCGCAAGTGTGGGGCGAGCAGACCGACGTGCCGGAATCGGCCGACTGGTACAACTCCACCTACCTGATGGTGTGGGGCTCCAACGTGCCGCAGACCCGCACGCCGGACGCGCACTTCTACACCGAAGTCCGCTACAAGGGCACCAAGACCGTGGCGATCTCGTCCGACTACGGCGAGATGGTCAAGTTCGGCGACATCTGGCTCGCCCCCAAGCAGGGCACCGACGCCGCGCTGGCCATGGCGATGGGCCACGTGGTGCTCAAGGAATTCCACGCGACGGGCAAGTCCGCCTACTTCCGCGACTACGTCAAGCAGTACACCGACATGCCGATGCTGGTCCTGCTGCGCGAGGCTGAAAACGGCAGCTACACCAGCGACCACTTCCTGCGCGCCTCGCACTTGGCCGGCAACCACGGCGAGGCCAACAACCCCGAGTGGAAGACGCTGCTGATCGACGCGCCGACCGGCCGGCTGGTCGTGCCCAACGGCACCATCGGCCTGCGCTGGAACGAAGCGCAGCACGACGGCGGCGCCAAGGTCGGGCGCTGGAACCTCGAACTGAAGGACGCCGCCGACGGCGCGGCGATCGACCCGCTGCTGTCGCTGAACGGTGCGCACGACGAGGTGGTGGACGTCGGCTTCCCGTACTTCGGCGGCGAGCACGATGCGCGGCTCCTGCGCCGCGTGCCGGTCAAGCGCGTGACGCTGGCCGACGGCAACACCGCGCGCATCGCCACCGTCTACGACCTCCAACTGGCCAACTACGGCGTCGACCAGGGCCTGGGCGGCCCCAACGTCGCCGCCGGCTTTGACGACGACGTGCCCTACACCCCGGCCTGGCAGGAAAAGCACACCGGCGTGCCGCGCCAGCAGGTGATCCAGGTGGCGCGCGAATTTGCCGACAACGCCGACCGCACGCGCGGCAAGAGCATGGTCATCGTCGGCGCCGCGCTGAACCACTGGTACCACAACGACATGATCTACCGCGGCATCATCAACCTGCTGATGATGTGCGGCTGTATCGGCCAGAGCGGCGGCGGCTGGGCGCACTACGTGGGGCAGGAGAAGCTGCGCCCGCAGTTCGGCTGGGCACCGCTGGCGTTCGGGCTGGACTGGTCGCGTCCGCCGCGCCAGATGAACGGCACCTCGTTCTTCTACAGCCACACCAGCCAGTGGCGGCACGAGAAGCTCTCGGTGGACGAGATCCTCAGCCCCACGGCCGACCGCGCGCGCTACGACGGCCTGTCGCTGCTGGACCTGAACGCCCGCAGCGAGCGCATGGGCTGGCTGCCTTCCGCGCCGCAGCTCAACGCCAACCCGCTCGACGTGACCGATGCCGCGCAGGCGGCCGGCCAGGAGCCGGTGGCCTACACCGTCGAGCAGCTCAAGGCCGGCAAGCTGCGCTTCGCCTGCGAAGACCCGGACCACCCGGACAACTTCCCGCGCAACATGTTCGTCTGGCGCTCGAACATCCTGGGCAGCTCGGGCAAGGGCCATGAGTATTTCCTGAAGTACCTGCTCGGCACGCAGAACGCGCTGTTCAGCGATGAGTCCGCCGCCATCAAGCCGGCCGAAGTGGAAGTGCGCGAAGCGGCCGAAGGCAAGCTCGACCTGCTGACGGTGCTGGACTTCCGCATGAGCACGACCTGCCTGTACGGCGACATCGTGCTGCCCACCGCCACCTGGTACGAGAAGGACGACCTCAACACGTCCGACATGCACCCGTTCATCCACCCGCTGTCGGAGGCGGTGCAGCCGCTGTGGGAGTCCAAGACCGACTGGGAGATCTACAAGACCATCGCCAAGAAGTTCACGGAAATCGCCGGGCCACTGCTGGGCACGCGCCGCGACCTGGTCTGCACGCCGCTCATGCATGACACCCCGGGCGAACTCGGCCAGCCGTTTGCCCCCCGTGACTGGAAGCACGGCGAGTGCGACCTGATCCCGGGCAAGACCGCGCCGGCCATGACGGTGGTCGAGCGCAACTATGCCGACATCTATCGCAAATTCACCTCGGTCGGGCCGCTGCTGGACAAGCTCGGCAACGGCGGCAAGGGCATCAACTGGGATACTGAGCACGAGGTGCACGAGCTCGCCGGCCTGACGCACAAGGTGACCACGCCCGGCGTCAGCCAGGGCCGCCCGCGCCTGGAGACGGCCACCGACGCGGCCGAGATGATCCTGACCTTCGCGCCCGAGACCAACGGCCACGTGGCGGTCAAGGCATGGGACGCGCTGTCGAAGATCACCGGCCGCGACCACACGCATCTGGCCGTCGGCCGCGAGCACGACAAGATCCGCTTCCGCGACGTGCAGGCGCAGCCGCGCAAGATCATCTCCGCGCCGACGTGGTCGGGGCTGGAGTCCGAAGAGGTCAGCTACAACGCCGGCTACACCAATGTGCACGAGCTCATTCCATGGCGCACGCTCACCGGCCGCCAGCAGTTCTACCAGGACCACCGCTGGATGCTCGACTTCGGCGAGGGCGTGTGCCTGTACAAGCCGCCCATCGACACCAAGACCGTGCAGCCGATGCTGGGCAAGCATAGCAACGGCAACCCGGAGCTGGTGCTGAACTGGATCACGCCGCACCAGAAGTGGGGCATCCACTCGACCTACTCCGACAACCTGCGCATGCTCACGCTCTCGCGCGGCGGGCCGCACGTCTGGGTGTCCGAACCCGAGGCGAAAGCCGCGGGCCTGCGCGACAACGACTGGGTGGAGGTCTTCAACGTCAACGGCACGCTCACGGCGCGACTGGTGGTCAGCCAGCGCGTACCGCGCGGCATGTGCCTGATGTACCACGCGCAAGAGAAGATCGTGAACGTGCCGGGCGCCGAGACCAGCGGCATGCGCGGCGGTATCCACAACTCCGTCACCCGCACCGTCACCAAGCCCACGCACATGATCGGCGGCTATGCGCAGCTGGCCTACGGCTTCAACTACTACGGCACCGTAGGCAGCAACCGCGACGAATTCGTGATCGTGCGCAAGATGCAGCGCATCGATTGGATGGAAGAACAACTGGCCGAAACACTCCCGGGAGCCTCGCAATGAAAATCCGTGCCCAGGTGGCCATGGTCCTCAATCTGGACAAATGCATCGGCTGCCATACCTGCTCCGTGACGTGCAAGAACGTCTGGACCTCGCGCGACGGCGTGGAATACGCCTGGTTCAACAACGTCGAAACCAAGCCCGGCGTGGGCTACCCCAAGCAATGGGAGAACCAGGACAAGTGGCAGGGCGGCTGGCAGCGCAACGCCGACGGCAAGCTCACGCCGCGCCAGGGCGGCAAGCTGAAGATCCTCGCCAACCTGTTCGCCAACCCGAACCTGCCGCAGATCGACGACTACTACGAGCCCTTCACCTACGACTACGCGCGCCTGCAGAACGCGCCGCTGTCGCAGACGCCGCCCACCGCTCGCCCGGTCTCCGCCATCACCGGCAAGACCATGGAGAAGATCGAATGGGGCCCGAACTGGGAAGATGACCTGGCCGGCGAGTTCGACTCGCGTGGCCGCGACCAGCTCTTCGAAGACATCCAGAAGGAGATGTACTCGACCTTCGAGAACACCTTCATGATGTACCTGCCGCGCCTGTGCGAACACTGCCTGAACCCGACCTGCGTGGCCTCGTGCCCGTCGGGCTCGGTGTACAAGCGCGAGGAAGACGGCATCGTGCTGGTCGACCAGGACAAGTGCCGCGGCTGGCGCATGTGCGTGTCGGGCTGCCCATACAAGAAGATCTACTTCAACTGGCAGAGCGGCAAGGCGGAGAAGTGCGTGTTCTGCTTCCCCCGCATCGAGGCCGGGCAGCCGACGGTGTGCTCGGAGACCTGCGTGGGCCGCATCCGCTACCTGGGCGTGATGCTGTACGACGCCGACCGCATCGAGGCCGCCGCCAGCGTGGAAAACACGCAGGACCTGTACAACGCGCAGCTCGACGTGTTTCTCGACCCGCACGACCCGGCCATCCAGGCCGAGGCGCTGCGCCAGGGCATCGCGCAGAACTGGATCGACGCGGCGGTCAAGTCGCCGGTCTACAAGATGGCCTGCGAGTGGAAGGTGGCCTTCCCGCTGCACCCGGAATACCGCACGCTGCCGATGGTCTGGTACATCCCGCCGCTGTCGCCGATCCAGTCGGCGGCGGAGTCCGGCGTCATGGGCATGGACGGCATGATCCCCGACGTGAAGAGCCTGCGCATTCCGGTGCGCTACCTCGCCAACCTGCTCACCGCGGGCGAAGAGGCACCGGTGGTCAGCGCGCTCGAACGCATGCTGGCCATGCGCGCCTACAAGCGCGCGCAGACCGTGCACGGCGCGCAGGATCTCGACGTGCTGCAGCAGGTGGGCCTCACGCCCGCGCAGGTGGAAGACATGTACCAGATCATGGCGATCGCCAACTACGAAGACCGCTTCGTCATCCCGGCCTCGCACAAGGAGATGACGCAGGACAGCTTTGACGAGAAGGGCGCGTGCGGCTTCAGCTTCGGCAACGGCTGCTCGGGCGGCGTGTCCGAGGGCACGCTCTTCGGGCGCAAGAAGGCCAGCGTGTCGACCATCAGCATGCCGGTCTCGCGCAAGAAGACCAGCGCAGCCTGATGCCACCGGAGACCATCATGACCCAGCCTTCGCTGTACCACCTGCTCTCCACCCTGCTCGCCTACCCCGAGCCGGAGCTGCTGGACGCCCTGCCCGAGATCGACCGCCTGCTCAGCGCCACCCCCGATGCACACCGGCGGCTGGCGCCGCTGCTCGACACGCTGCGCGGCACCGATCTCATCACCTTGCAGGAACACTACGTTGCCACCTTCGACCGTAACCCGTCGCATGCGCTGCATCTGTTCGAGCACGTGCACGGCGAGAGCCGCGACCGCGGCCAGGCCATGGTCGACCTGATCGAGGAGTACCGCAAATACGGCGTCGAGCCCGCTGCCAACGAGCTGCCGGACTACGTGCCGCTGTTCCTGGAAGTGCTCGGCCACATGGACGCGACCGGGCACGGCGAGCAAGCCACGACCTTGCTGGGCGACGCCATCCACGTGCTGGCCGCCGTCGGCGAGCGCCTGGCGCGCGACGGCACGTCCTACGCCGCCGTCTTCGATGTCCTGCTCACGCGCAGCGACGTGCAGCCGCAGCCGCTGACCGAGCCGCCCATCCGCGACATGGACGAGGCCATGGAGCACTTCGGCCCCGGCGCGGACGGCGTCGAGCCGCTGCTGCGCCCCGCGCCGACGGCGGAGCAGCCCGTGCAGTTCCACCCGCGCAAGGGCGCGGCTGCGCACCCCACCCCTCTGTGAGCCTGACATGACGATGCTCAACACCCTGCTCTTCGGTATCTACCCGTACATTGCGGGCACCATCTTCCTGCTCGGCAGCCTGCTGCGCTTCGAGCGCGAGCAATACACCTGGAAGAGCGACAGCTCCCAGCTGCTGCACACCGGCACGCTGCGCGTGGGCAACCTGCTGTTCCACGTGGGCATCCTGGGCCTGTTCGGCGGGCACCTGGCCGGCCTGCTCACGCCGGTGGCGGTGTGGGACGCGCTGGGCGTGCCCCATGGCGTCAAGCAACTGGTGGCGATGACCGCCGGCGGCGTGCTCGGCAGCCTGTGCCTGATCGGCCTGCTGATGCTGATCTACCGGCGCCTCTCCAACCCGCGCATCCGTGCCGTCACGCGCCGCGGCGACAAGCTGCTGCTCGCCTGGCTGCTCATCACGCTGCTGCTCGGCCTGACGACCATCTTCACCTCCGCCGGCCATCTGGACGGCCACGTGATGGTGCTGCTGATGACCTGGGCCCAGCACATCGTGACCCTGCAGGCAGACGCCTCCAGCTTCGTCGCCGACGTGCCGCTGATCTTCAAGCTGCACCTGTTCATGGGGATGTCGCTGTTCCTGATCTTCCCGTTCACGCGGCTGGTGCATGTGTGGAGCGGGCTGGCGTCGGTCACGTACGTGGGCCGCGCCTGGCAGCTGGTGCGGGGACGCTGACATGGCAACGCGCAAGCCGGCCGTGTTCGGCATCACCGGCCGCTCCGGCAGCGGCAAGACCACGCTGATCGAGGCCGTGCTGCCGCTGCTGCGCGCCCGCGGCTTGCGCGTCAACGTGATCAAGCACAGCCACCACAGGCTGACGCTGGAGCCGCCGGGCAAGGACAGCGCCCGGGTGCGCGCCGCCGGCGCCAGCGAGGTGATGGTGGCCTCCCCCTACCACTACGCCATCGTCCACACGCTGCAGGACGTGCCGGAACCCACGCTGGATGCGCTGCTGGCGCGCATGAGCCCGGCCGACCTCACGCTGGTGGAAGGTTTCCGGCGCGAGCCGATCCCGCGCCTGGAAGTGCATCGTCCAGCACTCGGCAAGCCGCCGATGTATCCTGACGACGACAGCATCCTCGCCGTGGCCAGCGATGTGGCGCTGTCGCTGGACCGCCCGAACCTGTTCCTTGATCGGCCGCAAAGCGTGGCGGACTTCATCTGGCAGATACTCGAACTCGATCCACTGCCCGCATAAGGCCACCCCGACTCGATCCAAGTCCAGCGGAGGATGGCCGGGCTTTACACGCGCCCCAACCATGAACGCTGCCTCCGTCCCGCTTTCAGCGATGCTGCCTCCTGTGCGGCAACGGCTGTCGACCCGTATCGTCTCGGCCTCCCTGGCGGCGCTCACGCTGGTGCTGGCGATGATCTGCGGCACGCTGTGGCTGTCGTGGCAGCTTGAAGGCGCCGGCGCCGCCATCAACGACACCGGCAGCCTGCGCATGCGCGCCAGCCAGATCGGCGTGGCCGTGCTGCAAGCGCGCAACGGCGATACCCGCCTGCTCGACCAGCAGGTCAGCCGGCTCGACACCACCCTCGACAGTCTGAACAAGGGCGACGCCCAGCGGCCGCTGTTCCTGCCGGCCGACACCGATGTCCACAGCCAGTTCGACGCCGTCTGCGCCGCCTGGCGGAACCGCCTCAAGCCCAGCATCGCCGCCGACATCGTCCGGCCGCACGGGGCCCCGTCGGCCTATCTGGCGCATCTGCCGGGCTTCATCGACCAAGCCGACCAGCTCGTGCGCATGATCGAGCAAAGCAACGCCCACAAGACCACGCTGCTGCGGCTGTCGCAGTTCGCGCTGGCCGCCATGGCCAGCGTGGGCTCCCTGGCGATGATCTATCTGCTGTACCTGTGGATCATCCTGCCGGTGCTGCGCCTGCAGGACGGGCTCCAGCGCATGGCGGCGCGCGAGTTCACCACGCGCCTGACGGTGGAGTCGTACGACGAGTTCGGCCTGCTGGCGCACGGCTTCAACCGCATGGCCGAAGAGCTGCAGGGGCTCTACGCCGATCTCGCCTCGCGCGTGGCGCGGAAGACCGAAGAGCTGGCCGAGCAGAACCGCGAGCTGTCCGCGCTGTACGACATCACCGCGTTCCTCAACATCTCGTCCGATATCGACGCGATGTGCCGCGGCTTCCTGCATCGCGTCACCACGCAGTTCGGCGCCGCGGGCGGCAGCATCCGCGTGATGGACCCCGACGGCGAGCGGCTGCACATGGTGGCGTCCGTCGGCCTGCCCGCCGAGCTGGAAGAGGCCGAGCAATGCATGCGCGCCGATACATGCCTGTGCGGCCAGGCCACGCAGCAAGACGTGGTGATCGTGCACGACTTCCACCGCATGCGGTCCAAGGCGGAGCCGGCGGCGCCCATGGCACTGCCCTGCCAGCGCGAGGGCTACACCACCGTGGCGGTGTTCCGCATCCTGACGCAGCAGGCCGTGCTCGGCACCTTCTCGCTGCACCTGCGCGACGACCGCCAGCTGCCGCCCAACGATCTGCGCCTGCTGGAGACGCTGGGCCAGCATCTCGGCATCGCGCTGGAAAACCTCCGGCTGCAGGCCAAGGCCACGCAGCTGGCCGTGGTGGAAGAGCGCAACCTCGTCGCACAGGGGCTGCACGACAGCATCGCGCAGGGCCTGAATTTCCTGAACCTGCAAGTGCAGATGCTGGACACCGCCGTGCAGGACGAAAACCTCACGGAGGCGCGCGAGACCGTGCCGCTCCTGCGCTGCGGCGTGGAGGAGTGCTACCAGGATGTGCGCGAGCTGCTGCTGAACTTCCGCAGCAAGCTGGAGAGCGGCGAGCTGCGCCCGGCGGTCGAGCAGACGCTGGCGCGCTTTGCGCGGCAGAGCGGCATCGTGCCGACGCTGCGCTACCAGGAAGCCGGCGGCGCGCCCCTGCCGGCGGATCAGCAGTTGCAGGTGCTGTTCATCCTGCAGGAGGCGCTCTCCAACGTGCGCAAGCACGCCATGGCCAGCCGCGTGGACGTGGCCATCACCAACGGCCGCGACTTCGAGCTGCGCGTGGAAGACGACGGCCGCGGCTACGATGCCGCCGAAGTCGCCGAATGCGGCGAGGCCCACGTCGGCCTGAACATCATGCGCGAACGCGCTGCGTGGCTGTCGGCACAGCTGCGGCTGGAGGGCTGCCCCGGCCAGGGCGCCTCCGTTATCCTGCTGCTGCCCGGACAGCAGCGTCAGGCCGCCTGACCTCAACACTCCATCGCTCCACCGCGCCGACCACCATGACCATCCGCATCCTGCTCATTGACGACCACACCCTGTTCCGCTCGGGCATCCGGCTCCTGCTGCAGCGGCAGCCGGACTTCGAGGTCGTCGACGAAGCCGCCGACGGGCTGGAGGGCATCAAGCTCGCCAAGCGGCACCGGCCCGACGTGATCCTGCTCGACCTGAACATGCCGGGGCTGTCCGGGCTGGAGACCCTGCAACTGCTGGCGCAAGACCTGCCGGAAACGGCCGTGGTCATGCTGACCGTGTCCGAAGAGGCCGACGAATTGAAAGCCGCGCTGCGCGACGGCGCGCGCGGCTACCTGGTGAAGAACATCGAGGCGGACACCCTGGTGGCGGGCGTGCGCCGCGCGGCGGCTGGCGAGCCCGTCATCTCGGAGAGCATGACGGCCAAGCTGGTCGCGCATTTCCGCGCGCCGGAAAAGGCTGCGCCGGCGGCCCCCGCAGCCGCCGCGTCCGTCAGCGCCGACCGGCTCACCCCGCGCGAGCGCGAGATCGTCCGGGGCCTGGCACGCGGCGAAAGCAACAAGGAAATCGCCCGCGCGCTGGACGTGGCCGAGAGCACGGTGAAGATTCACGTGCAGAACATCCTCAAGAAGCTCAACCTGACCAGCCGGGTGCAAGTGGCCGTCTATGCCGTCGAACATGGGCTGAACAGCGCTTGATGGCGCTGGCGCACCGGCAACGCCGCACGCCCGATCCCGTTTTCGTTCTCCGTCGCCGCCCTTCCCCACGAGCGGCATCCTCGTCGGCGCGCCCCCTCTGCGTGGGCACGGTGGGCGCTGAAAACCTCGGACGCCCCTCCAGCCGCTGCACCAGCCTCGGTGCCGCCAGGACATCGCCACCACTGTGCCCCCCTCCAATCCCGGCATCCGACGAGGCTGCGGGCAATGAGCACGGGGGACTGGATCGCTGCAAGGTCATCCAAGCTGCCGATGTCGGTCTGATGGCCTGGCGTGCCGCGGGGAAGCTCGGCATCTCCAAGCACCAGGTCAAACTGCAGGCTGATCTCGATGCACGGCTTGGCCGATACAACAACCAGCGCGAACCTCAATGGCCATGGTGTTACGGTACCCCCCCATGCGCATCCTCTGACCGCGCAGTACCCTCCCGCCTCTGATCACCTTCGCCGAAATCGGCAGATTGATCATCATTGAGGTTTCAGGAAGCGAGAGATGAGCAGCTTCATGTTTGCGAAGCTCCGGTTCTTGTTCAGCTTCGGATCGCGGATGGTCATCGCCTGGGCGCCATCTACGACAGCCAGCAGCACCGCTGCCGCCATATCTGCATCGAGGCTACTGTCGACCTGCCCCTTTTCCTGCGCTGTCCTCAGGAAATTCGTCAATAGCGACCGCACTTCGCGGCTGTGATCCCTCACGATTTCGGCGACTGCCGGGTTGTGTCCAGCCTCTGCCAGCATATCGAGCACGAGCGACTGGCCAGCTTGCCCATGCCTCGTTTTTGCTGCCTGGTCAATGAAGCTACCGATCGGATCCAAGCTTGCCATCATCTCCTCAACGCGAGCGGTGCCGCGCATGAGTCCTGTCTCGACAATGGTGCGGAGAATCTCTTCCTTGCTGGAGAAGTAGTGATAGAGGTGCCCGGAGCTCATCCGGGCCTCGGCACAGATGTTGGAGATGCTGGCGCCTCGAAATCCGTCGCGGCGGAAGCACCGGTCTGCCGCCGCGAGAATTTCCTGCCGTCGCTTCTCATGTTTGACCGGGTCGATAGTCCTCACTGAAACACCTCATAACTAGATTGCTCACTCTAGCACACGGGCTCAAGCGGCTCCGTCGCAGCAGTGAGGTTCTTCTCCGGCCAGGTCAAAACTAGATCGATCGCTCTAGTTAACTTGACGGTCTGGCTGATCAATAATAGAGTGAACGATCTATCTATTAATTGAAAGGAAAACAGACAATGAGCCTGCGTCAATGGATGGTCGCCGCGACGGCTGCCCTCGCCCTGAGCCTGACCGCATGCGGGGGCGGGGAAACCGACCAGAGCGGCAATCCCAGCGTCGTCAAGGTGCAGCGCATGGTGGTGTTCGGCGACAGCCTGAGCGATGCTGGCACCTACACCCCGGTCGCGCAGGCGGTGGGCGGCGGCAGGTTCACCACCAACCCGGGCCCTGTCTGGGCCGAAACCGTGGCGTCGCAACTGGGCGTAGCGCTGACGCCGGCCGTGATGGGCTATGGCACCTCCGTCCAGAGCTGCCCCAAGGCCGGCTGCTTCGACTACGCGCAGGGTGGCTCACGAGTGACGGACCCGGACGGCATCGGCCACAACGGCGGCGCCGGCGCGCTGACCTATCCGGTCAAGCAGCAGCTCGCCAACTTCTACGCTGCCAGCAATAACGCGTTCAACGGTAACAGCGACATCGTCTTCGTGCTCGCGGGCAATAACGACATCTTCTTCTGGTCAGCCGCGGTGGCCACCAGCGGTTCGGGCGTGACGCCCGCCATCGCCACAGCCCAGGTGCAGCAGGCGGCGACGGATCTGGTCGGTTATGTCAAGGACATGATTGCCAAGGGCGCGACGCAGGTCTACGTGTTCAACCTGCCCGACAGCAGCCTGACGCCGCAGGGCGTGGCAAGTGGGACGACCGGCCAGGAACTGCTGCGTGCGCTGGTGGGCGCGTTCAACACGACGCTGCAAAGCGGGCTGGCCGGCACCTCGGCGCGCATCATCGACTTCAATTCGCAGCTCACCGCGGTGATCCAGAACGGCGCCTCGTTCGGATTTGCCAACACCAGTGCCACAGCTTGCGATGCAACTAAGGTCAACGCCCTGGTGCCGAATGCCGGGGGCAGCTCGCTGTTCTGCTCGGCCAACACGCTGGTGGCTTCCGGTGCGGACCAGAGCTACCTGTTCGCCGACGGCGTGCACCCGACCACGGCCGGCCATCGTCTGATTGCCAGCAACGTGCTGGCGCGTCTGCTGGCGGACAGCGTAGCGCACTGAGCGTGGCACACGGTTCTACAAAACGCCCGCAGTGGTCGCGGGCGTTTTTGCTTTCAGGTGCGGGACGCCGACAGTAATTTGATCTACCAGACCTTCATCCGACTCTCCGATCAAGGTTCTGATCGGACAACGCACAAGCACTGATTCGGTTGTCATGGATTTGGCAATCCTCATCCTCGTTTCTTCCAGGACACCTAGCCCGCGCGTCGGGTTGGGTTGCTCAATAGGCGAAAATTTCGGATAGTGACGGCAGGAAACGGATCGCTCCCTGCCTGCGCAGCTACCTGAAATCCAGATCAAATCAGGCGCCCGATTCAACCCAACCGCGACGCGCCGGCACACGATCCCCGCGAACGGGTGAGGCGAAGCGAAGTGTCTCACCCCTCCGTCAACCGCGGTTATTTCAGGCTACGCCGCCCCCAAAGCATGACCGTGAAAGCCTTGCTGCGGCTGGCATTTGCGTCACTGACCGCTCTGATGCTCGCGCTGGCCGGCATCGCCGTGAACTCGATGAATGACGCCAGCAATCAGGCTTCCCGCTACACCTAGGGCATCGGGGCCCGCGCCGCAACGATGGAAGCGTACCGTGCGTCCGTGCGCCGGCACGCCATTTCACTGCAGCGCGTGATGCTGGCGGCGAATCCGGCCGAACTGGAGGTGGCGCGGTCGATGGAATCGAAGGCAGCGACGCAGTCGCTCGAAGAACAGGCCACCCAGTTGACTGCCGCCCGCGCGGGGCCCGGCAAGCGCCACGGCCACGCATGCATCGCGCCGGACGGACGTCGATGCGGCGTCCGGTCTGCCCGGCTTCGGCCGGGGTCTAGCGCTGCAATCTGCGCAGCAGGCACACCGCAGCCACCAGCAGGAACCCCACGGCCAGCGGCATCCATGAGCGCCAGTCAACCATGACCCCGGTCACCCAGCAGATGGCCCGCTCCATCCCAACGGGATGCTTCCTGTTCAACATCGCGACGGCCATGACCAGGCTGAGGATCAGGAACAAGACCCCGAACGCCACACTCTGCTCGAAGACGTAGTCCCGGGCATCCTTGACGTGCACCCGCTTCTCGAGCGGATAGGCATCCACACTTCTTTCCCGCTTCATCGCTCCGACTCCATCGCACACGCACGTCCCACCACGTCTTGACGTGCGCAGAGGGAACATCTCTTCCGTTTCAGAAGTGCTTAGCCTGCCTCAATCGCAAACATTTATTGCAATTCACATCTGCAATAAATAATGCTCACGCCCATTTCCCCAACCGTCCCGCCAAATCAGCCGTAGGGGCTTGACTCGATGGTCATCGGACACCGACGACACTACAATTCGTGCCGAATGGTCTGCCCGGCGGATCCATTTGCGCGCCCACCCTGCAAAAAATTCAAGGTGGAATTAAGTAAAGGGTAATGATTGCCTTGGCAGTTCAGGCATTTTCTTACGAGCAATCCCACAAAACATCCGTACAAATTACGGACGAATCTTATGCAGCTTGACATTGCGATGAAGAAAACACCGGAATTCATTTTTTCAGGCGCCCGCAACTTATGCCAACCGTTCTTTAATGAAACCGGATTAAATTCCTTCTCGTATTCGCGCCTGTTCATGGATGGAACGCGATCCGAAGTGTGGAGCGACGCCGGGGCGTTCGAACACACCTTCCACAAGGCCCGCTACATTGTCGGCGCCTATACGCCGCAATATTTCGAACAGCGTGAACGCTATTCCATTTTAGACAGGAAGGTTGAAACCTATCCTGCACATCTTCGAACGCGCTACCGCCAGCAGCTCGCGGATCAACGTGATTACTTTGATTACGACCACTGTTTTGCGATATTGAATCAGAACCATGCGTTCAGCGAATATTTTATTTTTTACGCGCCGCGCAGCAATGTCATGGCGCTGAATTTCTACCTGAACAATTTTGATCGGCTCGAAAATTTTTCGAGCTACTTCCTGCAGGCCGCCGCCGGCCTGATCGAGCAGGCGGATCAGTACCGCATTCACCGCGCGGTCAATCCGCCCCCGGTTGCGACGAGCATTGAAGCGCTGGTTCAGCGCCCCTTCCCGGGCGAAAAGACGATGTTCACCCCACGGGAAGACGATGTCGCCAGGCTCCTCGTGACCGGTGCGACCGCCAAGGAAATCGGCAACACGCTCGGCATCTCGCATCGCACCGTCGAGAGCCATCTCGAGCACATGAAGCAGAAACTCGGGTGCACGAAGAAATCGATGCTCGTCAAGGAGCTCCTTGCGAAGCAGCATGCCCATTACCTGATGCATCAATAGGCATGCGGATCGCCTGGGCGATCGCCGATGCGCTGACGATCAGCCGCCGGCGGATGGGCGGCGCCAGGTCGCGGAAATCGCCGCGATGCCCCAGGCGCCGGCCTGCTTGGCTTGATCGAGCATGTCCGGGCGCATGCCGCCCAGCGCGAACACCGGGATGCGCGCACCCTGAACCAGCGCGGCGAAGCGCTCCCAGCCGAGCGGGTCGGCCTCCGGATGCGTGCGCGTCGGCAGGACCGGGGACAGGGTCACAAAGTCCACCGCCATCCTGGCGGCTTGCTCCAGTTGCTCAGCGCTATGGCAGGCCGCGGACACCAGCATCGTCTCAGGCACGGGCCTCGACCGCAGCGACATCAATGCATCGCTGCTCAGGTGCACGCCATCGCAGCCGGCCTCGCGGGCCATGTCGATCGGGCCATTGAGCATCAGAATCGTCCCAAACTGGCGGCACAGATCCCGCGTCCTTTGCGCGACCGCCAGGTGCTCGCGCGAGTCCAGCCGCTTTGCGCGAAGCTGAAGCAGGCGGACACCCGACCGAAGCGTGTCGGTCAGTTCAGCGAAGAACGGCTCAAAATTTGGCGAGCCGGCCGGCTCGGGCGTGACCTGGTAGAAATCCGGAAGAGAAACGCTTCTCATGCTGTGTCCGTGCCCCATGGTTGAAGGATGCCCCCTCGGGTTGGTTAGGCGCTGGGCCTGAAAAAGGTCCTTGAAGGGCAAGGCGGGAAATGCCTGGCGTGCGGAAACCGAGCCGTCCGCGGGGTCAGACTTTCCTGAGCCGTAGCGCGCTGGCGATCGAAATGACCGCCAAAGCGGCCACGTAGCCCCCAATATACGTGACGCCGTCCGGCACGTTCCCGAGCAGCGCGGTGGCGACGATCGGCGCCAGCCCGCCCAATGCCCCGGCGATGTTGACGGCAAGCGATGCACCGGTATATCTCGCAATCACCGGAAACTGCTGCACAAAGAGACTGGCCTGCTGGGCCGCCATGGAGAACGACAGCACGACGCTGACCGCCTCGGCCAGGACCACCCACACCATCGCGCGGGTGTTCACCAGCATGAAGAACGGAAGGATCCAGAGCAGCGCCGTGACAATGCCGGCGATATAGATCCGGCGCGCGCCCCATCGGTCCCCCAGCATGCCGCACAGCGGCATCAGGAACGTCGCCGCCGCCGCGCCCAGCGTGACGCCGTTGAGGCACCAGGCGCCGGGGAGGCCGCGCTGCTTCGTCGCGTACCAGAGCGTGAAGGCCGTCACGATGTAGAAGAACGAGATCTCCGCGACGCGCGCGCCGGCCACGCTCAGCAGCGCGCCGGCATGATCCTTGAAGACGTTGCGGACGGGGTATTTCAAGCACCGCCCCTGCTGCTTGGCCGCGGCGAACTCGGGTGTCTCGTCCACTTTGCGGCGTAGCAGCCACCCGAGCGCGACCAGCAGCCCGCTCGCGACGAACGGAATCCGCCACGCCCAGCTCAGCATCGCCTCGTGGCCGATCGCGCTCACGGCAGCCATGGCAAGCGACGACAAGGTCAGCCCCGCCGCCACCCCGGTCTGCGACAACCCGCCCAGCAGCCCCTTGAAACGCGGCGAAGCGTGCTCGACCGCCAGAATGACCGCGCCCCACTCCCCGCCCACGGCAAAGCCCTGAACGAGCCGCAGGACGATCAGCAGAAGCGGCGCAAGATAGCCGATGGCGTTGTACGACGGCAGAAGGCCGATCAGCACCGTCGGCAACCCCATTGCCAGCAGCGAGGCCAGCAACACGGTCTTCCGGCCCAGGCGGTCGCCGAAGTGGCCGAATGCGAGCGCGCCGAGCGGGCGCACCACGAACCCCAGCCCGTACGTGCCGAACGCCGCAATGGCGCCGCTCAGCGCACCCAGCTTCGGAAAGAAGACCTGGTTGAATACCAGGGCGGACGCCGCGCCGTACAGGAAGAAGTCGTACCACTCGATCGTGCTGCCCAGCAGGCTCGCGAGACTGGCCCGCACTGCCGCATAGCCGCCGGGCGGCGGATCCTGTGCCTTGACAGGGCTGAGCCCCCCATCCGCCGGGCGGCCGCCGGCCAGTGCAGCGATGCCATCCGCAGCGCCCTGCCGCCCCATCGAAGCCGCCGGCCCGGCCGGCCAGCCCCTACCTTTCGCTTGCATGTCGGTCACGTGTTTCCCTTTTTCGCGGATTGACGATTTCGCGGTCTGCAACCATGGCGCCATGGGCCGGCGCCGGCGGTTGTCATGCCCCTCCCGGATGGCAGGCCGGCTCACAGCGATTCGCGCAGCATGCTCCGGTAGTCGGCCGGCGTCGCTTCACGCGGATTCGTCCTGTGGCAGTAGTCCGCCCGCGCATTGCCGATCACGCGGTCGAACGTGCTTTCGTCCAGGCCCAATTGCCTGAGGCCGGTCGGCAGCCCGAGGCGGACGTTCATGTCGTAGACCGCCTGGGCGAGGTCGGCCTCCTCCGGCAGGCCCATCGCGCGGCGCAGGCGCACGTAGCGCCGCTGCTCGACGACGCTGGCCGCCGTCTCGTTGAAGCGCAGCACGGCAGGCAGCAGGACGGCGTTGAGCGTGCCGTGATGCAGTTGCGTCTGGCCGTCAATCGCGATCGCGCCCAGCGCGTGCGACAGCGCATGCGCGCAGCCGACGCCCTTCTGGAACGCCATCGCGCCCTGCAGCGATGCGCTCATCATGTGCAGCCGCGCGTCGCGGTCGTCGCCGTCGTGCGTGGCGCGCTCGATGTGGGCCCATGCGCGCTCCAGGCCGTCGAGGGCGATGCCCTCGGCGGGCGGATTGAACGCCGGCGCGAGGAAGGTCTCGATGCAGTGGGTGATGGCGTCCATGCCGGTCCCCGCGGTCAGCGTCGCGGGCAGTCCGAGCGTCAGCCCCGGATCGCAGATGGCGGACCTGGGCACCAGGTGCCACGAATGAAAGCTCAGCTTGCGCCCGTCTTCGACGATCAGGGCGGCGCCCCGCGCCACCTCGCTGCCGCTGCCGGCGGTCGTCGGCACGGCGATCAGGGGCGGCACGGCTTGGGTGATGCGATCGCTGCCCCCTTCGACCGTCGCGTAGCGGGTCAACCCGCCCGGGTGCGTGGCGGCGATGGCCGCGCCTTTCGCCAGATCAATGGACGAGCCTCCACCCACGGCGATCAGCCCGTCGCACGCCTGTTCGCGATAGCCGGCCGCGGCGGCCATGACCATGGCCTCGGTCGGGTTGGAGGGCGTCTCGTCGAACACGGGAACGCGCCCCATGTCCAGCGCGTCCAGCACGCGCTGCGCGAGGCCTACCGCGACCACCCCCTTGTCCGTGACGAGCAGCGGGCGGCGGATGCCGAGCCGCGCGCATTCCGCGGGCAGCTGGGCGAGCGCGTCGTAGCCGAGATGGATGTGCGTCAGGTAGTAGATGTAGGCCATATCCACGATCGGCGGGTGCGTCCGGTTTGCGGTCTCCGGAATGTGACCGGTTGCGCCATCAGGTCGAGGAACCGGCGAGCGGCACGCAACAGGCATGGACGCGGCATCCGCGGTTGCGGCCGACGCAAGCGGGCTGAAACGATCCGAACGGATCACGCTGCCGATTTCCGCAATGTTGACGCTGGCTCGGGTCGAACATCCCCGCAATGGCGCGGCGCAGATCCGTCAGCCGCCGGGCCCGGCGGGGCGCGGCAACCGCCGCGGCGGTTCTGCGTGACGCCAATGCGCCGGGTTTTCCAATAGAAAGCCGCGATATTAATTGCCGACTTGAACGAAAAGCAAACGGTTTATGGCCCGGCAGCAAAGCATTTCGAATGCAATTAGATAAGATAAATTCAATTCTGATTTGAATTAATCAAAGCCCATCACCGCCATCGCTTCCAGCGGGACAGGCTGCCGGGCCCGATCGATCGGCTCGCCGACATCGCCGTCGAGATGGACCGGCGCCCCCAGGCAGGCCGGCAGGTCATTGCCCGTCTCGATCCCGTTCCTGGGCAAGAAAGGTGAATCCGAAGCCGGGCAGGCGCCGCAGATGCAGGACAAGACCGGCTGCAACCGCAACGGCATAGCCCAGCAGGCCCACCCCGGTCAGCCGCTGATCGTCCAGCAGGTAGTTGGCGCACAGGCGGCTCGGCGTGTCGTGGAACAGCAGGCCCACCGTGGCGAGCATCCACACCATGTTGCCGGCGAAGAACACCAGGCCCCCGCCGGGCGCGCGCCGCAGACCGTGCTCCAGCGCGCCCCCCGCGACAAACAGCGAACCCAGCTTGGCCGCGTTGATGCCGGCATCGAGCCGCGCCAGATCGAGCGCCAGCGGCACCATCCAGAACATCAGGCACAAGGTCGCGCCGACCAACGGCGCCAGCCCCATGTGCATGACCGCCTCGACGACGCGGCCGTCACCAAGGCGTCGCGCAACGATGCGGGAAGCCACCCATCCCGATGCCATCACGAGCGGAAACTCCACCAGCATCTGCAGCGCCATGGTGGATTCGACGCCGTTGCGAACCGGCGCCAGCAGGAGCACCAGGGGCAGGAACAGGACACCCCGCTCCGCCCTCGCGCGGTGCAGGCGCAACGGCACTGCCGAAAGCCTGGCCGCCGGCTTCATCGCAGCGCCTGCTGTGCCGCGGACAGCGCGTCATTGAACGCGCTGTAGTCGTAAAGACCGAGCACGACGCCGCGCGCGTCGATGAGGTGGATCTCGCCGTTGTGCACGTATCCGCCCAGCCCGTCCGGTATCGCGACGACATCGAGCGAGCGCAGCAGCGCAGCCTTCGATGCGGCCGTCAGCGGCGCGCCGATGCGCCAGGCGGCAGGGTCGGCATGCTGCTGGAGGCCATACGCAGCAAGGCTTCGCGCATCGTCGTGGTCGGGGTCGATGGAAACCGACAGGAGCTCGACACGGCCCGCCAGCGCGCCGGCGCGAATACGCTGCTGGAGCTGGAAGAACTCGGCGCCCAGCGCAACGCACACGGTGGCGCAGCGCGTATAGATGAAATCCACCAGATAGACACGGTCGGCGCGGGCCGCCGGCGTCCACGGCACAAAGCGGCGCCCGAGTGCATCGCGCAGCGCCACGGGCGGCGCGATCAGCCTGCCCTCGGCGACCGCCAGGCCGCGGCGATCGTCCAGCGTCCACACTTGCAAGCCACGGGTGAGGCCGGACAGCGCGGCGAAGAAGCCGATGCCCAGCGCCAGGCAAGCGACGCCGGCGGCCCACAGGCTCGGCGGCTTCGGGGACGAGCCTGGCTGCCGGTCCCGGGACGCCGCTTTCGGCAATTCATGCATGCACGCCCCTTGCTCCGACCGATGGCTACCGGGCGCCCTGCGGCACGCTCACCATTTGAGCTTGCCGAGTTCGTCGTCACCGTTGTAGGGCGCGGTGCGTCCCTTGGTCGCGTCGCGCACCTGGGTGACCGCTTGCGCAAGGATGGGCGCCGCGGCGTTGCCCCACTGGCTGCGCACATAGCTCAGCACGGCAGCGATCTCGGCATCGCTGAGCTGGTCACTGAACGTGGGCATCGCGCCATTGAACTTGGCGCCCTTGACTGTCAGCGGGCCGGCGATGCCGTGCAGGACGATGGCGGCCACGGTCTCCGGGCGCCCCTGCACCCATTCCGAGCCCGCCAGTGGAGGGAACACCCCGGGCAAGCCCTGGCCGGCCGCCTGATGGCACGCCGCGCAGCGCGAAGCGAACAGGGCTGCGCCGTCGGCGGCGCCACTGCCGCCGCCAGCCTTCCCCTTTTCGAGATCGGCCACGGTCCGGCCATCCCCGAGACTCGAAGGGACATTGATCGGGGCATTCGCGATGTAATAGATCCCCCACACGATCAGTACCGCCACCAGCAGCTTGATGCCCAGGGGAATGGGCGTCTGGGATTCGCCGGGCTCGGCGTGCTCGCGCTGCTCTTGCCGGGTCGGCGGCGGTGCGGACTTGTCGTTCGGCATGGTCGTGGCTCCGCCGGGCTAGTTGGCGGCCGCGGACTTGCCGGCCTTGCCGGCCACGGCATCCGGCGCGGCAAGCGCCGCATACGTATGGTCGAGCGACTTCAGGTAAGCCACCAGATCGAGCGCCTCGGGCGCCGCCACGACGACCTTGCCCGGCGGCGCCACGCCCGGCGGCAGGGTCACCACGCGATCGCCCTGGTCGGCCGCGTCTTTCTCGTCGAACAGATACGGATAGCTCGGCATGATGCTCTGCGCGACGTAGGCTCTCGGCTGGTACAGGTGGCCGAGATGCCAGTCGGCGCTGGGCTGGCGCGCGCCGATGTTGAACAGATCCGGTCCGGTGCGCATGGTGCCGAGCAGATGCGGGTGATCGTAGTAGTAGTCCGCCGCCACCGACGCCCGCCCCCAGCCGCGCTTGGCGTCGGGCGCGAAAGAGGCATCGCGTGGCTGCTGCGAATGGCAGTAGACGCAGCCGTTGCTGATATAGATCTGGCGCCCGCGCAGTTCCGCCGCGGTGTACGGTTTGAGTTCCCGGGGCGCCTTCAATTCATGCAGCTGCAGGAACGGCAGGACCACCAATGCGCTGGTGGCCAGCGCCAGCATGAACATGCCCGATGCGATCAGGAAGGTGACGCTCCTCATGAGCCGGCTCCCGCTTTGGGCACGTCGGCCAGGGCGAACATCGCCGGCTTGTCCCGGTTCGGGCCCAGCCCGAAGATGACGCAGGCGAAGTGGACGACGAACAGCAGGTGGCCCAGCACCATCAGCGCGCCGCCGACGGAGCGGGCCTCCAGGTACGGCACCGTCACCGTGACCGAATCGATGAACGGCCGCGACGCATCGAGCATGGCCAGGCCCTGGAGCGTGCCCGCGATGGTCAGGGCGACGAAGTAGATGCCGATGCCGATGGCGGCACACCAGAAATGCGCCGTGATCAGGCTCGGATACGGCCACTCGCGCTGCGTGATGCGCGGCACGATGAAGTAGATCGAGCCGAAGAAGACGAAGCTGACGAACGCATACAGCCCGAGATGGGCGTGGCCCACCGTGTAATGCGTGAAATGCGTGATGACGTTGACGCTGCGCAGCGCTTCGAACGACCCCTGGACCGAACTCAGGGTGTACATCATCCCGCCGAAGGTCACGAACCGCAGCGTGGGCGAATACAGCAGCGCCTTGAAGTGGCCCCGCATGGTCTGATGCAGATTGACCGAGAACGCGACGACCGGTATCAGCATCATCATGCTCTGCACGATCGACAGCGTGATCAGCCAGCCGGGTACCGGCCCGCCCACCAGATGGTGGCCGCCCACCTGCCCGTACAGGAACGCGAGCGTCCAGAACCCGAGCAGCGACAGGCCGTACGACTGGATCGGCTTGCCGATGATCTTGGGCAGGAAGTAGTAGATGGAGGCCAGCGCGAGCGGCGTGTAGAACAGCCCCAGCACGCTATGCCCGAACCACCAGTTCATGGTCGCCTGCTCGACCCCGAAATGCACATAGGGCACCTTCGCCACCAGGTACAGCACGGGAAACCAGAAGAGCGCGCAGCCCATGTACCAGACCGACACATAGAGATGGCTGACCCGGGTCGCCAGCAGCGTCAGCACCAGGGGGATGCCGACCAAGGCGCCCCCCACGGCAAACAGGACGCCGATCTGCCAGGGAATCTCCAGCCATTCGAGCCCGTCGGACAGCCCGACCGCGATGCTGCCCAGGCCGGCAACGACGCCGGCATTCCACATCATCGCCCCCAGGACCGCGAAGTTTCCGCCCACCAGCGGGGTTTTCAGCACGCGGGGCAGGACGAACTGCGCAATGCCCAGGCCGGCCATCGGCGCCCAGCCGTAGGCCACCGCATTCAGGTGGATGGTGCGGATGCGCCCGAACGACAGCCACGCCTGCGTGGCAAGCGCATCGGGGAGATGCAGCTTGAGCGACGCGGTCAGCCCCGCCAGGGAGGCCACCAGCAACCACACCATCGCACTGCACAAGAACACGAAGACGACCAGCGACGATGAGCGGTCGGCGGCCGCGCGGGCGGCCAGGTCTGCGTCGGAGGTGGCGGGGGGCGCGGAGGGCTCGGCGGCCGCGCTGATGCCTTCCAGCGCGGTCCGCTGTTCGCCGGTCGCCGCGGGCTCTTCGGGCCGGCCGATCTCGTCGCGGCCGAAGATGATGCCCGCCGCGCCTTGGGAGCCATCCAGCAGCCCATAGCGGGTGCTCACGATGAACATGAGCAGGCCGACCACGGAAAGGATGAAGGCCGACAAAAGGATGGAGACCGTGCTCATGCAATCCGCTCCGTTTCTCGTGCTTCACGCCTGGACGGCGGACTGGAGGCGCACGCTGCCCAGGGCCGTGCGCCGGCGATGCTCTGCAGCCGGAGTCGCCCGCCCCGGAAGGGCGTGCACTCCAATCTAGGCGATCAACGGAAATTTGCAACCGGATGGGCGGGCGCGGGCCATGCGCATCGACCTCCCCCGTCACGTCTCCGAAGGGCCCTGCGGGCCGGAACACGCCCCGCTCGGCCGCCGCGCACCGCTCTGCCGTGCTCCGTTCCCGAGGCCGGGCCGCCCCCGCACCGCGACGGCCATCGGGCCCGCCGCGCGGGAATCGGCTACAGTTTACGGCTCGAATTTCCGGCCGCCGGCCCGCTGCGCGCCGGCGCACGCCAACCCCTGCAAGGAACGCCCATGTCTTCCGGTGTCATTCGCCTGCGCGGAGCCCGTCAGCACAACCTCAAGAACCTCGACCTCGACCTGCGCACCGGCGAGATGACCGTGGTCACCGGCCCATCGGGCTCGGGCAAGTCCAGCCTGGTCTTCGACACGCTCTACGCCGAGGGCCAGCGCCGCTATGTCGAGACCTTCAGCGCGTACGCGCGCCAGTTCCTCGACCGCATGGACCGCCCGCAGGTCGACCGCGTCGAGGGCGTGCCGCCGGCGATCGCGATCGACCAGACCAACCCGGTGCGCAGCTCGCGCTCGACGGTCGGCACGATGACCGAGCTCAACGACCACCTCAAGCTGCTGTTCGCCCGCGCCGCGCAGCTGTTCGACCGGGAGACCGCGCTGCTGGTGCGCCACGACACGCCGGAGACGATCTACACCGAACTGCTGGCGCGCACGCGCGAGGCCGATCCCCGCCTGGTGGTGACCTTCCCCGTGGAGCTGCCCGCCAGCACCACCGCCGATGAGGTGACGCAGTGGCTGTCCGTCAGCGGCTATACGCGGGTGCAGGCCGAGCGCGAGGTCGAATCGCCCACCGGCAAGCGCAAGCTGCTCGACGTGGTGGCCGACCGCTTCCGCCTGCAGGGCACCGAGCGCGTGCGGGCGCTGGAGGCAATCGAGTCGTCGCTCAAGCGCGGCGGCGGCCGCGTCAACGTCTACGTGCTGGCCGACGAAGGCGAGCCCGACATCTGGCGCTTCTCCACCGGCCTGCACTGCCCCGAGAGCGACCTGCGCTACGCCGATCCGCAGCCCGCGCTGTTCTCCTTCAACTCCGCCTACGGCGCATGCGACGCCTGCCGTGGCTTCGGCCGCGTGATCGGCGTCGATCTGGGGCTGGTGATCCCGGACGCGCGCAAGACGCTGCGCGACGGCGCTGTCAAGCCGATGCAGACCCCGGCCTGGAAAGAATGCCAGGATGATCTGATGCGCCACGCCGCCCGCCACGACATTCCGCGCGACACGCCGTGGGCCGAGCTGACCCAGGCCCAGCGCGACTGGGTCATCAACGGCGAACCCGACTGGAAGCGCGGCGGCTGGAACAAGCAGTGGTACGGCGTGCGGCGCTTCTTCGACTACCTGGAGTCGAAGGCCTACAAGATGCACATCCGCGTGCTGCTGTCCAAGTACCGCAGCTACACGCCCTGCGAGACCTGCGGCGGCGCACGGCTGAAGACCGAGGCCATGCAGTGGCGCCTGGGCACGAAGGACAACGCCGACGCCGTGCTGCCGCCCGCGCAGCGCTTCCTGCCGCGCGGCGTGGCCTGGCGCCGCGAGCCGCTCGAAGCCCTGCCCGGCCTGACGGTGCACGACCTCATGCTGCTGCCGATCGCGCGCATCCGCCGCTTCTTCGACGACTTGACGCTGCCCTCCACCCTGCTCGACGACGCGCTCAAGCTGCTGCTGGCCGAGGTGCGCACGCGGCTGGCCTACCTGTGCGACGTCGGCATCGGCTACCTGACGCTGGACCGGCAAAGCCGCACGCTGTCCGGCGGCGAAGTCCAGCGCATCAACCTGACCACGGCGCTGGGCACCTCGCTGGTCAACACGCTGTTCGTGCTCGACGAGCCCAGCATCGGCCTGCACCCGCGCGATCTGGACCGCATCGTCGAAGCCATGCAGCGTCTGCGCGATGCCGGCAACACGCTGGTCGTGGTCGAGCACGATCCGTCGGTCATGCTCGCCGCCGACCGCCTGATCGACATGGGCCCCGGCCCCGGCGAGCGCGGCGGCAGCATCGTCTTCGACGGCACGCCCGCCGCCGCCCGCTCGGCCGACACGCTGACGGGCGCCTACCTGTCCGGCCGCCATCGCGTGGCCGACGCCACCGACTGGCAGCGCCGCGCCGTCGACGAGGCAACGCCGCGCCTCGTGCTCGAAGGCGCGGGCGAGCACAACCTGCGCGACATCACGGTGGAGATCCCGCTGCAGCGGCTGGTCTGCATCACGGGGGTCTCGGGCTCGGGCAAATCGACGCTGATCCAGGACGTGCTCCACCCCGCCCTGGCGCGCCATTTCGGCAAGGCCACAGAGGCGCCCGGCGCCCATCGCGCGCTGCGCGGCGCGGACCAGGTCAGCGACGTGGTCTTCGTCGACCAATCCCCGATCGGCAAGACCGCGCGCTCGAACCCGGCCAGCTACGTCGGCGCCTTCGACGAGATCCGCAAGCTGTTCGCCCGCGCGCCGATGGCGCTGCAGCGCGGCTACACGGCCGGCACGTTCAGCTTCAACTCGGGCGACGGGCGCTGCCCGACCTGCGGCGGCTCGGGCTTCGAGCATGTCGAGATGCAGTTCCTGAGCGACATCTACCTGCGCTGCCCCGACTGCGACGGCACCCGCTATCGCGCCGAGATCCTCGAAGTGAAGATCGAGCGCGGCGACCGGATGCTGTCGGTGGCCGACGTGCTCGCGCTGACCGTGAGCGAAGCCGCCACGCTGTTCGCCGCCGATGCCGACGTGCTGCGCGTGCTCCAGCCCATCGTCGATGTCGGCCTGGAGTACGTCAAGCTGGGCCAGCCGGTGCCGACGCTGTCGGGCGGCGAGGCGCAGCGGCTCAAGCTGGCCGGCTTCCTGGCCGAAGCCGCGCAGGCGGCCCAGGCCGCGGCGCGCAAGCGCGTCAAGCCGGAGGCGGCGCCCAATGCCGGCCGGCTGTTCATGTTCGACGAGCCCACTACGGGCCTGCATTTCGACGACATCGCCAAGCTGATGCGGGCCCTCGGCAAGCTGCTCGGCGCCGGCCACTCGCTGATCGTGATCGAGCACAACCTCGACGTGATCCGCGCGGCCGACTGGATCATCGACCTCGGCCCCGAGGGCGGCGATGCGGGCGGCGAGCTGGTGTGCGCCGGCACGCCGGAGCAGGTCAAGGACTGCGCCGGCTCGCATACCGGCGCGGCGCTCAAGCAGTACGAGGCCAGCGTGGGCCGGCCGCAGGCGTCCGAAGGCGTGCCGCTGCAGACCGCCCTCGCCGAGCGCCGCGCGCGGCGGGCAGCCGTGGCTGAAGTCCAGGGCGACAACGTGGTGCGCATCGTCAACGCGCACGAGCACAACCTCAAGGCGCTGAACGTCGATATCCCGCACGGCAAGTTCAACGTCGTCACGGGCGTGTCGGGCTCGGGCAAATCGACGCTGGCCTTCGACATCCTGTTCCACGAGGGCCAGCGCCGCTATCTGGAATCGCTCAACGCCTACGCGCGCTCGATCGTGCAGCCGGCGGGCCGGCCCGAGGTCGATGCGGTCTACGGCATCCCGCCCACCGTGGCGATCGAGCAGCGCCTGTCGCGCGGCGGCCGCAAGAGCACGGTGGCGACCACCTCCGAGGTGTGGCACTTCCTGCGCCTGCTGTACGTGAAGCTGGGCGTGCAGCACTGCATCCACGACGGCACGCCGGTCACGGCGCAGAGCCCCGAGGCCATCCTCGCGCAGTTGCTGCGCGACCATCGCGGCGAGCACATCGGCCTGCTCGCGCCGCTGGTGGTCAACCGCAAGGGCCTCTACACCGATCTGGCCAAATGGGCCAAGGCGCGCGGCTACACGCACCTGCGCGTGGACGGCGCCTTCCTGCCGGTGGCCCCGTGGCCGCGGCTGGACCGCTTCCGCGAGCACACGCTGGAGCTGCCGGTGGGCGACATCGTGGTCACGCCCGAAAACGAAGCCGCGCTGCGCGCCCTGCTGGAGCAGGCACTGGAGCACGGCAAGGGCGTGGCGCACGTGCTCGCGCCGCTCGACGGCCTGCAGCGCGCCATGCACGACGGCGGCACCGCCCAGGTCGGCAGCGTCAAGGTGTTCTCCACCAAGCGCGCCTGCCCGACCTGCGGCACCAGCTACCCCGAGCTCGATCCGCGCATGTTCTCGTACAACAGCAAGCACGGCTGGTGTCCGGGCTGCGTCGGCACGGGCCTGGCGCTCACGCGCGAGCAGCGCGCCGCATTCGACGATACCGTGCTGGGCGGCGACGACCGCGGCCGCGAGCAGACCCTGCCGTCAGAGGAAGTCGACCCCGAAGGCATGAGCGACCTGCCCTGCCCCCAGTGCAACGGCACGCGGCTGAACCCGACGGCGCGCGCGGTGACCTTCACCGACCAGGCCATCGTCGACATCGCGCAGTGGACCGTGAGCCAGACCCGGCGCTGGGTCGAGGGGCTGGCGCTGGCGGGCCGCGACGCCGAGATCGCGCGCGACGTGATCGCCGAAATCCACAGCCGGCTGTCGTTCCTCGAAGAAGTCGGGCTGGGCTACCTGAGCCTGGACCGCGCCGCGCCGAGCCTGTCCGGCGGCGAGGCGCAGCGCATCCGCCTGGCCGCGCAGCTGGGCAGCAACCTGCAGGGCGTGTGCTACGTGCTGGACGAGCCCACCATCGGCCTGCATCCGCGCGACAACCGGATTCTGCTCGACGCCCTGCGCAAGCTCGGCGACAAGGGCAACACGCTGGTGGTGGTCGAGCACGACGAAGACACCATCCGCCGCGCCGACCACATCATCGACATCGGCCCCGGCGCCGGCAAGCGCGGCGGCACGGTGGTGGCGCAGGGCGGCGTGCGCGACCTGGCTTCGCAGCCGCAGTCGCTCACCGGGCAGTTCCTGGCCCAGCCGATCCTGCATCCGCTGCAGCCGCGCCGCGAGGTGGCGGCGCCCCGCTCCGGCGCGGCGGCCTCGCCCGAGCGCTGGCTCACCGTGCACGGCGCCTCGCTGCACAACCTGCGCAACCTCACCGCGACGCTGCCGCTGGCGCGGCTGGTGGCGGTCACCGGCGTGTCCGGCTCGGGCAAATCGACGCTGGCGCGCGATGTGCTGATGGCCAACCTGCTCGATGCCGTGGGCCGCTCGGTGCTGTCGTCGCCGGCCACGCGGCGCGCGCGCCGTGCCGCGCAGGCCGAAGCGGGCGCCGCCGCGAAGGCGCCGGCCAAGCTGAACGTGCGTCACGACTGGCAGGGCTGCGAGGGCATCAGCGGCTGGGAATCGATCGACCGCGTGCTGGAGGTCGACCAGACCCCGATCGGCAAAACGCCGCGCTCCTGCCCGGCCACCTACATCGGCGTATGGGACACCATCCGCAAGCTGTTCGCCGACACGCTCGAGGCCCGCGCGCGCGGCTATACCGCCTCGCGCTTCTCATTCAACACCGGCGACGGCCGCTGCCCGGCCTGCGAAGGCCAGGGCGTGCGCACCATCGCCATGAGCTTCCTGCCCGACGTGAAGGTGCCGTGCGACGTCTGCCACGGCCAGCGCTTCAACCCCGAGACGCTGGCCGTCACCTGGCGCGGCAAGAACATCGGCGACGTGCTGACGATGGAGATCGACGAGGCGGTCGCGTTCTTCGGCGCGATGAACAGCATCGCGCATCCGCTGCAGTTGATGAAGGACGTGGGGCTGGGCTACCTGACGCTGGGCCAGCCCTCGCCCACGCTGTCCGGCGGCGAGGCGCAGCGCATCAAGCTCGTCACCGAACTGAGCAAGGTGCGCGACGACCTCACGCGCCGCGGCCAGAAGGCGCCGCACACGCTGTACGTGCTCGATGAGCCGACCGTCGGCCTGCACATGGCGGACGTGGCCAAGCTGATCCGCGTGCTGCACCGGCTGGTCGACGGCGGCCATAGCGTGATCGTGATCGAGCACGATCTCGATGTGATCGCCGAGGCGGACTGGATTCTCGATCTCGGCCCCGAGGGCGGCGTCGACGGCGGCACCATCGTCGCGGCCTGCGGGCCCGAGGCGCTGGCGCAGGTCGCGGCCAGCCATACGGGCGCGGCGCTGGTGCCGGTACTGTCGCGCGGGCCGCGGGCGGGGCAATTGCGCGCCGGCTGAACGGGACGCACGGAAGGAACATGGCGCCGCCCTTCGACAGGGCGGCGCTATCGGCTTCACAACCCGCCGCGCGCGGGACGACCCAATCAGTGCGCCAGCGGCGGATGCGCCGCCTCGACATGCGCCACCGGTGCATGCACATGCACGGCCTGCGGCGGCGTCTGCGCTGCCTCCGGCACGCCATCCAGCGCGGCCTGCAGGCGCTCCCGGTCCACCGCGCCCACCCAGCGGGCGATGGCCAGCGTGCCCACGGCGTTACCGATGGTATTGGTGATGGCGCGCGCCTCCGACATGAAGCGGTCGATACCCAGCAGCAGCACCATCCCCGCCACCGGAATCTTGCCCAGCGAGGCCAGCGTCGCCGCCAGCGTGATGAACCCGGACCCGGTCACGCCCGCCGACCCCTTCGACGTCAGCAGCAGCACGCCCAGCACCACCAGCTGGTCGGTCAGCGTCAACGGCGTGTTGGTGGCCTGCGCCACGAAGATCGCGGCCATGGTGTAGTAGATGCACTGGCCATCCGGATTGAAGGTCAGGCCCGACGGCACCACCAGGCCCACCACCGGCTTCGACACCCCGGCCGACTCCAGCTTGCGCATGAGCTGCGGCACCACCGATTCGGACGAGCTGGTGCCCAGCACCGTGAAGATCTCGTCCCGGATGTACCTGAGGAACTTCCACAGGCTGAAGCCCGCCAGCCGCGCCACGCCGCCCAGCACGATCGCCACGAACAGCACGCACGTGAGGTACATCGTGGCCATCAGCTTGCCCAGCGCCGCGATCGAGCCCAGCCCGTACTTGCCCACGGTGAAGGCCATCGCCCCGAATGCCGCGATCGGCGCCAGCCGCATGATCATGCCGACGATGGAGAACACGCCCTGCGTGAAGACATCGAGGAAATCGACCACCGGCCGCGCCCGCGTGCCCATGCGCGACAGCGCGATCCCGAACAGCGTGGCGAAGACCAGGATCTGCAGGATGTCGTTGCGCGCCAGCGCATCGATGATGCTCGACGGCACCAGGCTGAGCAGGAAATCGACCAAGGTCTGCGGCCTGGCCGCGGCATGGGTGTAGCTGGCGATGGCCTTGGTGTCGAGGTGCGCCGCATCGACGTTCATGCCCTGCCCCGGCTGGACCAGGTTGACCACGATCAGGCCCAGCGCGAGCGCGAAGGTGGACAGCACCTCGAAGTAGACCAGCGCGCGCACGCCCACGCGCCCCAGTTCCTTCATGTTCTCCATGCGCGCGATGCCGAGCGTGACGGTCGCGAAGATGATGGGCGCGAACACCATCTTGATGAGCTTGATGAACACGTCGCCGAGCGGCTTGAGATCGCTGCCGAGGTTGGGCGCCGCCACCCCCAGCACGATCCCCGCCGCAACGCCGATCAGGACTTGCACGTACAGTTTGCCGAGCGTCTTGCGGATCATGGCTGTCTCCTGTGATGTGTCTGTGCCTGCGTTTCCGGGCGGCTCTGACGGCCGGTCCCCTTGATCTGGAAGGCAGGCAGCCGCCCGTGGGCGGCCGGCGGCAGCGGCGGCGTGATGACGCCGCTGCCCTTCACTGTCGTGGCGTGGTCATGCGGCTTGCGCCTGCGAGACCGCCAGGCACTCGCAGACCGCCCGCGTGACCTGCACCGTGGTGGCATTGCCGCCCAGATCGCGCGTATGCAGCGCGGGGTTGGCGGTCACGGCCTCGATGGCCTGCATCAGGCGGCGCGCGGCGGCCTGCTCTCCCAGGTGCTCCAGCAGCATCACCACCGACCAGAACGTGCCGACCGGGTTGGCCAGCCCCTTGCCCATGATGTCGAAGGCCGAGCCGTGGATCGGCTCGAACATCGACGGATAACGGCGTTCGGGATCGATGTTGCCGGTCGGAGCAATGCCCAGGCTGCCGGCCAGCGCCGCCGCCAGGTCGCTCAGGATGTCGGCGTGCAGGTTGGTCGCCACGATGGTGTCGAGCGAGGCCGGCCGGTTGACCATGCGGGCCGTCGCCGCATCGACCAGTTCCTTGTCCCACTGCACGTCGGGGAATTCCTTCGACACCTGCACCGCGATCTCGTCCCACATCACCATGGCGTGGCGCTGCGCGTTGGACTTGGTGATCACGGTCAGCAGCTTGCGCGGGCGCGACTGCGCCAGCCTGAAGGCGAAGCGCATGATCCGCTCGACGCCGGCGCGCGTCATCATCGACACGTCGGTGGCGGCCTCGATCGGATGCCCCTGGTGCACGCGGCCGCCCACGCCCGCGTATTCCCCTTCCGAGTTCTCGCGCACGATCACCCAGTCCAGGTCTTGCGGGCCGCAGCGCTTGAGCGGCGCATCGATGCCGGGCAGGATGCGCGTCGGGCGCACGTTCGCGTACTGGTCGAAGCCCTGGCAGATCTTCAGGCGCAGGCCCCACAGCGTGATGTGATCGGGAATCTGCGCATCGCCGGCCGAGCCGAACAGGATGGCGTCCTTGCCGCGCAGGGCGTCCAGCCCGTCCGCCGGCATCATCGCGCCGTGCTGGCGGTAGTAGTCACCGCCCCAGTCGAAGTTCTCGAATTCGAAGCGAAAGCCCGCGCCCGCGGCGGCGAGCGCTTCCATGACTTCACGCCCGGCCGGCACGACCTCCTTGCCAATGCCATCGCCGGGAATGGTCGCGATACGGTATGTCTTCATCTCCTGTCTCCTGATCGGATCGGTCATCGGTGTCGTGCCATTCTCGGCCGTGGACAGGGTTGCGGATCGGCCCTAAAGTTAATCCATTCTTAACCTCCGATTAACAGTGGAACCATGACCCCTTCCGGCACCCAGCCAGCGGAACTCGGCTTTTTCGTCGCGCTGGCGACGGCGGGCAGCCTGAGCGCGGCGGCGCGCAATCTCGGCATCACCACGCCCGCGGTCAGCAAGCGCCTGGCGCAGATGGAGGCGCGCATCGGCATGCCGCTGGTCACGCGCACCACGCGGCGCATGAGCCTGACGCCGGAAGGCGAGGTGTTCCTGGAGCACGCGCGGCGCATCCTGGGCGAGATCGACGATCTCGATCAACTGCTGACACAGGCCAAGGGCCGGCCGCGCGGGCTGCTGCGCGTCAACGCCACGCTCGGCTTCGGGCGCCGGCATATCGCACCGGCCATCTCGGAGTACGTCCGGCAGTACCCGGGGGTCGATGTGCAGCTGCAGCTCACGGCCGATCCGCCGCCGCTGAACGAGGATGCCTTCGACGTCTGCATCCGCTTCGGCGAGCCGCCCGACGCGCGCATCATCGCCAGAAAGGTGGCGCCCAATCGCCGGCTGCTGTGCGCCGCCCCCGACTACCTGCGCCGGCATGGCACGCCGCTCGCGCCCGCCGATCTCGCGCGGCACAACTGCATCGGTATCCGCCAGGGCAGCGATGCCTACGGCGTGTGGCGCCTGACCTCCGGCAAGGGCACCAAGCGCCGCACCGAGACCGTCCACGTCCGCGGCAACCTGACGACCAACGACGGCGAGATCGCCGTGAACTGGGCCCTGGAGGGCCACGGCATCGTCATGCGCGCGCAATGGGATGTCGAGCGCTACCTGCGCGGCGGCCAGCTGGTGCAGGTGCTGCCGCTCTATGCGACGCCGGAAGCGGATATCTATGCGGTCTATCTCCAGCGCCACCAGCTGTCGCCGCGCATCCGGCTGTTCGTGGAGTTCCTGGCCGGACGGTTCAGTGCCTCACCGCGCTGAAAGCGGCACAGCACCACAACGCCATGGCAAGCCCCATCGGGCCGGGATTCCGATGTGGCGGCGCCCCATCCGGGCAACATCCGGGCAACATCCGGGCAACATCCGGGCCCTTCAATGCCCGCCGGCCCGCCTGCGCAGCCACCGCCACAGCAGGACACCGCTGCCCGCCATGCCGCCCAGATGGGCGAAATGCGCGATCCCGCTATGGCTTCCGCTGATGCCGAGCGTCAACTCGACGAGCGCGTAGACCGTGGCGAACAGCCACGCCGGCATCGGAATCGGCGGAATGAGCAGGAGGATCATCCGCCTCGGAAACAGCACGGCATAGGCCAGCAGAAGCCCGAACACGCCCCCGGAAGCGCCCACGATCGGGCCGGCCGGCAAGGTGGAGAGCCCCATCACCGCCATCTGCGTGAATGCCGCGCTCAGCACGCTCGCCAGATACAGCACGCCGGTGCGTACGCTCCCCAGTGCGCGCTCGACATCCCGCCCGAACATGAACATCCCGAACATGTTGAACACCAGATGCGGAACACTGGCGTGCAGGAATGCGTAGGTCAGCAGCTGCCAGGGCGAAAACCCGCCGTCCGCGCCGATACCGGCAGCCCCCGGCGGCCACAGCGCGAAGCTGCGCAGCAGCGCATCCCCCGCGAACAGCTCCGCGACAAAGACGATCACGTTGGCGAGGATGAGCGAACTGATCATGGCCGCACCTACCTGTTTCTCTACAAGATACAGGCCCGCGACCTGGTTTGCTCGACCGGGCACGGCGCGGGTTCCGGCATGCATCGTCCTCCGTACGCCACGCCGGTTGCCGGGTTTCCCTTGAGCGCTTGGTCAACGCCAGACAGCCGATGGCGCCTCCACATGGCGTGACGTTTGCGTGAACGCCAGCAGGCCCGGACGGCTCCCGCCGCTGAACAGCCCAGTTCGAGTTCGCCCAATCCACCGGATACCGGATACCGGATACCGGGCAGGAATGGCCAGGCGCGCCACGCTGCCCGCCCGGGGCCCGGCTAGAACCCCGGGAACCACCCGCCGATCGACGCATGGCCATCAGCGCGATCGATCCTGCCCGCCGTTGCCGCGTTGCAGCGAAACGCAATGGTGCCGACAAAGTTGGCCACCGAAGACGGCGCCCGCAGGAACATATCGACGTTCTTTGTCACGGCATACCCGCCCCCAGGGCGGGATGCGGAAACCGTCCATGCGCTGCCGGCATGGACGGGTTGAACAATGCGCGCCAGGGTCAGGGCACCAGCGTCAAGCTGGTCTGGATGCCATAGCCGACCACCGCGCTGTCGCCGGTATCGACGCCCACGACCGACGTCGGCCGTGTCCCGCTGCCGGACACGGTTCTGACCCTGACTGGCTGGCCGGTTTCGCTGCCGATCACAAGCGTGATGTTGGCCGTGCCGGGTGCGGTCGGCGTCAGCGCCTGGATCTGCGCCGAGCTCAGGATGCCGGAACTTCTGAGCTTGTTCAGGAACGTGGCGATCGAAAGGGTCAACTGCCCACTGCCGCTATCGAACAGGCTGTCGCCGGTGCTGCTGATCGAGACCCGGGCGTTGACCGTCCCGTTGACAACGAACTGGAAGGCGGTACCCGGCGGGATCTGCGCAGCAACCAACTGGTTGTTGCTGAAGGTCAGCGCAACCTTTTCGATGACGACGATCACCTCATTGCCGTTGTACACGTAGCGCAAGCCTGCGCGGATTTCCGAGGCGCCATTGCCGAATGGTTGGCCCACCTGCGTCATGCCGGCCTTGATCTCCGTCAGCGTACTGCCGTTGACCGTCACCGCGCCGCTCAACGGAACCGCCGTTCCATTCATGGTGATGCTGTCGATCCGCAGATAGTCCGTCGGCTTGACCGCGCTGATAACGGACGAGATGCCACCGCCATCCACATTGTTGCCCAATGCAGCGGCAGCGCTGCTGATGGCGCTTTCGTCGCCAAGCGCTACCGCACTGCCAAGGGCGGCCAGACTGCTTGCCAATGCCGCATTGCCAAGGGCAGCCGCCGTGACCGAGGACACCAGCAGGCTGGAGCCGCTCGACTGTGCGCTGTCACTCAGAGCCTGGAGCGCCCCGGCCTTCTGCAGCGCGGCCACCGTTGCTGCCGGAGTCGCGCCCAGCGTTGCGTTGGCGAGCCCTGCGCTCACGTTGGCCACTTGGCTGGCAATCAGCGGCGTCACCAATGCCGCCACGTTGGCCGCAACCGCGCTGATGCTCGCCTGCACGCTGGAAGGCAGCGCAGCCTCACTGTTGGTCACCGCTGCAGCAACGGCATTCGATATCAGCGTGGTGCTGGTCAAATCGACGCTGCCGCTGGAGCCGATCACCGTGGTGCCCACAGCCTTCGCTGCTGCTGCGGCGGCGGCCTCGGCCGTCAGCGAACCACCCGTGCTCGCGGAGAGCCCGGCCAAGGCCTTCGCAATCTGTTCGATCAGTTGCTGCAAGACGACCGCGCCCTTGAGCATCGTCACGTCCAGCATCGGGTCCTGGGTCAGCAGGTTGCTCGACTGCACGCCGAGCTTGGCGGCCAGCGTGGCACTTTGATCCGTGCCCACTTGCGTCAGCAACGTGGTGAACGGTGTGACCACTGCCGTGCTGCCCTGCGCCACATCGCTCGCCGGCGCCAGCAGCACGCCACCGAATGCCAGGCCCGTGCCGATATCGGTACCGCCCGAAACCTTGATCGCACTCTTGGAGCAACCGCTCGGAAAGGTGAAATTGCCCGTGCTATCGGTGGTTGTCGCCTGATTGTTGCAGTCCGTAAAAACGACGTTCGCCTGGGACAAGTAAAAGTCGACGGCCTTGCCCTGAACCTGCCCCGTCGATGGGGACGAGCCAGAATCCGATCCCCCTCCCCCTCCGCATGCGGCAAGCGCTGAGGCTGCAGCGACCGCCAGACTCAAGACAAGATTTCTTTTGATCCGTGCTTGCATGTCGTTACTCCCGAGGTCACTACTGGTTGTCAATTGAATGTACCTTGCCGTTGCCCCGACAGCCACGCGACTCCTGCCAGGCAACACCACCCACGACGCGCACCTTGACCAAGCGTGCCTGCAGCAAACTGCCCCGCTCCGAATCAACCGGAGAACGGCTAGAACCCCGAAAACCGCACGCCGATCGACGCATAGCCGTAAGCGCGATCGAGCCTACCCGCTGTTGCTGTGTTGTAGAGAAACGGAATGGTGCCGACGAAGTTGTATACCGACGCCTGCGCCCGCATGAACACGTCGACGTTCTTGGTGACGGCGTACCCCAACTCCAAGCCTAGCGTATGGTTGGTCTTGATGGCGGAATAGCCGGCCGCGCTGACGCGGCTGTCGATATGGTTGCGTATCAGATACTGGAACTGGTAACCCAGCAGGGTCGAGAACCGGTCGTACTTCCAGCGCCAGGAGCCCCCCAGATTGACATAGCCTGAGGTGTAGTTGAAATCCTGGCCGACATCCACGCCGAACTGCGCACCGTTGACGGGGAGCGACGCGGAATTGATCGTCGTATTGCCCACCCGGCACGGCGCCAGGAGCGTACCGGTGCCGGCATTGTTCGAGCCGATGTCGACATTGAACTGACAGCTCCCCATCTGCAACCGCGCGTTGAGGCTGCTCATGGAGACCCGGCTGATCCCCAGCCCGAAGAAGCCGGTGAGCCGGTTGCGCTCGCTCAACTCACCCGAGACGATGAGGTCCGCCTGTGCCTGCACGTCGTTGGCATGACGGATGGTCACGCCGGTGAGCGATGCCGCCCCGGCCCGCAGCGAAGATGAGCGCTGCAGCGCCGCGGCGTAGTCCCCCCACGCCGAAAACCGGAACAGCGCGCGATCACGGGCGCCCGGCTCGGCCAGCGGGTCGTAATAGAGCGCCAGCATCCAGGTGTGGATGCGGTTGTTGTCCTGGCCGTAATCGATGCCGCGCCGCCAGTACGCGGCCGAAGCCGACCACGTCGGCGAGAGCTTGTAGCCCAGCATCAGGCGGCCCCCGCGATAGTCGCCGGCGTTGTCCGGCATCCCCTGGCTCCCGCGCAGGTTGAAGACATCGACCGTACTGTTGACCATGTCGTAGCTGCCCTCGGCCCGGAAGGTCGAGAACTCACCCGAAGCCGGCTCGGCCTGGAGGAAAACGTCATCGGGCGCGGCGTATGCACCACCGGAACAGATCGCGCCGAATATCAGGGCCGCAGCCACGCCGCGCCCGTGCGAGAAAGACACCCTCATAGATCCCCGTATGCAGTAGCGATCCATGCACTGAGGTGGTACGGGCTTGCGCCCCATCGCTCAGACATGGCAAAACCCGCCGTGCCCGCAACAGCTGCGGGCACGGCGGGCAGATCATTGCTCAGCGCGACAATCAGGGCAGCAGCGTGACGACGCTCCGCTTCCCGTAGCCGACCACCGAGCTATCTCCGGCGTTGATGCGAATCACCGGCAGCGACTTCGTGCGATTGCCGTGGCCGGTCGCCGCCCTCACCCGAACCATCTGGCCAGACGTGCCTGCAATCGCAAGCGCCATGTCGACCCGGGCGGGTGCCTTCGGCGTCAGCGCGTCGACCTGCGCTGCGGTCAGGATGCCCGAATTCTTGAGCTTGGCCTGGAGCTTGTCGATCGGCAGAACGAGTTGCCCGGTGCTGCCGTCGAGCAGGTTGTCGCCCGTGCTCGTGACCGAAAGGCGGGTGTTGGTATCGCCCTTCAGGACGAACTCGAAGTTGGTACCGGCGGGCACCTGCGCGGCCACCAGCTTGTTGCTGCTGTTGAAGGTCAGCACGATCCGCTGGATCACGGCATTCAGTTCGTTGCCGTTATAGCGATACCGCACGCCGGCCCGGATTTCCGAATTGTTGTAGCCGAACGGGCTGCCCACCTGCGTCACGCTGGTCTTCAGGCTCGAAATCGTGCCGCCCCGCAGCGTGATCGCGCTGGCAACCGGAACCACCGTGTCATTGACGCTGATGCTGTCGACACGCAGGAAGTTCTTGTACTTGACGCGGCTGATGATGTTGCCCAGGTTGTTGCTGTCGACATTGCTGCCCAGCGTGGCCGCGGCCTCGGTGATGGTGTCTTCGTCACCCTCCGCGACTGCGGTACCCAGCCCGGAAAGGCTGTCCGACAGCGAGGTATCGCGCAGCGCTGCCGGCGAGATCGCCGCCGCCAGCAGGTTGGACGCGCTCGACTGCACGCTATCGACCACGGCGTGCATCGAGCCGGCCTTCTGCAGCGATGCCAGCGTCTCGGACGGCGTGGCGCTCAGTTCCACGCTGTCGAGGCTGTCATTGACGTTGGCCACATTGCCGGCAATCACCGGCGCAATCAGCGCGGCCAGGTTGGCGGCGATCGCGTCGACGTTGGCCACCACACTGGCGGGCAACGAGGCGGCGCTGTTCTTCACCGCCGTCACAATAGCGTTCGCAATCAGGGTCGGATCGCTCAGATCAGCGGAGCCGGTCGAGCCGACCAGCACGCTGGCGACTGCCGCTGCGGCCGCTGCGGCTGCAGCAGTCGGGGTCAACGTGCCGCCCGTGCTCTGGGACAGCCCGGTCAGCGCCTTGGCGATCTGATCGATCAGCTGCTGCATGACCACGGCGTTCTGGAGCAGCCCCGAATCGTTCATCGGGTCTTTGTTCAGCAGGTCGCTGGCCTGCAGGCCCAGCTTGCTCGCCAGGACCGAACTCTGGCCCGTACCGACCTGCGCCAGCAGGGTGGTCATCGGCGACACCAGCGCCGTGCCGCCCTGTGTCAGATCGGCGGCGGGCGCCTGCAGCACGCCGGTGAACGGCAGCCCAGTGCCGATATCGGTACCGCCCGACACAGTGATCGCGCTCTTGGCGCAATTGCTCGGGATGGTGAAGTTGCCCTCGTTGTCCGTGGTCGTCGTCTGGTTGTTGCAGTCCGTGAAGACGACGTTCGCCTGCGATAGATAGAAGTCGACAGCCTTGCCCTGGACTTGGCTCGGGGACAGCGAGGCCCCCGATTCCGAGCCGCCGCCGCCGCCGCATGCGACCAGCGCCGCGATGGCGGATGCGCTTACCCCTAAAACCAATGCTCGCTTCTTGAACTGTGCTTGCACGTTGTCACTCCAAACTTACTTCGGTTTAGTTGAATGTGGCTGCTGCCACTCCCTTTCCACCACGCTTGTGCCACCGATACCGAGTGGCCCGGGCAGCCGCAACCGCGGCATGCCTCGGAGCGTGCCGGCATCTTGCTGAGTCAGTAAGCAACCCGCCCAGCGATGTCGTCCCTGCCTGGCGGCGGAAACGGTACGCGTCCGGTTGCCGGGTACGTTGCTCGGCCTCCCCGGCCGTCGCCGAACGGATCCTCCCGTTCCTTCGTGAGCAGGCTGACCCCGCTGCTTTCCTGCAGCCGGGGAAAATCGGCCGGCGCCAGCCAACGCGCGATATAGCGCCCCATCGCTTCGAGCAGCACGTCGGAAGTCAGCCCCGAAGCACCGGCCAGCGGCGGACTGATGATCCAGGTGGTGCCGTCGTGCTCGAGCACCTGCAGCGTCTTGGCGAGATCGGCCGGCTGAAGAATGAACTGGCGGGTTGCGGCCGCCTGCAGGCCGAAGGCTTGCACGTAGTCGTCCATGTGCCGCTCGCCGAAGCACAGCACGATCTTGGGCCTCCAGCGTTCCCGGATCTTCGAGATGAAGCGGAACCGGCTGCCGGTCCGGCACAGATCGACATAGCGCTGCTTCGGAACCAGCGCCGGCTGCCCGCGGAATGCCCGCGACCAGGGCGTGTCGCCGATCTGCTGCGCGGGCAGCGGAAACAGGCTGAGCTTGAACTCGGCGCCGTTCGGCGCATAGAGCAGGTCCGCAAAGTAATGCTTCCAGTCGCATTCGCTCTGCGGCCGCCGATGGGTCTCCGCACGCGCGGCCGCCATGATCCGCGCGATCTTCTGATGCGATTGCCACCGCTCCATGCTGTCCCGGTTGCGTGCGCGGAAGACCGTGCCCCAGGCGTTGGGCTGCTCACGCGGCCCCAGCGGGGCAACCAGCGACTCTGTCCATGGGTGCGGATCCCTGTCGCAGAACCAGACAGCCCCGGCGGGGTTGCCCCCCTCCATGCCGACATAGGAAGCAAAGTACTTGTCCAATTGTTCGCGCGAGAAGATGAGCTTCTGTTCCATTTCGGTAATTTCCCTCCGGATTTTGAATGCCGGTCGCCCCCGGGCGCACGCGCCCGATTACGGTCCAGCCAGCGAGGCCCCTTAAAGCATCGCTAAAATCTCCACAAAATCCCCCGAAATATCATTATTGAACCCTTGCGACAACAGGGACACTACACAGATAGGGCACATGATGCCCGCTCGCCAGACCCCTTTTCCACAAAAACCGCCTGAAATCCCGCTAAAAGAGAATCAAGATTTTTTAATATCACGGCGAGTGTGTAATGTTGCGCAGCCGGCCTCGCCCCCTCGGGGGGAGCCGCTAGCACATAGAAGAGGGTGCCAACACCAAAGAATGGCCTAAACCTCAGGAATACTGCATCAATTCTTACGAAATGCTGCGCAGCAGCAGATTTGACGAGTATTTCCCGGCTATCCAGCCATTCCAGCTTCATTGGCCTGAGTATTTTCTACAAACAAAAACGAATCCCCAATTTAGAGGGGATTCATTGACATTTGCGTTTTCCCTTCTCCCGCAGGGTACCGACGGCGTACTGGCGAACACATTATCAATGCACATGAATCGGAGGTTGGCCAGCGTGAAGAAGCAGCAGGTTTCTTTTAGACACCGCCCTTTATGCCAGCGCTTTCCTTTCTCTCTCGGTTTGATTGATTCGGCACGCCTGCCGATGACTTGATGATGCCGCTATTGGAAATGGGGCATAAAAAATGACCTCCACACTCATTCGCCGCTTGCTGGTATTGCCACGCCGGAGCAAAGTGCTTCTGATGGTGGCGACCGACGTGATCGTCCTGCCGCTGTGCTTTTCGCTGGCGCTGCTGCTGCGACGAGGCGACGCGGAACTGCTGATCCAGTACGGCGCGTTGCCGCCGCTCACCATCGCCGCGCTGACCATTCCGGTGCTGTATCTGAGCGGCCTCTATCGCACCGTGGTGCGCTACATCGATATCAAGGTGCTGTGGCTGTCCGGCATCAGCCTGGCCACCCTGATCGCGCTCACCTATTTCGTTTCCCTTTCCATCCAGCAGGAATACCTGCCCCGAACGGGGCTGCTGATCTACTGGTTCATCGCGTTCTCGTACGTGGTGATTTCGCGCTTCCTGGCGCGCACGCTGCTGCGCACGTCGCTGTACCACAAGAACCGGGGCAACCTGACGCGCCTGGCCATCCTCGGCGCCGGTGAAGCGGGCGCCCAGCTGGCGCAGGCGATGCACGCGAGTGCGGGCCACAAGGTGCTTTGCTTCTTCGATCACGACGGCACGCTCAACAACACCACCGTCGGTGGCCTGCCGGTCTATGGCGTGGACAGGATCACCGAGCAGATCGGCAGGCTGTGCCTCGATGAGATCGTGCTGGCCATTCCGTCCGCCTCACCGGAGAGCCGCCGCAAGGTGCTCGAGAGCCTGCGCCGGTTTCCGGTCAAGGTGCGTACGCTGCCGACCCTGCTCGAGTTGGTGGATGGACGGATCACGGCGCAGTCGATCCGCGAGATCCGCATCGAGGATCTGCTCGGACGCGACCCCGTTCCGCCCAACAAGGCGCTCTTCTCCAAGTGCATCTATAGGCGGGTGGTCTTGGTGACGGGCGCCGGCGGCTCCATCGGCAGCGAGATTTGCCGCCAGATCGCCACCCAGCGCCCGCGCAAGCTGGTGATGCTCGATCATTCCGAATTCGCGCTGTACACGATCGAGCAGGAACTGCGCCAGAGCTTCCCCGACCTGCAACTGGCGGCACATATCGGCTCGGTCTGCGATGTGAAGGCGGTCACTGCCGCGGTGAGCGATCACGGCGTCGATACGGTCTACCACGCGGCGGCGTACAAGCACGTTCCGCTGGTGGAATCGAACATGGCCGAGGGCATCCGCAACAATGTGCTGGGTGCGCTCACGGTAGCCGAGGTCTCGAGCACGTATGGCGTGCAGACCTGCGTGCTGGTGTCCACCGACAAGGCGGTGCGGCCGACCAACATCATGGGCGCCAGCAAGCGCATGTCCGAACTGGTCTTCCAGGCCGCCGCCGCGCGGGCGAATACCCGCACCACCTTCGCCATGGTGCGCTTCGGCAACGTGCTGGGCTCGTCCGGCTCGGTGGTGCCGCTGTTCCGGCGCCAGATCGAGCGCGGCGGCCCGATCACGGTGACGCATGCCGAAGCCGTCCGCTACTTCATGCTGATTCCGGAGGCCGCCCAGCTGGTCATCCAGGCCGGGGCCATGGCCGAAGGCGGCGAAGTGTTCGTGCTGGACATGGGCAAGCCTGTACGGATCGCCGACCTGGCCCGCGCCATGGTCGAAATGTCGGGCCTGCAGGAGAAGACCGCCGACAATCCGGGCGGCGACATCGAGATCAAGGTTGTCGGCCTGCGCCCCGGCGAGAAGCTCTACGAAGAGCTGCTGATCGGCACCGACGTCACGCCCAGCACGCACCCGCGCATCATGTGTTCGCACGAGCATTTCGTTCTCGAGCCGGAATTGAAACGTTTGCTGACCGGGTTGTTCGCCGCGTGCGAAAGCGGCGACGCGCTGCGGATCCGCGAACAGGTGCAGGCCATCGTGCCCGAATACGCGCCGTATTCCTCGCTGGATGGCCGCAAGCCGGTGGCCGTACCAGCGGAGCGCCCGCTGCTGCCGCTGCCCCGCCCCTTCAATATGCTCGGGCGCGGCGATGCGCAAGCCGCGCTGGATACCGCCACCGCAGAGGCCAGCTGATGTGAACTGACCCCGTAAAGTTGGACGGGTAATTTAGGCGGCCAAGGGCTGAGTCCTGTATTGCACAGGGCTCAGCCCTTTTAGCTTGATCTTGATGCGCTCGTGATTGTAGTACCGGATGTATTCGGCAATGGCGCGTCGCAGTTGGTCGATGTCCGCGAAGCGCTCTAACCGGAAGCACTCTGACTTGAGTGTGCCGAAGAAGCTTTCCATTGCCGCATTGTCTAGGCAGTTGCCTTTGCGGGACATGCTCTGGCGCAGGCCTCGCGCGGCCAGTTTGCGACGATACGCTGCCATTTGATACGGCCAGCCTTGATCCGAATGCAGCATCGGCGTCTCGCACGGGCGCAGCTTGCGCAACGCCTTGTCGAGCATCTCCCGGATCAGCGTGTAATCAGGTCGTTCACTGGTTTGCCAGGCGACGATCTCTCCGTTGTACAGGTCCAGGACGGGCGACAGGTACAGCTTTTTGCCGCCGACGTTGAACTCCGTCACGTCCGTTACCCACTTCTCGTTCGGCTTGCTCGCCTCAAACTCGCGCTGTAGCAGATTGGGAGCAACCCGCCCGACTTGCCCGCGGTAAGAGCGGTATTTCTTCGGCCGCACGAGTGACTTCAACTGTAGCGCCGACATCAATCGCTGTACGGTCTTGTGATTCACCAACGTCCCTGCCCGACGGAGCGTCGCCGTGATCCGGCGGTAGCCATATCGGCCCTTGTGCTGGGCATAGATGTGCTGAATGCGCTCCTTGAGCGCGCCGTGACGATCCTCTGCCTGGCTTGTCGCCATCTGGTAGTAGTACGTGCTGCGTGCGAGATTCGCGGCCTTGAGCAAGCTCGACAATGAATGCCGCTCACGCAGCGCACTCACGACTTGCGCTTTTTCTTTGGTGCCTGCTGCTGTTTGGCACGCAGCAGGGCATCTAACTTTTTTAGGTACGCCACCTCCGCGCGCAAACACTCGTTCTCTTTGAGCAAATCCTCGCGCGAGCGCTCGTCTTGAGCCGGCTGCGCAGCGGGTTGGGGATCTTGCTTGGACTGGGACATGATGGGTGCCCCGCCTTTGCGGCGCGGCTGTAGGGCGTCGAAACCGCCCTCATGATACTGGCGGTCCCAGCGGCTGACGCCGCCAGCCTCACGCAAATCGAACACAGCGCTGACTTGCTGATAGGACAACTCGTCGCGCCACATGCGCTGCAGCACCGTCAGCTTGAACTCGGCGCTATACGCTTCATGCTTCTTGCGTAGTCCGGATTTCCCATGGCGCTGCCACGCGTTGATCCAGCGCCGGATCACAGAACGGCCTATCCCGTACTTCTGGCTCAGCCCTGCGGTCCCAACGGCCCCCCTCAAATACTCCTGAACTACTTGGCGCTTGAACGCCTCTTCATACTTCGCCATGAAAAACACCCCAAAGGTTGAACAGATGTCCAACTTTTGGGGTGCAGTTCAATGCTGGCCTTTTTTTCGCGCCGCGCTACCAGGATTTTCTCCGCTCGATCAGCTTGATCTGCTGCCGGCCACTCAGCGGATCGGTCTCAATGTCGCGCCGGTACGAGTAGGTTGCGCCCAACCGGTGGGCGAGCCCCTGCCACATCGCTTCCTTGATCGGCCGGGCCCGTCCATGCAGGATCGCCGGCACGGCCAGGCAGAGCGGCAGCATCACGAGCAGAAGCCCGCCCAGCCGGCGCAACTCAAGCCGGACCGGGACGCGCAGGTTGTACCAGGCAATGAACAGGCCGATGGCGCCGCCGATCAGGGTTTCGACGAGCGTATGGTAGTCGCAGGCGATCAAGGTCGTGGCCAACGCAGCCGCCAGCACGAAGCCCAGTGCCGCGCCATAACGGGCGGCACGCTCCCCGAGGGAGGCGCCGAGCAGCATCAGCAGCATGGGATAGACCGCCGTCGTCAGCATGGCATGGCCGCTGACGCTGTAGAGGCCGAGCGCGGAGAGATGGAGCCCGCCGAGATCGAACGCCATCTTGCCGACCAGGATCAGCAGCACGCCCGCGCCGAAACTGGCCAGCCAGGCCAGTGCGCGCAAGCGGTATCCGGCCCCGAACAGGATCAGGCCGATCACGGCGGCCAGCGGGAGCATCCCGGTGCTGTCGCCGAAGGCGACGATGCGTGAACAGAGTGCCGCAGTCACGCGCCGTCGCCATCCTGGGTCACGCGAGACCCAGGCCGCCCGGCGGGGCCTGCCCCACCGGGCGTTCGTCCCGCAGGCGGGGTCACGCCGCGGCCCTCCGCGCCGCCATCGTCAGGACGGAGCGGGACACCTCCGCCGCGCGGGCCATCTCCGCTTCGGTCAGCGTCGGATGCACCAGCCACATCAGGCTCGTCTCACCGAGCCGCTGCGCGACGGGCAGCCGCCGCTCGGGGCGCCAGCCGGTATGCTCGAACGCCTTTTCCAGGTAGACCTCCGAGCACGTTCCCGCATAGCAGGGCACGCCGGCAGCATTGATCTCGGCCAGGATGCGGTCGCGCGTCCACCCCGGCTCGAGGTGCTGCGGCTCGACGAAGGCGTAGAACTTGTACCAGGCGTGGCTGATGTCGGACGGCGGCCGGGGCACCCGCACCGAGGCGCACGTCGACAGCGCCTCGGCGAGCACCGATGCATTGGCCCGGCGCAGGCGGCTCCACTCGGGCATGCGCTCGAGCTGGATGCGGCCGATGGCGGCCTGCATTTCCATCATCCGCCAGTTGGTGCCGAACGACTCGTGCACCCAGCGGAAGCCGACCGGGTGCTTGCGCTCATAGACGGCTTCCCACGATTTGCCGTGATCCTTGTATGACCACATCCGCTCCCACAGGTCGCGGCGGTTGGTGGTCACCATGCCGCCCTCGCCCCCGGTGGTCATGATCTTGTCCTGGCAGAACGACCAGGCGCCGACATCGCCGATGGTGCCGACGGCGCGCCCCTTGTAGAGCGCGCCGTGCGCCTGGGCGCAGTCTTCGATCACCGCCAGGCCGTGCGTGCGCGCGAGCGCCATAATGGGGTCCATGTCGCAGGGCCAGCCGGCGAGATGCACGCAGATCACGGCCTTGGTACGCGGCGTCAGCACCGCCCGGATGGTGTCGGCGGTGATGTTCTGGCTGTCAGGGTCCACGTCGGCGAAGATCGGCGTCGCGCCCGCCAGCACAATGCTGGACGCCGACGCCAGGAACGTCCGCGGCGTGACGACCACCTCGTCGCCGGGGCCGATCTCCAGCGCCTTGAGGGCGACATCCAGCGCCAGCGTTCCGTTGGCCAGCGCCACCGCGTGCGCCGCGCCCACCCATTCGGCGAATTCGCGCTCGAAGGCACGGCACGCATTGCCGGTCCAGTAGTTGACGCGGTTGGAGGCCAGCACGGCGCCGACCGCCGCGGCTTCCTCGGGACTGAAGCTGGGCCAGGGGGAGAATCCGGTATCGAGCATCGGCATGACTCCTGTTGCTATTTGACGAGAGAGCGCGCGGGATTGCCGACGACCGTCGCGCCGGCGGGCACATCGCGGGTCACCACCGCGCCCATGCCGACCACGGCCCCCTTGCCGATGACCAGCGGCGCGCCCGGCTTGCCCTGCTTGAGCACCGCGCCCGTGCCGACATAGGCGTGGTCCTCGATGACGACGTTGCCGTTGCACTTGGCCCCGGGCGCGAACGTGACGTAGTCGCCGATCACGCAATCGTGCGCCACGTACGCATAGATGTTGGCGTGGAAGTGTTTGCCAATCCGGATATTGCTGGTCAGCGTCACGAACGGACAGAGCACCGCGCCGGCGCCGATTTCCACGGCGTCCAGCACGACGGCGTTGGCCCCGCGCACCTCCATGCACGCGATGCCGTCGCCGACGGCACGCGTTGCCAGCTTTTCGCGGACCTGGCTGTTGGCGATCGCAAAACACAGCCGCTTGTCGGCGGCGGGCTCGGCCAGGAACTGCGGATAGGTCAGCACGCGGTGCCCGTTGCTGCCGCTGCCGTCCGCGCCGTCATCGACGAAGACGACCTCGCACGGCTGCCCCGCTGCACGCATCTGCTCCCGCACCAGCGGCATCACCTCTCTGCCGAATCCGCTGGCTCCGTAGACCCCGATCAATGTCATTGCTCATCCTCTGCGTTGAACTTCATCACTGCCGGTAAACTTTGTCATGGTCGCCTCCCCCGCCGCGCTGATGCCGTCACGCCGGAGCACCTTGCGCACCGTCATGCCCAGGATCCTCAGGTCCAGCCAGAACGAGCGGTGATCCACGTACCAGACATCGAGCGCGAACTTCTGTTCCCACGACAGCGCATTGCGCCCGTTGACCTGCGCCCAGCCGGTGATACCCGGGCGCACCTCGTGCCGCCGCGCCTGCGAGGGCGTGTAGAGCGGCAGGTAGTCCATCAGCAGCGGACGCGGGCCGACCAGGCTCATGTCGCCGCGGATGACGTTCCAGAGCTCGGGAAGCTCGTCGAGGCTGCTCGCGCGCAGCATCTGGCCCAGCGGGGTCAGGCGCTCGGCGTCGGACAGCAGCGTGCCGTCCGCGGCGCGCGCGTCCGTCATGGTGCGGAACTTGATCATGCGGAACGGACGCCCCGCCCGGCCGGGGCGCAGCTGCGTGAACAGGGCCGGCGACCCGAGGCGCGTGCGCACCCGCCAATAGACCACCACCAGCACCGGCGCGAGCAGCACCAGCACCAGGCTCGCCACCACGATATCGAAGATCCGCTTCAGCATGGCCTTTCCCCCCTGCAAGACAGCAGCCGAACGTCAGCCCGCATCGCTGGTCCTCACCTGGACGTGCTTGCCGTCGAGCGCGCCCGCCAGCCATTCGACGAAGCGGTCGGCCAGGCGCTCGCGGTCGAACTGGCTGGCGGCCAGCGCTTGGGCTTGCGCGCCCATTTCCGCGAGGCGATCGCGATGGTCCGCGGCCTGCTCCAGTGCGTCGGCGAATGCGGCCGGATCGCCCGGCGGCACCGCGAAGCCGCAGCCGTGTCCGGTGATCAGCTCCGCCAGCCAGCCCGGATAGTTGTTCAAGACCGGCAGGCCCGCGGCGATGTAGTCGAAGAACTTGTTGGGCGAAGTGCCGTAGTAGAACGCCGGCACATCGGCGAGGATCTGCAGGCCCAGGTCCGCCGAGGCCAGCAGGCCGGCCATCCGTGCCTTGTTGACCGGGTCGTGGAACACCACGTTGTCGAGCGCCAGGCTGCGCCCCCGCGCGACCAGGGCCGGCTTGCATTTCCCCTGGCCGATCAGGACCAGGCGGATATCGTCGCGGCGGCGCTGCTTGAGCACCGCCGCCGCATCGAGCACGGCATCGAGCCCGTTGGCCACGCCGTGCGTACCGGCGAACACGGCCATCAGGTGGCCGGCGTCCACGCCCTCCGGCCGCCACGGCTCGGCGGGGCTGGAGAAGATGCCCAGGTCGCAGCCGTTCGGCACGCTGGCGATACGCTCGTGCGGCACGCCGCGCCTGGCAATGCCTTCGACGATGCCGGGCGACAGGCCGATCAGCCGATTGGCGGAGCGGTAGGAAGCCCACTCCAGCCAGTCCAGCGCCCGCAGCACCGCGCGGTTACGGATCACGCCCATGGCGCGCGGCAGTTCCGGCCACAGGTCCCGCACTTCGAACACGAACGGCTTGCCGCGCAGCCAGCGCGCGAAGATGCCGGGAATGCCCGCCGTCAGCGGCGTGGTGGTCGCGAACAGGACGTCATAGGGCTCGGTCAGCGCCAGGCCGATGCTGCGCAGCGCGAAGCGAAGAAACATGGCCGACCGCTTCATGAAGCCGTCGGCATTGGAATACGCGAGATCGAACTCGATCACGCGGATGCCGTCGACCATGCCCTCCCGGCGCCCGCGCTGGAAATCCCCGCTCAGGCCGGTATGGCCCCCGGCATAGCTACCGCACACCATGGTGACCGCATGGCCGTGATGCACCAGCCGGCGCGCCATTTCGTAGGAGCGGATGCCGGCGGCACCGCGCGGCGTGCAGAAATGCTGATGGAAATAGAGGACTCTCATGGCAGGAATTGAAACTCTGTGGTGAGCGTGCCCGGACGATCCAGCTCGACCTCCAGCACGGGAATCGGCTCCGTCTGGAGGTAGTAGCGGGACTCCCGTCCGCTGGTCAGCTCGATGCGCCGGATCGGCACATCGGCCGTGACCGTGAGGTTGCCCGCCTCGCTCTGCACGACGTTGCCCGACAGCTGTGCCCCCGGACACAGCCGCCACCGCAGCACCGCACTGCGCCGGAAGCCGCCCACGCGATCCACCACGCGCAGGCTCTTGCGGCCGAGCGTGAGCGCGCGGTGGTGCGAGGCCCCCTGCCAGTCGCGATAGCCCGCGGCGCACGTCACGCCATCGGCCGTCTGCTTGACCGGCTCCACATCGCGTGCCTTGAGCCAGGCACCGAACAGGAAGCGGCTCAGGCGCGGCATCTGATCGCGCTGATCGAACTGCACCGTGTTGTGGCTCGCGGTGCCGCTGAAGTAGCCGGCCGATTCCGCGCTCGCGTAGCTGAAGCTGCCGGCATCGCGCAGCAGGTTCTTGCCGCCGAGCCAGAAATCGACATGCAGGGCATCCGCCTGACTCGGACGATGGCGATGGTGCGGCAGGTTGAACAGCGCGAAGGCGCGGCCGTAGCGCAGCAGCCCGTAACCGCCCGCCTCCATGTGAGTCGAGCGCGCCGGCGGCACGCGCTGCTCGGGGCGCGGCACGCCGAGCCAGCGCAGGGCATCGCTCCACTCGCCATCCCAGCCGAAGGCGTCGGCACGCTGGAACAGCGCGCAGGCAAGCTGGACCGAGGGGCGGAAGTCGCGGTGATCGGTGGCGGTCAGCGGCAGCAGGCGCGCGCCGTCGTTGGCGCCGAGATTGGGCGCATCGCCGGTGGTGCGGTCGATCATCTGGTACAGCCAGTTGCTCGCCCCCCCCAGCCGGGCCTGCAATTGCGCGGAAAACGCCGGCAGACTCCAGTGCCGGCGCCACACTTCGGCCATGGAATAGGTATCGAGCATGAGCCGGTGATACATGACCGAATGCTGGCTGAAGCTGCCGTCGTCGGCGATCAGCTTGCGCGCCCGGTTCTCCAGCCAGTGGCTGCCGGCCTGGTGCCACCGGCGGCCGTCCGGGTCGCCCTGCGCCGCCAGCCAGCTCCCGCCGATGAACAGCGCGGCAGCCTCCGAAGTGCCGTGGTTATTGTCCTGGGCGATGGCGTAGCCCAGGGTCGGCGCGATGCGCTGCAGGTGCGTGCGGACCAGCGCCATCAGCGCGGGCGCCGCCGAGAAGTGCTGCCCCAGCACCAGCGCGGCCATCGCCAGGTGCATGACGCGGATCGCCGCTTCCTGCCCGCACTTCCAGTTGGGACCGAGATACGGCGGATTGGCCCGCGCCCAGGACGTCAGCCACGCATTGAGCTGGGTCATGGCCTGGGGCCGGCCGCGCACCGCCTGCTGCGCCAGGACCAGGACCCAGTCGAAGCGCGACGCCTCCCAAATCGCCTTGATGTCGCCCACGGCGGGGTCGAAATCGGCGATCTGCCACCATGGCTGCGAGGGCTCGTTGACCCGCGCGCCGTTGAACGGATTGCGGTGCCAGTCCGGCTCCGCGTGCTGCGCGGGCTGGTACCAGCCGAAATAGCGCACCGCGACGGTCTCTTCCACGGCATGGCCGACCAGCCCCTCGGGCGCGGCCTTGATCCGGCTCTCGGAGAAGAAGGCGCCGGCGGGGATCTCGGCCCGCAGCCGGCGCACCGGATTGAGGCCGAGCTTCACGCCGATGCGATAGCGCAGGGCCCGCGCCAGGCTCGGCAAGCCGAGCGCGAACGCGGTGCGTGCCAGGACAAACGGGGGGCGCTTCATTGTTCACGCAGCTGCTTGGCTGCCAGGACGCTGATGCGCGCCACCTCGAAGATCTCGGCGGACGGAATGGGCGTCGCGGCGCCCCCCTCGAGCGCGCGCAGGAATGCCGCGGCGCAGGCATCCTGCCCCTTGTCCTGCCGCCACAGGTTCATGGCGCGGAAGCCCGGCCAGCCGTACCCCCGGAGCTTGCGGAAGTTGTCCAGCTGCAGCACGCGGCCCCCGCAGAACACCTCCACGCGCTCCTTCGGGAAGGCACTGCTGCCGTTCGCGAAATAGTGGATGGTCCCGAACGAGCCGTCGGCGAAGCCCAGCGTGATGCTCGCCTTGTCTTCGGTCACCGCCACCGCTTCATGGTCGCCCATGCGCCGTGCCTGCACCGAGACGATCTCCGAATCCGCCAGGAAGCGCATCAGATCGATGAAGTGGCAGGCCTCGCCGATAATGCGGCCGCCGCCGCTGGCGAGGTCCTGCGTCCAGTGCTGGGCCGGAATGGCCCCGGCATTCATGGTCATGATGAACGACTTCGGTTCGTTCAACTGCGACAGCAGCGCCTTCATCTTGGCCACCTGCGGGGCGAAGCGCCGGTTGAAGCCCACCATCAGGTGCGCGGCATGGCCGGTCGCATGCGCCGACGTGTAGGCGGATCTCACCTCGGTGACCTCTTCCAGCGTCAGCGCCAATGGCTTTTCGACGAACACATGCTTCTGCGCGCGCAGTGCCTTGATCACCAGGGAAGCGTGCGAGCTGTGGCGGGTGGCCACGGCGATCAGGTTGACGCTCGGGTCGCGCAGCACCTCGTCGACATCCGTCGAAGCCTCGGAAAAGCCCTGCGGCTTGCCGTGGATGACGCCGCTCACGCCACCGGAGGTCACCACGCTGTGCAGCTGCGCGCCGGCCTTCCTGAACGCCGGCATCAGCACCCGCGAGGCGTAGTTGCCGGCGCCGATGAAGGCACAGACCGGCTGCGCGGCATCGAACACCGGCGGCGCATCGATCAGCGCCAGCCGGCGCGCGAACGTGCTCGGTGGCGGCGCCTTGTACTCCAGCACGATGCCCAGCGCGGACTTGTCGCTGCTCAGCAGGTCATACGCGCGCGGCGCCTCGTCGAAGGGAATGCGGTGCGTGATCAGCGGGCGCACGTCGAGTCGGCGGTCGGCCAGCATGTCGAGCACCGCCTCGAAATTGCGCTGCTCGGTCCAGCGCACGAAGCCCAGCGGATAGTCCCGGCCCTGCTCCTCATACGTCGGGTCGTAGCGGCCCGGCCCGTACGAGCACGACACCTGGAACGACAGCTCCTTCTCGTAGAAGTCCGCCCGATTCAGCTCCAGCCCCGTCACGCCCACCAGCACGATGCGGCCGCGCTTGCGGCACATCTGCGCGGCCTGGGTCACCGGCTCGCTCGACGCGGTGGATGCCGTGATGATGACGCCGTCCACGCCCCGTCCGCGGCTGAACGCCAGCCCGGCCGCGACCGGATCCTCGCGCAGGCCCGGATTGCAGGTTTCCGCCCCGAACTGCGCGGCCAGCTTCAGCTTCTCCGAGTCGAAATCGATGGCCAGCACGCGGCAGCCGTGGGCACGCAGCAGTTGCACGGCCAGCAGGCCGATCAGGCCCACGCCGGTCACGACGAAGGCCTCGCCCAGCGTGGGTTCGGCCAGGCGGATGCCCTGCAGCCCGATGGCCGCGACGACGGTGAAGACGGCGGATTCGTCGTCGACCTCGTCCGGAATGCGCGCACAGAGATTGCGGGGCACGCGCACCACATCGGCGTGCGAGCCGTTCGACACGACCCGGTCGCCGACCTTGAAACCCTCCACGCCCGCCCCCACGGCGTGCACCGTGCCGACGTTGCAGTAGCCCAGCGGAATCGGCTGGTTCAGCTTCGCGCGGACCGCGCTGAGCGTGGTGGACAGGCCATCGGTGGCAATCTTGTTGAGCACCATCTTGACCTTTTCCGGCTGCTGCCGCGCCTTGGCCAGCAGCGAGGCGCGGCCGAAGTCCACCAGCATGCGTTCGGTGCCGGCGGAGATCAGCGTGGCCCGCGTCGTGGAAACGATCGTGCCCGGACTGGCCGCCACGCACGGGGCCTCCATGATATTGGTCGTGCCCGAGCCGAGATCCTGCAGAATTTGTCGCATGACTAGTCCCTCATCTTGATGGGTGTGGCCGGACACCCGCCGACCACGCTATAAGCAGGCACATCCTTGGTGACGATGCTGCCGGCGGCCACCACCGCGCCGTCCCCGATGGTCACGCCGGGGAGAATCACGCAGTTCGCGCCGATCCATACGTCCGTGCCGATCTCCACCGGCTTGCGGACATGGCCGGCCCCGAAGATGCGGCCGCGCCCCGCCGGGATCGCGTGGTTGCTCGACAGGATCTGGGAGCGGTACCCGATCAGCGTGCGGTCGCCGATGCGCACGCCGCCGTCGGAGGTCACCAGCACGTCCAGCGCGAAATCCACGTGATCGCCGACGCGCAGATTGCGGCCGGTGCAGATCCAGACGCCCGGATAAAACACCACCCGCCGGCCGATGCTCGCGCCGCACAGCCGCAGGAAGCCGCTCTTGAGCGCATTGGCCAGGCGGAAGCGCGGCAGCGCAAACAGCAGCCGCATGACCGACTCGAACACCACCACGGCGAAATACTTCATGGCTGCGCCGCCCGCTTGCGCCAGACCGAGGGCCCGCGGTAGCTCGTCAGATCCCGGCGGCGGATGATCTCCAGGTAGTGCTCCGCCTTCTGTTCGGCCGACGGGTAGGTGTCCAGCACGCCGGCGCCGCGCGCGACGAGCGACGCATAGAAATCCTTGTCCTCGTGCAGCCGCTGCAGGGCCGCGACGATGGTCTGCGGCCGCTCCGGATGCACATAGACCGCGCCGTCCGCGCACGAGGCCCTGGACCAGTCCGCATCCGTGACCAGCAGCGGCTTGCGCATCGCCCAGGCCTCAACGAAGTTGCTGCTGAAGCTTTCCAGCCGCGCCAGGTTGCACATGGCGTGGCAGCGCCGGATCAGCGCACCGGCGTGCTCCGGCTTGACCGTGCCCACGTTGACGAAATAGCGCTCCAGGCCGTAGCGGGCAATGCGCTCCATCAGCAGCCGCGTCTGCGGGGCGTCGGGCGGCAGGGTCAGGACGAAGCAGAAGCGGGTATCCGCCCGTGCATGCAGCGCCAAGGCAACGTCGATCAGCGCGCCGATCCGCTTGTTGGGATGCGGCCCCGCCAGATAGAGCGTCAGGAAGCGATCCGGCGGCAGTTCCGGAAAGGTGCGCGTCGTCACCGATTCCAGCACCAGCCGGCTGGGCGCCATGCGCACCACGAACACGCGATCGGGCGGAAACGAGAACCGCTCGATCGCCCGCCGCGCAATGGCGTCCGTCTCGAAGATCCAGTAGTCGGCGCGGGCGATGCCCCATCTCCGGTACCAGTCGATCACCGTCTTCTTCAGCCGGGCCAGCCCCTTGTGGTTGCTCCAGAAGTCGAGCTCCGGATAGAACAGGTTCGCGTAGGCGCAGCCGACCACATTGATCAGGCGCCCCTTGCTGAACACAGGCGGCGGCCCGAACAGCGTGAAGCACACCTGCTTGCCGTCGCCCTTGCGGGCGATGCCCCACTCCGCGCGCAGCCGGTACATCGCGCCGTGCGGAATGGCTCTGAGCGGAATCTCGCGCTTGGCCAATGCCGACTGGATGGACTTCAACCGGCGCGCATGCACCTCGCAATCGCGGCCGAGCGGCGCGGCCAGCAGAAAGCTGCACGCATTCTGCAGGCCGCCGCCAGCCTCCAGGGGAATGAGATTGATCAATAGACTCATGGGCTTACCTTGAACAATGCAATCGTCTGTTTCCGGAACCTCCGCTTCTTCGTCGAGCGGAGATCGGTTGCTTTAAAAAAACGGACCGGCCAGGAAGTGGTCGATGACGCCACCGGAAACAAACAGCCCCTGGTATCTGGCACTCACGATGAAAATGGCCCACCCAAAGGAAGCCAGCAACAACAGTGATGCCAGCGTCTTCTTCTGCCCCAGGCTTTCGCCCTGCCGAGCAAAGAAGAACGCGCATAAATAGACAATGTAAAAACAATAGGTATACCGAAACAGTCTCGCGCCCACCGCCGGTGCGAAAAGGCTTGTCGAAAAGCAAACCACGACGAAAAGCAGAAAGGCCATTTTTTCTTCGCGCGGCAGCTTGATCCTGAGCAGCCACGCGAACAGGCATGCCAGCACGGCTTCGACCGCGAGCTGGAGCTCCCAGGCCGATCCGGTCTGGCTCTCCGACAAGCGCGCCTGGATCTTCGACATAACGAATTCCGCCGACCCGAAGACCGCCCCCGCCGCCGCCAGCGCCAGCAGCACGATCAGCCGGCCCACGCGGCCCAGCCCGGACGATCGCCGCGCGAGCATCCCGTAATCCCTGGACAGGAACAGCACCACGACAGCGCAGGCCAGCAGCACCACGGCGGCACTGCTGTGCGTGCCCGCCGCGATCAGGCCGACGCCGGCCGCCGACACCAGCTTCCTGCGGATCAGCAGATCCAGCGCGATCATCACCAGGCCGGCCGCGACCGCCTGCCGGATGGCCGAACCCTGCAGGGCATACAGCGTGATGGTCGACAGGTAGGACACGAACACGACATAGGCAAACCGTTCGCTGCAGCGGTAGATCGCAAACCAGGCCAGCATCAGCGAGATGAAGATCAGGACCGCCCAGACCAGCAGCGGCGTATCGAACAGCTTGGCCACGGAATACGAGAGGAACCAGAAGACCGGCTCGCCGCCGCCGGCGCTCCGGATGCCCGTCTTGAGAACATCCAGCGGGCCGCAGCAGTAGGCCTGCTGGAACTCGTAGAACGCATTCATGTAGTGCAATGCGTCGTCGCCCAGGCCGGCCTCCACCAGGCCCTTGGACGGATTGCGCAGGGTCAGCAGCCACGCGAACGCCACCGACGAAGCCGTGGCCAGCACGTGCTGCAGCCGCCCGAGCGGAAGCAGGATCACGAAGATCGCGGCGCAGTACGTCGCGATGATGGGGAGCAGCGGAAAGGCCATCGGCACGACCAGCAGCATGCCGATGACGACCAGCACCCCATGCTGGGACGCGATCGCACCGAGGGTATTCAGTCGAATAGGCGCGCTGTACTTCATTGCATCGATCAGGGTTTCGGGTTGTCAGGCAGGTGCTGACGGCAGAGGGTTTCGCTCGCTCGGGCGGCCGGTCCGGTCAGGAGAAACTTCGTCCGAGCCGGATGGCGGCACCGCTGTCGGATTGCAGCGTCAGCGTCTGGAACAGGATCAGGCAGCAATAGGCGGCCGACATGGCCAGGCCGATCGACGGGGCGCCGTACCCGAGACGCAGCGCCAGGTAGGCCGCGGCAACGTAGATGACCGAGTACACGGCCGCCATTGCGAAATTGCGCCAGAACTTGCCTGCCGCCGCGATCCGCTGCTGCAGCAGCACGCTGATCCCGCACAGCGCGGCCGCCACCGCCAGCGAGCGCATGCTGGCCGCAGCGCTGCCGTACGCGGCTGGATAAAGCCACGCAAAGATCTGCCCGGCCAGCAGGAACGCCATGCACCCCAGCGCCAACGACAGCCCGCCGCCGAACAGCAGCGCCGATCGGAACCGCTGCCGGACCATGGCCTCCGTCGCGCCCGTATTCCGGGCAAGGAACGGGAGGGCCAGATTCCCCAGCGTTGCCGGGATGAAGGTGATGGCGATGTACCACTGGAACGCCACCGAGAACAGCGCGAGCTGGTGCGCGCCGTCGGTCATCGCCGCGAGCATGGACAGGCAGATCCAGTGGACCGGTGCCCCCATCGAGGTCGTCAGCACCGACGGCAGCGCATGCTTGAAGGCAAGCCGCAGCTCCTGGCGCCCGGTCCGCCACGGGCCGCGCTGATTCTGCGTCGTGCGCCCCAGGATCACCAGCTGGCTCGCGGCCGCGCCCGCGTTGATCGCCAGAAAGATGACGAGCGCCACCACCGGCTGCCGGATCGGCCCCATCGTCCACAGCATCGCCAGCAGCAGCAGCGCCGCGCCGATGGAAACCGAAGCGCTGGCGCGGTGCTCGTGCATCGCGTACAGAAAGGCCTGCAGCGCCTGCGTGAACGCGGTCGCGATCAGGACGATGGCGGCCATCCTCAGCGCCTCGCCGCCCTGCGCCGATCCGAACGCCGCGATCGAGATCGACGTGGCCGACAGATACAGCGCCGTCGCCGCGACGGCAATGAGCGCGACGAGCAGCACGATGAAAGCGCACAGCTGCCTGCGCCTGCGTTCGGGATCCTCGGTCAGAGGAAGCACGTGGCCGGCGGCCTGCGAGACGCCCGTCGCCAGGAACAGGCCCAGATTCAGCGCGGTCACGTAGGCATACGAAAACAGGCCGAAATCATGCACGGTGAGCGAATGCGCGAGCATGATGTTGGCCAGGAAGACCGCGCCCCGGCTCGCGACCGCTGCGCCCAGCCCCAGCACGGAGGCACTGAGAAACGAGATGCGCGCGGACGGCGGGCGCGGAGCGGTCTTCTGCATGGAGTCCGTGGCTCAGGCGGCAATGCGTTTGGCCGACCACATGCCGCGCGTGTCGATGACCACGCGCGACTGCAGCCGGTCCGTATCCAGCTTGCGGAACTGCTGGTGGTCCACCAGCAGCACGACGATGTCCGCGCGGCTGAGCGCGGCCTCCGCGTTCAGCAGTTCGACACCCTGCAGCGCAGCCGGCAGCACCTTGATATGCGGCTCGACCACCAGCACCGTGCCCAGCTGCTGCTGCACCATGGTCTGCACGATTTCGATCGCCGGACTCTCGCGCAGATCGTCGATATTGGCCTTGAACGACAGGCCGAAGCACGCGATGACCGGCTCCTTGAACCGGCGCGCCGCCTGCTTGACGCGGTCCAGCACATAGTGCGGCTTGGCATCGTTGACCTCGCGCGCGGTGCGGATCAGGCGCGCGCTCTCCGGCGCCGCATCGACAATGAACCAGGGGTCGACGGCGATGCAATGCCCGCCTACGCCGGGGCCCGGCTGCAGGATGTTGACGCGCGGATGGCGGTTCGCCACGCTGATCAGCTCCCACACGTTGACGCCGATCTCATCACAGATCATCGACAGCTCATTGGCGAAGGCAATGTTGACGTCGCGGAATGCGTTCTCCGTCAGCTTGCACATCTCGGCCGTGCGCGCATCGGTCACGATGCAGCGGCCGCGCACGAACAGCTCGTACAGCCGTTGCGCCGCTTCGCTGCACTTGGGCGTCATGCCGCCGATGATGCGGTCGTTCTCGACCAGCTCGCGCAACACATGCCCCGGCAGCACGCGCTCCGGGCAATGCGCCACGCGGATATCGGACTCTTCGCCCTGCTGATGCGGGAACGACAGGTCCGGCCGCTGCGCCGAGAGCCAGTCCGAGAGCTGCTCGGTGGCGCCCACCGGCGAAGTGGATTCCAGCACCACCAGGTCACCGCGCTTGAGCACCGGCGCGATGGCCCTGGCCGCGGCCTCGATGTACGACAGGTCGGGCTGCTTGTTGTCCAGAAACGGGGTCGGCACCGCGATCAGGAAGGCGTCCGCCGGCTCGGGCTCGGTGGTGGCGCGCAGGTAGCCCTGCGAGACCGCCGCGCGCACCAGCATGTCGAGGTCCGGCTCGACGATGTGGATGCGGCCCTGGTTGATGGTGTCCACGGCGTGCTGGTTGATGTCCACGCCGATCACCTCGCGCTGGCGCGAGGCGAGCACCGTCGCGGTCGGCAGGCCGATGTATCCCAGGCCCACCACGGAGATGGTGCGGAAGTCGATATCGATTGCTCTATCCATGTCGGTTGCTCTCGGTTCAGGCGGAATCAGGCGAAATAAGCTTGGATGGCGCGGGTGATGCGCGCACTGGCAGCACCATCGCCGTAAGGGTTGTGTGCGCGGCTCATGGCCTCGTAGGCGGAGTCGTCGTTCAGCAGCGTGGTCGCGCTGTCGACCAGCGCATCGACCGAGGTGCCGACCAGCCTGACGGTGCCGGCCTCGACGGCCTCGGGCCGCTCGGTGGTGTCGCGCATGACCAGCACGGGCTTGCCCAGCGACGGCGCTTCCTCCTGGATGCCGCCCGAATCGGTCAGGATGATGTGGGCCTTGTCCATCAGGTAGACGAACGGCAGGTAGTCCAGCGGCTCGATCAGGTGGATGTTGTCGATGCCCTTGAGCAGGCGGCCCACCGGCTCGCGCACATTGGGATTCAGGTGCACGGGATAGACGATGTCGACATCCGGATGCGCACGCGCGATGCTGGCCAGGGCCTCGCAGATGCGCTCGAAGCCGTCACCGAAGCTCTCGCGCCGGTGGCCGGTCACCAGCACGATGCGGCGCTCGCCGATGCGATACGGGATCAGGCTGGCGGTATGCCGGCACAGGGCGGTGTCGGTCTGCAGGCGCTGCCGCACCGACAGTAGCGCGTCGATGACGGTGTTGCCGGTCACGACCACCGCGTCGGCCGGCACGCCTTCATTGAGCAGGTTGCGGCGCGAGCGCTCGGTGGGCGCGAAGTGCAGGGCCGCCAACGACCCGGTGACCTTGCGGTTGGCCTCCTCCGGCCAGGGCGAGTAGAGGTTGCCGGTCCGCAGGCCGGCCTCGATATGCCCGACCGGCACCTGCTTGTAGTAGGCGGCGAGCGTGGTCGCCAGCGTCGTGCTGGTATCGCCGTGCACCAACACCAGATCGGGCGCGAACGACTCCAGCACGGACTTCACGCCCGTCAGGATATTGCTGGTGAGCTCGTACAGGTCCTGTCCCGGCTTCATGACGTTGAGGTCATAGTCCGGGCGGATGTCGAACAGGCGCAGCACCTGGTCGAGCATCTCCCGGTGCTGGGCCGTCACGCACACACCGCACTGCATCGACGTATCGGCCTGCAGCGCCTTGACCAGCGGCGCCATCTTGATGGCTTCCGGCCGCGTACCGAATACAACCAGGACTTTTTTCATAGTGTGATCCACCGACTCCGCGCTTGCGCCGGCCGCGGCCCGGATCGGCCCGCGCGCGGCGCGACTCTCCTTGCCTCCGGCCCATCGTTCTGCGGTACGGATGCGTGACTGAACTCACACACCAGCAGCGCTGCCCGATGTGGGCAGCGCTGCGGCGGCGACTTCAACCGGCGGCTGTCAACCGCCATTCCCCTCCTGATTCGCAATCCCTGGCGGCGATCGGTTCGCCGCGCTGCAGCCGCTACGCGGATTCGGCCTCGGCCTCCGCCGATGGCTTGCTCGTGTACCCGTACTGCACGTAGCGGTAGCGCCCGTAACGCGAGCCGTATCCATAGCGATAGGTATTGGGGTCGAGCGCGTTGAACACCACGCCCCGGACCTCGACATTGGCGTGCTGAAGCTGCTTGATCGTCTCGCGGATCTCGCCCAGCGTGCTGCGCTCGAAGCGGGTGACCATCAGCACCGTTCCGGCGCGCGCGGCCAGGATGGCGGTATCGGTCACGGCCAGCACCGGCGGCGTATCGATCAGCACCAGGTCGTACTGCGCGCGGAAGGTATCCATCAGCTCGACCATGCGCGGATTGAGCAGCAGCTCGGACGGGTTGTGCGGGAACAGGCCCGTCGCGATGAAGTCCAGCCCGGGGACGACCTCGCGATGCACCACCTGCTCGATCGAGCGGTCGCCCGCCAGCAGATCCAGCAGGCCGGGCTTGCGGTCCTTGCCGAAATACTGGTGCAGGTAGCCCTTGCGCATGTCGGCGTCCACCAGCAGGACCCGCTTGCCGCCGGTCGCGATGACCGCGGCCAGGTTGGCGGACACGAAGGACTTGCCCACCCCCGGGGTCGGCCCGGTCAGCACCACCAGGTTGTTGCCCGAGTCCTGCATCGCGAACTGCAGCGCGGTGCGCAGACTGCGCAGGCTTTCGATCGACGGGTCGTCAGGCACCCGTCTGGCCAGCAGGTACTGGCCGCGCTTGTGCGTCGTCAGCTGGCTGCTCAGGTCGATCTGCACATCCGACAGCGGCACGGTGGCATAGACGCTCAGCCCGGTGTGCTCCTCGATGTCCTGCGGGTCAGTGATGCCGCCGAACAGCGTATTGCGCACGAACGCCGCCACCACGCCCAGCACCACCCCCAGCACGCCGGCCAGCGCCGTCACCGTCAGCTTCTTGGGCTTCACCGGCTCTTCCGGCACCGCGGCGCCGTCGACCAGGCGCACGTTGCCCACCTTGCCGGCCTTGACCAGCTTGAGCTGCTGCATGTCGTTGAGCAAGCTCACGTAAAGATCGTTGTCGACCTGGACGTCGCGCATCAGCCGCACGGTGTCCTGCTCGATGTTGGGCAGCGACTTGAGCCGGCGCGTCATGGCCCCGACCTTCCCGCTCATCACCGCGATCTGCTGATCGATGGCCTGCACGCCCGGATGGCTCGCGGTAAAGCGGGTCAGCAGCTCGGCGCGCTTCTGCTTGAGCTCCTGCAGGCTGGTCTCGGTGGTCACGCTCTCCTGCAGGAACGCCTTGCCCTCTTCGCTCAGGTCGAAGGTCCCGCGCAGATTGCGCATCTCGTTGTACTTCATTTCCGCGCGCTCGAGCTGCAGCTTGAGCTGCGGCAGCAGGCCATCCAGGAAGACCAGCGAGCGTTCCGCCTCTTCGGCCTTGCGCTTGATGTTCTGGGCCACGTACTCGGTGGCGATCTGGTTCATGATCGCAGCGGTCAGCGCGGGATTCTTGCCTTCCAGCGAAGCGCCGATGATGCCGCTTTGCTTGCCCTTCTCGGAGATCTTGAGCTTGTCCTGCAGCATCTCCAGCGTCTTGAGCCGCGAGTCGCGCTGCAGCTCGAAGGCGGCGCCGGCCTTGGCGGCCAGCGTATTGACCAGCAGCTGGATCGTCCCGACGCTCTGCTTCGCCTCGAGCGGCTCGCCGACCACGCCCTCGATGGGCGTATCCAGGCTCTTGTTTTCCAGCCGGTAGCGCCCGTTGCCCAGCGCGGTCAGCTTGAACGGCTGGCCCTCGAGCGCCTCCGGCACATCGAAGCCGTCCACGTCGATCAGCTCCGTGCCCCAGGTATAGCCGCCCAGGCCGAACAGCCCGGGCTCGGACAGTTGCTTCGCCCGGCTGGCAACCCACGCGCCGATCAGCGGAAAGTAGTGCGGCTTGGCCGTGATGTAGAGATGCAGATTGTCGACCGCCTTGCCCACCACCATGCGCGATCGCAGGATCTCGATCTCGGCGTTGGCATCGGTCTTCACATCGAACAGGCTCGACACATCGCCCAGCAGGCTCTTGGCGCTGTTGGGATTGTCTTCCACCTGCACCAGGACATCGGCCTCGTAGACCGGGCGAGCCAGGAAGGCATAGGTCGCGCCGAGCAGCATGACAACCGCGGCAATGCCCGCGATCAGCCAGCGATTGGCCACCAGAACGTCCAGGTAGCGAACGAGGTCGAGCTCGCTTTCCGGTGCGTTGACGGCTGGCGGCTGAGAGAGGTTCTGCGTCATCAGGGTCGTATTCCGTGCGTTCAATCAACCGGACTCGATCAACCGAGTGCCCGTATGCGGGGCACCCAGGCGTCGACACCGCGCTGGATCATTTCGAGCGCCTCTTCGAAGGCGGTCAGCTGCTTGCGGTACGGGTCCGCGATATCGAACTGCTCCATCTCGCCCAACCGGAACACGCTGCCGGTCTTGGCGGGGTGGCGCGATTGGATCTCTTGCTTCTGCGCACCGTCCATCACCAGGATCAGGTCGGCACGGCTGACCAGCGAACCGGTGAGCTGCTGCGCGCGGTGCTCGGAGATATCAATGCCGTGGTGGGCCATCACCTCGACGGCGCTCGGATCGGCCGGGTAGCCCGACAGCGCGCCGATGCCCGCCGAGATGACGCTCACGCCCGGCAGCGACTGCCGCAGCAGCGCCTGCGCCATCGGACTGCGGCAGATGTTGCCGATACACACGACAAGAATGGTCTTGATCATTTCGCGACAGCGGCCGCCCCGATCAGCGGGGTTGCGGTCGGCACCAAGAGGTTGATCACACGGCTCCAGCGCACCAGGCTGCCGGCATCCACGTACACCACGTCCTTCGGTTTCAGCTCGAAGCCTTCGGCCAGCGCCAGCGCCACGGGCGACTTGGCATCCAGGTGGTAGACCTGGGGCTCGCCCTCCGCGGCCCGGCGGATCACGTAGACATTGCGCGGATCGGACGACACCGGGCTGACGCCCCCGGCCTCGCCCAGCGCTTCGCTCAGCGTCAGCCTGCCGTTGCGCGGCAGCACGGTCGACGGTCTGACCACTTCGCCGGTCACGAAGACCTTGCTGTCCTCGCGCTGCTCCACGCGGACGATGTCGCCGCCGCGCAGCAGAATGTTGGCCGGGTCGATGCCCTGCTGCATCAGCGCGGGCATGCTCAGCGTCCATTGCTTGCCGCCGCGGGTCAGCCGGATCCGGCTGTTGTCCCCGGTGGTGGTGTTGATGCCGCCGGCGCGGTTCAGCGCCTCGACCAGGGTCATCGGCACGTCGTCGATGCTCTGCTGGCCGGGGGTCTTGACCTCGCCATCCACGTAGACCCGCTGGCTGCGGTAGGCCAGCACCCGCACCGTGACCTGCGGGTCCTTCACCACCCGGGCAATGCCACGCGAGATCTCGTCGCGGACTTCGTTCTGGGTCTTGCCTGCAACCTTGATGACGCCGGCATAGGGGAACTGGATGTCGCCACCGGTGCTGACCACATAGCCGGACACGCTGGGTGCCCCGCCAAAGCTGGCAAGATCGTATGTGGACCCGATCGAATAGGTCTGCGTCGGGAACACCAGTTCGGGGTGATCCCAGACCACGATCGACAGGATGTCGCCCGTGCCGATGCGATACGGCGTTGCCTTTGCCAGCAACGGCCCGACATCGGCATTCTCGTGCGACGCCTGCACCTGTGCCTGCGTCTGCCCGGCCCGCACAAGATCGGGCGTAATGGGCGTGATCTTCGGTACCGACGCGTTGTCGGCCGGATCCAGCGGGCGCTGCGGATCGAACCGCATGCCCGGGGCAAATGCGCATGCGGCCAGCAACGGCACCACGCTCAACGACACGACTGCTTTTCGGATATTCGGAATGCTTACGAACATGAATGCGTCCTGAAGACTCCTGGATGAAACGCGTCCATCGAATCCGGTTGCATTGTTGCCTTGCACAACCGCTTCGTCGGGAGTGGCAAAGTGTATGGCCGCAATTGGTGACGCTTCAATACCGGCAGGCGGCTTTATGCTCATTTCGTTTCCCTACTTCGGAGTGGATACGTTTTACAGTTGGGTGCGTTATTCGCACGCGCAGCGTCAATTCGATACAGAATTCGATTTCTTAAAAGTCTGGCTTACGGAAGTCAGACTGAACGGACGGCACGCAGGAGCTTGCAGCCCGTGCCACGCGCCGCCCCTCGCGGGCTTCTCGCGTGTGAAGAAGGGCGTGATACCTAGGGAAGCTTGAAAGAAAAAGGGTGTAGACGCGGAACCCGCCTACACCCTGAAGGGAAATAAGCAGAACGCAATGTTCTGCCGGCACGCATTATTTCAGTGACGCAAGGCCTGATGTAACCACGCTTTAGAGGGGAATCCCCAAAGCGATACATAGCGCTCTTTTTGAAAAAAATATCAAATAAAAATCAAATTATGGAAAATATTGAAAAAATGAAAACACATCAATCCGCCGTCATTGGCACGGGCAAATCAGAAAGAATGGGGCACCGGACGGGCGACAGGAGACCGCAGCAGCGCGCGGCAACCCTCGGCTCACGGTAGGGAAAGTCGACGGCAGCGCACGCGTTCGTCCGGAAAGGTGGTGGAATCCGGCCCGCCATGCGGGGTTCCGCCGCTCAGGCGAGCGCAACCGGATTCACTGCGGGATACCGACGATGAAGCGTAACTGGCGTTACAGGCTGGCAGGCCTGCCCGCCTGCTTCAGCAGCAGATCGGTGATGGCATCAAATGCCGCCAGACGGGCCGCCTCGACGGAGCGGAAGCCGTCGCCGCAGCGGCAGATCTCCGTTGCCCCGATTGCCCGCACTTCGAAGCGCCACGCCGCCGATCCCGCTTCGATGCGGGTGATGTAGCCATCGGCGCGCAGGTAGGAATGGCCTGCGACGGATTTGCGCCAGGGGCGCGACGTCCACAGATGTCGCTTCACATTGCGGGTACGCTGCAAAGTGGCCCAGTCGGTTTTTGAAGAAAGCGTGTTGTGTGTGGTTGCAGTCTCGCGATAAGAAGTCATGCGTTGCATGGCGTGTGTTGTCATTCGATCGATCATGCTAGCGGGAATCTGTTTTGAGTTCCCCTGAAAGATATTGAATGCAGATTTTCGTAAATACTCTGCAACAGCACGCATCCGATGCATCGAAACGAGACCGCCAGGGCCGCATCGTAACGCGCTGAGGCCAGCCGTCAAGCCCGCTCGCAGGCGGCCTCGCGCCCATCCCATTGCAGCTGGAATGGCATTTCGAGAAACCGCGAAAAACACATATCGATATTCGCCCGCGCCGTTCGTGACTTCGTCACCGGGCCGCCGCTTTCGCCGCCATCGAGCTTCCGAATCGTGGCGGATTGATTTAATCGCGCTTTCCCGATCGACGGTGCCAGCCATGGAAAGAATCTCGACAAATGCCATCTCCAAGACGGTTGCACGGTCGGACCTGAGCAATGGAAGCTCGGCGCCCCCCAGAAAGAAAAACGGCTCGCCGCCGAGACGCGCCCATGCACCGCTTCTCCCGCTGGCCGACCGCAGCCTGACGGCCATTTCGAAGCCCAACGAAACGCTCGGCAGCCGGCTCGCGCCTGTACCGCAACGCGCCGTGCACGCCAGCGCCGTCCCGAGCGCCGCCGGGAACTGGAACCCGCTGTCCCGCCTGAAACCGGAGGAACTGGCGGGCATTCCTGAAACGGTTGTCGAGAAGTTGGGGAAGGATCTGCACGACCTTTACGAAGATGTGCAAAGCAAGGGACTCAACTACGTACCGGTGTTCGGTTATCTGTCGCTGCGCTACAAGAATTTCCATGAACTCGGCAAGCGCAGCCAGGATGAAGTCCGCGAAGGAAAAGACTGGGTCCCGGCCTCGCTGGACAATCACGCCCTGGATTTCGTGATGAGCACCCGGTATCGGGGCCACCATCAACACCCCGGTGTCGTGGCGGGCCTGAGCCAAAGCGAGGGAAGCGCCATGGACGGGGTCATCCTGAAGCTGCCGGTCGGCAACGCAGAAGAGCTGCTCGCCCGTGTCATCCGCCGGGAACTACTGGACGAGAATGACCTGATCCACCCCGTGCCGGCGACCCCACCGGCGGGAACGGCCGGGCTCGCCGGTCCGGCAAGGCCGCCCTCCCCCAAGAAGCCGCGCTCCAACCTGATGTACAGCAGCGCCGTCAGACCGGTCACCCTGCCGGATGGCGCCAAGGTCAAAGCGCTGGTGTTCGTGACCAATCCCGACAGCGCCAAATCGCTGGCGAGCGTGTTCAAGGACCGCGAAGGTGTCTCGCCTCAGCGGTTGGCCTATCTGATGACGAGCGCGAGCAAGGGCGATCTGGGAGGACCGGCGATCGACTACTGGAAGCGCTTTGTCGAATCCTGCGAAACAGCCAAGACTGCCGTGTCGCCGATCGTGAGTCAGGCGATCCGGCTCGCCAGCGACTGGCCGGACGCATTCACCGGCGAGCCGGCAGCCCCGGACGACATGCCGCGACAGCATCAGGAAGCGGCATGGTTCCGCGCAATGGCCGGCGCCGCGGCCCCGCGCCGCGTCTGGCATGAGCGCAAGCCGGAGCCGAGTCCCGATGGCGCAAGCGCAGGAGGCACATTGGGCACGCAGCCCAAACCCGACTGACGCCACTCGCCATTCTCTCGCCCGGTCCGCTGCGCCCCTGAGCCGAACCTCCGACCCGCCCCCCCCCCCTGGTTGCATTGAAAGCGGCCTGACGCTCTCCACAGTGCGCCGCGGCAGTCCGGCCCAGGCTTTGCCACACGAAAGCCGCCGGCGCGAGCCCATCCGCCACCACCTGACGGCACACCGGCCATCGGGCCGTCCTGCCGTACCGCGGACGCCCCCGAGCCTCGACGCACGCGCACTGCGCCGACGGCCGGCCGCACGTCATCCGCATGACCCTCCCCTGAACGCCGCCCCCGACTCCGTCCGTGAAACGGAATCATCCCACATCGTGTCGACTTTACCGCGAAAAACGAATAACGAATCGCGGTTTCCAACTAACACATCACGATAATTTTCCGTCAAATCGACGACATTTTATTTAGACGCAAACCACAATGTGCCGCAATTAAACCCTGCGGACACAATTGCTATCCCTCCCACCCAAAACCCGATTTCTTGCCATTAAGTGTGTGCTTAATATCAAATAAACCAAGCAACCACGGCCGCTTCGCCAACCTTAACACACATATAAGAATAATGATGCACAGAAATACAGGAAGAGTCTTCCCGTCTCGATAAGTCGCCGCTACTATGCGCGCCTTATATTGCTTTCCGCTTGCCGCTCATCAGGAAATATTACAGAAGGCATTTATCTCCGAGCCCCATTCGCACAAGATGTAAATACCCAGGACATTATCGGCATCGGTCTGGATCGCCCCAACGGCACCGTTCCAGGCCGGCCCGCCCCATCACTCGCGATCTCAATGGAGAAAAGAACATGAAGTTTGCCGTGCTGACGTCCTCTCCCTCCAGCTTTGCGCTGATCGCCACCGCGCTCGCGAGCGAGCATATCGAATGCGTTCGCTTTGACGATGCCCTGGCGCTGCTGCGCGCGCGGCGAGGGGAGACCTTCCAGATGCTGATGATCGACGCGCTGCAGTTCCACACGGCCGGTCAGCTGGTGTTGTCGTGGCGGCAATGCAATGCTGACATGCGCTGGCCGACCATGGTGTTCGGGCAGTTTGCCGAGCGGGAAGACATGCTGCGCGTGTTCGACGCCGGCGTTGACGACATGCTGGTCGGGCATTTCTCTGCGGACGAACTGCGAGCACGGGTGCTGCGCCTGCTCCGCCATGCCGGACAGACCCTGCCCGCCGTCAGCATGAACGTGACGGTCGGCCCCTACCGGCTTTGCCGGCTCACGCACACGCTCAAACTTCACGGCGTGCCCATCCGCCTGACGGCACGGGAATTCGCCACGGCATGGCTGCTGTTCTCGTCCCCAGGCACCTTCCTTTCGCGTCAGCAGATCGCTTCCGCGGTGTGGGGGACGGATGCCAGCGTGGTAGGCCGCTCCATCGAGCAGCACATCTACCGGCTGCGCAAGAAGCTGCGGTGCGGCGAAGAGACGGGCGTGGAGATCAAGACGATTTATGCTCGCGGCTATCAGCTCACCATCCACCACAACGATCCGGCGCTGGAGCCCCACGCGACCCATACCGATCTCGCCGGTCATCCGGTGATCGCGCAGCGCGATACGCAGCCAGGGCAAGCCGCCCCGGCGCAGACCTGGATCCTGCCCGCGCATGTCGAATGGATGAACGCCACGCATCTGGTTTCCGCCGGCTCCGGCGCGCACCTGGCTGCGCTGGTGACCTGAGGCGGCGGGACGGCGCAGGCAAAGGCCGCATTTGAGACCGGCCGCCAGATGCCTAGGGTTGCGATGCAGGCGCGGCGGCCTCCCCCTGCGCGTGCATCGTCGCGGGGCGGCATCGCACCCTGACCGGCTGGGCGATCCACCAGGCGCCGGAAGTGGCCTGACCGGCCGGGTGCGCAACCGGAACCGTCCAAGGTGCCGGGACAGCAGTCTTCGCCGCGACGACATTCGAGCGTAAGGGGCCGATGCGTCGACCTTCCTTTGTCGTCGCCCGGGCGGCTGCGACACGGATCGATGCCGCTGGCGGCCCGGGCGCCGAAGTTACCCAGGTCATCGGGAGCCACGTCCGGAAAACCATCAGCAACCCGGCCCTGCGGTGACGCAACACGGGCCCCATGCGCAGCACGACACGGACATCGCGCTGGCCACCGGCATCGCCACCGCCTACCGCAACGACAAGGATGCCGCCTCGCACGCCGGCAGCATTGACCGGACGATCTGCCACATGGCAAGAACCCGGATGCGGTCCGGGTGCTGGCACGAAACTACGCCGATCTCCTGGCCGACGCGGACATCAGGGAACGGCGCTTCGGCCTCCTGAAATGCCTCGACCGGTATCACAGCCGGGAATTGGGGGCCCTGGCACGACAGCTCGGCAGCCACCCCGGGGCACAACAATCCATCGTGCCCGGCGCCGGCGTAGAGAGGCGCGTGCAACCGATCAGCGGCGCTCACGGCAAGCCGCGAGCATCCGCCTGCCCGCCGAGGCCTGAGCCGGTTGCCCCGAGCACGCGCGTGCACTCACCACGGCTGCGTGCCCCGGATGCAGCGCCGCTAAGGCCGGCCCCAACAAAGGCCGCGTTGCAACGCGGGTAAGACCGTCCGGCATGCGGTCCGCTGGCCGGCCTCCGGCATCGCCCTGCCGGCTCGCGACAGCGCCGGGGCTTCGCGTTGGCCCATCCCTCCATTCCGGAACCCCATCCCGATCCGCCGTCTCATCGCGTCGATACATGGACCGCATCCGCAGCCGTCTCACGCCCGGAATGCCGGCCGTGCTGCGGGGCGTAAACGTTGCTGGCCCGCGTGCTCATTATGCAAATCAGTGCAAGCCGCCGGGTCATTTCGTCAAAAAACGCATGATGCGCGGCGCCTCATATTCGCTTTGTGCACTTGACTTCGTACCTGTCCTCAATGTTTCGCATGTCAAGAGCAGCGACCCACGGCGCCCTCATAAGTTGTTGACATAACAATGATGAGAGGAGGGACAGCCTTGATATCAATAACTAGACGCCGGCCTGCGCAGCCCGTTGCGCCTGCCCATCATTTTTCACCCGGATCCGCAACCAGCGCGCCCGCCCCGGAAAACACGCCACGCCAGCAGCGCAGGGCTGGCAGCGCGCTGCAGCGCCTCGCGGAAATCCAAACGGCTCAATCCGCTTCCTGGCCGGTGGTGACGGGGCCTTCGGCTTCCGGCACGGGCGACGCGACGCGCGTGCGCCGGAGCATGAGGGATTTCCTTGCCGAGGCTCCGGAATTGCACGCAGGCGACACGGCTGGCGGCGCCTCCCCGGCTGAGCCAGCCGCGCCCCAGAAATCCGGCAAATCGGGCCTGGCCAAGTTCACCGGCAAGGTCAAGAAACTGGTCGGCAAGGCGAAGACGGCGGCGGACAGGAACTTCGTCAGCAGCCAGACCTCGGTGTTCGGCCTGCATACGGAGACCACCGTCGGCAAACCGGTCACGATGTCGGCGACCCGGCCCAGGCCCGAGGTGCTGCAATCGCGCCCCGTTCCCGCCGGCACGCGGCCCGAGGACCTGCCGAGCGTACCCGCCACCGGCCCGGCCCAGCCGGCAGCGCGCCAGCGCAAGATCGACGCGACCGTCAAGGCGGCCTTCAACCCATCCTCGTCGATTGCGGAATCGATGCGCAGCCACCTTGGCCTGGGCCAGGACAAGGTCGCCCGCCAGTCGGTATCGATTGCCGAGGCAATGAGTTCGGAGGCGGGCATGCGGGTCCACCTTGCGCGACTGCTCAGCCAGCCATTGCATGCGCCGGCCGTGCGCGCGCTCCATGGCGCCCTGCTCGACAGCCTGCCCCAGGCCACGGAGTCCGCTTCGGGGCGGGGGTTCGCCCAGCACGTCCTGCTGGCCGAGGCGCTCGTCAATGCGTGCGGGGGTGATACGGTCCGTGCGACCGCGGCGCTGCGCGCGCTGAAGGCCGGCGAATTCCTGCCGACCGCGCACGGTACGGGCGACGCCGCGTCGCCGCGGCCGAGCGATGCCGGCGCGGAGGATGCCGCCACCGCGCAAGCGGAGCCCGCCGGCCAGCACGCCCGCCGTATCGGCAACGCCAGCGCCAACGCGATCCATCCCACGCGCCAGACGCCCGTGGAACATGCCATGCTCGATGCCATGCATGCCGCGCAGGGGCTGGCCGGCATCGGCGATGTGGGCATGCAGGCGCTGCTGGCCGTGATGCCGCCGCTGCAGCCGGCCAAGCGCGAGCCGCTGGAATTCGTGCTGCAGGCCGCGGAGCAGGTTTCGGTGGAAACCAAGGGGGCCCAGGTCCTGCTGCCCGACATCATCGGGCATGCCGAGAAGATGGCCGGCACGCGCGATGACACCCTCGCCTGCAAGGTGCTGCGCGCCGAGGTCAAAGCCCTGCGCGCGGCCGATACGTATGACGCGCTGAGCCGCGCCGACAAGAGCGCCGTGTTCGCCTGGCGGCAAGGCTTCCTCACCGACGACAAGCACAGTCTGCTGAGCCAGACGCAGCAACGCCTGGCCAAGTTCCGCAAGTATGTGTCGCGAGCGGAAACGCGCAACGCGCTCAATGAGGCGCGCCAGGACCCGGCCCGCTCCACCGCCGCGACGGCGCGGCTGGTGGCGAACAATGTGCAACGCGCCTTCTCGCGCAAGAAGTCGCCGCTGCTGGCGATGGGCAAGTACGGCTCGCTGGCGGCCGGCACCAGGCACGTCCCGACGGACCAGGTCGAGCTGGACAAGCACATGCGCACCGCGATCGACGCGCTCAAGGACCGGCTGCAGACACGCAGCAGCGAGGCGAGATTCAGCCTCGGCCGGTATGGCGAGGTGCCCACCGTGGCCCTGCGCGGCGCCATCCTCGAGCATTGGTCGGCCGCCAGCGAGAGCAAGCGCCCGCAGGGGTATACGCTGGACGGCAATGCGATGGTGGACATTGCCGAGCGCCTGCACCGGGCCATCGGCGAATCGGTGGTGAGGGCGGACGGCAGGCTGCCGCAGCAGCTGGAGCGGCTGATCGGTACGCGGCTCAGCCATGCCACGCTGGCAACATGGGCACGCGATGCGGCCATGCCCCAGCGCACCGAAACCGGCGAGGAAACGGCCTTCAGCAGCGCCATGCGCCGCGCCCGCAACATCCTCGAGCCGGGCAAGGACAAGCCGGTCGACATGACCGCCGACAGCATGCGCGCGTTCCTGAAGAACTTCACGGGCGAGCACAACGTCGGCAACGCCATGACGTTCACCGACGGCGGCGCGCTGGGCGTCAATACCGGCGCGCTGACGCTCAACCTGGCGAGCCTCGTCAAGCGGTTCAAGGGCGGGTTCGCGCTGACCCCGGTGTTCGATGCCCAGGGTTCCGTTGCGCGCTCCGCTGCGTTCAACATCGGGACCACCGCGCACGGCGGCGAAATCTTCATCGGCCGCCAGCGCCAGGTTGTCGGACAGCTCGGCGGAGGCCTGACGGCCGGTTACACGACACCGACCGATGCGGACGAAAACAGCTTCTCGGCCGGCGTCGGCATTTCGGGCAACGTCACCCTGTTCGGGCTGGAGCACACCAACCCGACCGGGGTGCGGCTGCGCTTCACCACCCAGCGCAAGGACGACGGCAGCGCCATGAACTCGGACGCGATGCGCAAGCAGATGAGCGATATGGTCGACTACATGTTCGAGGCCTGCGGACCGGACAAGCGCCACCTGTCGCCGTCGGCGTTGTGGGAGGACTTCGCCGTCCACCACTTCGACCAGAAGAATCTCTCCGTCGCCTGGGAGGACTACGCCTCGGTCAACAGCAAGATGGGCGCCTCGGTCACCCTCACCGCCCGAGCGGGCGTCACGACGCAGGATGGCCAGACCGTACGCGCGGGCGGCTCGGTCGGCTACGGCTTCACCTGGAACCCCTTCACCATCGGCCAGCGCCAGGAGAAATCCGGCATCGCGCCCATCCTGCGCGAGGATCGCGGCTCCGCTCACCTGCATGCGGTGACCGTGGCCGCCAGCGTCCAGCTGCCGGCCGGACCGCTGCCGGATACGCCGGACGGGGCCGCCAACAGCCTGGGCGTGCCCAGCGTACCGATCGCCTCGGCCACCTACATGCTGGGCAACGGCGGCTTCAACGCCACCATCCGCACGCTGATGGAGCGCGGCCGCCTCTCGGAAGCCTTCACCTACCGCGATCTGAGCGAGCGCAACATCAACGACTTCATCAAATTCGCCAACGACCCGGCGCGCCGCAAGGAGTGGGAAGCCCTGTGCAGCGCCGAACAGGGCGCGTACGCGGCGCACGGCGAGGCCGACGCCGGGCCCGGCAAGAAGCGGCTGGACGACTTCCTGGACAAGATCCAGGAGATGGCCCGGCCCAACCAGGCGCACTACATGCGCTGGCGGCTCGGCGAACAGGAGCGGCTCGCCATGGACGACTACATGGCGGCCGCCAGGATGGCCGACCGCGGCGGGCGCGGGAAAGATGCCAAGGCGTGCCTGCAGGCGGTCGAACAGATCGCGGCCAGTGAGGCGTCGTGGCGGCCGGCTGCGCTCTTCACCATGCACGGCAACAGCAAGCAGACCGACACCGGCCTGAACTTCGGCCTGCAGGCCACCGCGCGCACCGCGGCCGTGAGCGACCGCGAGCTGATCTTCATCGGTCTGCCGCTGCCGATCTCGGACGCCTGGACGCAGGCTGCGCGCGACCAAGCCGACCCGACCGCGTAGCGATGCAGCAAACGCGCCCGACCGACGCCCGGGACCGTGCGGATGCGCGGCCCGCAGGGCACGGGTCAGCGTGGTCGGCACGAGCAGCGGCAGCACAGCGGCCATCACACCACCAACTCGATGACCGCCGATGCGCCCCCGATCCCGGCCAGCCCGATCTGCACGGCACCGGCGGCCTTCATCAGCCCGCGATGCGCGACAGGCCGGGCGACGCGGCTGATGAAGCCATAGATCGCCATCATCGTCAGGAACTCGAGGACGATCCAGAGCAGCATCAGCAGAAACAGGCTGTGGTTGGGGTTCGTGGTCACACTCATGAATTGCGGAAAGACCGATGCGAAGAACACGATGTCCTGCGGATTCGAGACGCTCGTCAGGAACCCCTTCGAGAACCCGCCGGACCGGGGCTTCGGCACCCCTGCGATGGCAGGCCGGGGCGCCGGCTGCCGCAGCAGCTGGAAGCCCACGTAGCCGATGTACAGGCACCCCAGCACCCGGATGGCGACCAGCACGGACGCATCGACGGACATCAGCCCCTTGATCACCAGGGTGGACATCAGGATCAGCAGCAAAGAACCGACGTTGGAGCCGAAAACCGTCCGCAGCGCCCGGTATGGACCACCGCTCAGCCCAGCGCCCGTCACCTGCAGCACCACGGGGCCAGGCACAGCGATGATGACGAGAATGGTCGCGATATAGAGACTCAGAATGCTGTAACTCAACTGCATGGATCAATTCACCCGGGTTCGTTGGCCGATTGCGTGGAGCAGGTTGCTTGCAAAGCGGATGAAACCTGTTTCAATGAATGGGCTGGCTTTCGAACCCGTTATCGCCGGGCTGGCCTTTTAAAACGGCATGCCGATCACTTCGGCTTTCCGGATGGTCACGGAAAGGGATATTTGGCGATATCACCCTCAATAAGTTCCTGAAAAAATGACAAAGGCGGACATGCATGCGTTCGCTTTTTTTCAACGGCCCGCAGGCCATCGCGTCCCAGCCGGCGTCGGGCGCCAGCCGTCGGCATGCGCTGATGCACGCCCACGGCAGGCAAAGGGTTTCTGCTTTGAACATGGCACCTCCTGATGCACGAGAATGGACCATAGGACAATATTGTGCCATGCACAAACCCGATGCATTCATGCACAAGAACGCAGCTGATTTCCAAAAAATCCTCAACGCAACACTACGTTTCAGGCACCAAACATTCGCATCCGATTGACCAAGCGCTTTTAAATGGTGCACCGTCGATGGATGAATCGAGCGCGTTTTAAGTAAACGCTGGATAACGTAAAACCTGCTCGTTTTCGAATTGAGGCCGAGGTGCGTGAGGCCGATGCCCGCCCCGGTGGCTTCGATTTCCAGCCGGACCGGGCGCGTGTCATGGCCCGTGCGCAACGTGATGCGCGCATGCGGCTCGATGGACCCTGCCGTGTTGACCGGCAGGTTCATGCATGCCCGGGCAGACGCCGGCATGCGGCACCGCCATCAGGCATCCGGACGATGCCCGTGGCGGGCGGCGGTGGCCCCGATGCAGCGGCCGTCAGGGCTTCCAGATATGCCGGTAGATATTCCGGTAACCGTTGTCGGGATCGTACTGGCCTTGCGGCCCGCCATCGAAGGCGATGTTGTCCTGGCTGACCAGATGCACGGGCGCCACGTAGCCCGACAGCGGCGCACGCGCGAGCAGCCGGTTCAGCTCGTCGACCAGTTGCCAGCCCTGCTGGCTCAGCGGCTCCGCGACCGTGCCGACCTGGAAGGTGCCCGCGCGGATGCGCGTGAAGGCCGCAGCGCTGCCATCACCCGCCGACAGCATGCGCATGCTCGCGGCCGGCCGGCCGGCCTTGGTCAGCTCAGTCGCGGCGTAGTCGAAGTAGATGTCGTTGATGGCCAGCGTGTCCGTCCAGTCGTCGCCGTAGCGGGCGAGCAGTTCGCGCGTGATGGCCGGCATCAGTTCCGCGCTCCTGGAGATGGCAACGTCCCGGACCTCGAGCAGTTCGCATCCATGGCAGGCGCGGATCACCTCCACCATGGCCGCCGACTTGGCCTTGGCGATCTGGAAATGGCTGTCGGTGAAGACCACGATGCCGGCGCGCCCACCGGAGCGGGCGATGGTTGCCATGGCCGTGACGCGCGCCACCGCGACCGGGTCGGTCGAGATGTTGACGGCGACGGGGCTGCTCGGGATCGGGCCGGCGAACGGGCTGACATGCCAACCGACCATGGGGATCCCGCGTTCTACGAACGGCTGCAGTTGGGGCTGCATCTCGCGGGCATCGACTCCGACCAGGATGACGCCGCCGGGCTGGAGCGCGAGCGCCGAGGCCACGGCGCGGGCGCGGCCGGCCGGCGTGCCGCCCGCGTCGTACAGGCGCGTGCCCCAGCCGATCGCGCCGGCAGCTTCCCTGATGCCTTTCGTCACGCCGAGGATGCCGCCGTTGCGCAGGTCTTCGCTGATCACGGCGACGGTCACGCCGGTCACCGCGCGCGGGCCGGACCTCGGGCCGCTCCATTGCGGATGACGCGCGCTGGCCGTGGCGAGCCATTGCTCCCAGACGCGGGGAACGGTCTGCGCCTGCGATTGCGGCAGGCCCGCCAGCCACAGGACGCTGGCGAGAAGGCACCCGCCGATCGCTTGCTTCATGAACCCCTCGAAACCGGATGAAAGGCGCAGTGTGCCGCATCGGCCCGCCAGCCGGAAGCCTCGCTTACCCCTGCCGCCGCATCGGCGCCACATGGGTCTTCGACGGCGACAGCCCGGCCCACCGGAGGCGTGCCACGCGCCATGAGATGAACGGCGGAGCGTGATGGCCGGCCCATTCGCGGAAACCCCTGGACGGCCGGCGCACACCGGCATCAGCGGCCGCCCGAACGCCGCGCGCCGGGGCAGACGAGGCACACAGGCCCGCCTGCCCCGGCGCGCGGCGTGAACGGCCTCAGGCCAGCGCGGTGCGCGTCGTGCCGTCCGGCAGGCGGAACACCGAGACCGCGCGGCGCAGGCTCGTGGCCTGCTCTTCGAGCGACTGCGCCGCCGCGGCCGCCTGCTCGACCAGCGCCGCGTTCTGCTGCGTAACCTCGTCCATCTGCGTGACGGCCTGGTTGACCTGCTCGATGCCCCGGCTCTGCTCGGCCGAAGCCGCCGCGATTTCAGAGACGATATCGGAGACCCGGCGGATCGCCTCCTTCACCTGGCCCATGTTCTGCCCGACCTCGACCGCCTGCTTGGAGCCTTCCTGCACCACGGCGACCGACGAGCCGATCAGTTCCTTGATCTCCTTGGCCGCCGCGGCCGAACGCTGCGCCAGCGTGCGCACCTCGCTCGCCACCACGGCGAAGCCGCGGCCCTGCTCGCCCGCCCGCGCGGCTTCCACCGCGGCGTTGAGGGCGAGGATGTTGGTCTGGAAGGCGATGCCTTCGATCAGGCCGGTGATCTCGGAGATCTTGCCGGAGCTGGTGCTGATCTTGTCGATCGTGCCGACCATCTCCTGCACGGCATCGTTGCCTGCCTGGGCCATGGTGCTCGCGCTGGCGGCCAGCGTATTGGCCTGGGCCGCGTTTTCCGCGTTCTGTTTGACCGTCTCGGTCAGCTGCGTCATGCTCGACGCGGTCTCTTCCAGCGAGGCCGCCTGCTGCTCGGTGCGCGCCGACAGGTCGACGTTGCCGGCCGCGATCTCCTGCGAAGCCACCGTCACCGATTCGGCCGAGGCCTTGATGCCGCGCACGGTATCGGCCAGTTGGCGGTCCATCTTGCGCAGGGCGATGAGCAGCTCGCCGAACTCGCCCTGCGAGTCGATCACGATCTCGTTCTCGAGCGTGCCGCCGGCGATGTGGTTGGCGACATCGACCGCGCGGCTCAGCGGGCGCGAAATCGCACGCAGCAGATACCACGACATGGCCCCGCCGACCACGATCCCCGCGCAGACCAGCGCGATGGTGACCAGCAGGATGCGCTGATACGTTGCAGCGCTGTCGGTCATGAAGTCCTTGGCCTGCTCCAGGTTGATCTCGATATCCTGTGCCAGCCATTCGCTGATCGACGTGCCGGTGGCCGAGTTGCCGTTGATGATCTGCCCGGCGGCGTCTAAATTGCCGGCCCGCAGCGCATCGACCGCCTTGTTCGCGGCGTCATTGAACTTGGGCAGCGTGTCGTTGATCTTCGTGGCGACCTCGCGTTCCTTGTCGCTCGTGATGCTGTCCGGGAAGTATTGCTTCCAGACTCGGTTGGTCTGCTCCACGTCCGTGCGGATGGCCTGGATCGCCGCCGTGACCTCGGCCGCATCGTCCTTGAGCGCCTGCGTGCGGCGCATTTGCAGGCGCAGGTCGAGCTGTGTTGCCCGCACTTCGGCCAATTGGGCGATGGGAATGGTATTGCCGGTATAGGCGTCCGTGATATTGCCGTTGAGCCGCATCAAGCCGCGCACGGCAAATATGCCGCTGATGGCCAGCAGCGCAATGCACACGCCGAAGGCACACAGAATCTTGAACCGCACCGAGTGCATGATGGCTTGCATTATTCCCCCTTTGTACATTCAGAAAATGTAAGCACTGATATCAGAAACTTTCATACGGGGTCTACGGCACGACGCTGGAAACCTGAAGAGGGACGCGGCGCCCGATGCGGAACACCTCCAATAGGTGGCGATCCCGGCACAAAAATTTGCCAATTGGGTCGGATTTTTGCCGGTACGACGCTGACCGCATCAATGCACCTCGGTGCATATCTGGCGATAAAAGCGGATTAATGCGCACATCCCCTGACTGAGCCGTCCAGCTCGGCAACCGTTGACGCAGCGCATCCAATCGATTATTCACCCCGCCTTCCATTATTCATTTCATTTCTCAAATAGATTTGAGAATCAGCCAAACATAATCCGATCCCGATTTTTGTCATGGCGGTGACATGCAGATTTGGCGAAATGGCGCCCGGTTTAGCCCCTGAATCCGCAACGGCTGTTCAGCCACGCCCAAACCGCTGCCCATGGATCGCGATCTCCTTTTCCCGGCCCCTGCCAATGCACGCTCCGCCGTCAAGCCGCCCGCCCACGCCAGGCTGCTGACCCATCGGGACCTTTCCGCGCTGCTCGAACTGGAACATGAAAAATGGGATACCCGCCAGGCGGCCTCGCGGGCCGATCTCGGGACGCGCATCGATGCCCACCCCGACCTCGCGGTGGGCGCGTTCTGCCCGGCCTCGGGTCGCATGCTCGCCTCGCTGTTCATGAAGCCCGTGGCGGACGATTTCCACCGCCACGTGCGGACCTGGAGCGACTGCGTCCGGACCCCGGCGCCGCGCAGCAGCACGTCGCTGTTCGGCATCAGCCTGAGCAGCCGCAGCCAGGCCGGCGTCGACGCCATCCTGCGATTCTTCTGGCCGCACGCGCTCAAGCGGGGGTGGCGCCATATCTATCTCGGCTCGCCGGTGCCCGGCCTGCGGAACTGGCTGCGCAGCCGCCGGCAGACCCCCGTGGAAGCCTACGTGCGCGCGCGCCGGGCCGGCCAGCCCATCGATCCGCAGCTGCGCTACTACCGGTCGCGCGGCTTCACGAAGATCGTCGCCATCAAGCCCGGGTACTTTCCGCACGAGCGCTCGCTCGACTACGGGGTGCTGCTGCGCGGCACGGTGCCCCTGTCGACGCTGGGGCCGCTGTGGGCGGCCTTGCCGCTGGCCTCGGTGCAGCGTGTGACGCGCCCGCTGGCGGCACTGCTGTGAGCACGCGCGCCCGGGTTGGCAGGCCTGGCCGTGTCCTGTCCGACCGGTTTGCCGATGTGCCAAGCCTGCTGTTCCTGGCCGGCGTCGTGGCCAATACCGCGCTGATCGCCTGCGCGGACACGCCGTGGCTGCCGGCGCTGCTGACGCTGCCGCAGGCCCTGCTCCTGGGCGGCTGCCAGGAAGCGAAGCACTTGTGCGTTCACGGCACCTTCCTGCGCAATCGCCGCCTCAATGACACCGTCGGCACGGTCTGCGCGGCGCTGTTCGGCGTGAATTTCGTGGCGTACCGGTCTTTCCACTACCAGCATCACCGCGCCACCTGCACCGACGCCGACCCGGAAGGCGGCCTGTATGCGCTCAGCTGGCGCACGCGCTGGATCTGGCTGCTCGCGCCGATCGAACTGCCCTGGGTGGCGTTCCACATCAACCGGATCGGCTGGCCGATGGTACCGGCCGGGCAGCGGCTGCGGCGCGCGGCGGCGCTGGCCTGGATGGCGGCCTTCGCGGCGCTGATCGGCCTCGCGGCATGCCACGCGCCGCGGGCCGTGCTCTTCGGCTACGCGATCCCGCTGGCGCTGTTCGCATGGTTCGACTTCGTGCTGACGCAGGCCGAGCATTACCAGGTCGACATCGCGCCCGCCGCGTCCGTGCGCGCGCCCGCAGCGCTCACGCATGACATCGTGCTGCCGCTGGGGCTGGGCTGGCTGACCCTGCATCGCACGCTGCACCGCGTGCATCACTGCCACCCCGGGCTGCGCTGGTTCGAGGCGCCGCGCCGGCTGCGCGCGGACCCGAGCGCCGCGCCGATGTCGTATGCGGCATTCGTGCGCCGCTGGCTGAGCGCAGGCCCGCGGCTATGGCTGCGGGCCGACGCCAGCCCGGCTGCGCCCAACCCCACCGATCACCCTGCCCATGATGCCTGAAGCAACCCGATCCGCCGCCGGCGATCGCCCTTACTGGAACGGAACGGCTGTCCGCAGCCGCCTGTTCGATGCGCTGTCGCTGCTGCTGCCCGCGGGAGAAGCCTTCCTGATCGAGACGCTGCAGGCGTGGCGCGCGCAAGCCTCAACCCCGCACGACGATGCGCTGCACGACGAGATCGACCGCTTCATCCGCGAGGAAGGCGCGCACCAGCGCGCGCATGCCCGCTACAACGCCGCGCTGATCGCCGGCCTGCCCGGCGCGGAGGCGGTCGCCCGGCGGGCGGAGTGCGTGGCTGCCGGCCTCGCGGATCTCGGCCTGCCGATGCAGGTCGCGCTGGCGGCGGCGTTCGAGCAACTGACCGCGCTGGTCTCGCGCGAGATCGTCGAGCATGACACGCTGCTCGTCGATGACGGCTCCCAGCCGAGCCGCCTGTGGCGCTGGCATGCGCGCGAAGAGCTCGACCATTGCGACGTTGCGCTGGCGGTTGCCGCGCGGGGCGCGCCGAGCCGCTGGCTGCGCCGGCTGGCGCTCGTGCTGGCCACAGGCTATCTGGCCTCCGACCTGGTGCGCTATACCTGGGCGCTGTGCCGCTGCGACATCGCAGCCGGCGCCAGCCGCCGGGCCCTGCTCGCCGATGGCATCCGCGTCATGGTGGGCAGTCTGCCCGCGCTTGCCCGCATGGCCCGGGGCTGGCTGGGCTTTGCCGTGTCGCCGCAAGGCCGGCTGCACGGACAGGCTTGACCCGTTCCGCTGCCCTGCGCCGCCCTTGTCCGTACCGATGCCAAGGCGTCATCGCACAGCGGATGACGCAGAACCGTATCGCCCCCGGACGCGATACGGCAGGCCACGCCGATGCGCACGCGCCGAGTCCGCTGAGGCATCCGCCGTCGGACGGCGGTGTGCGTCATCCGAGCGCACCAGCGGAACGGAGTTCGCCCGCGGCCACCGGGCTTCGCGCCGTCCCCGCTCACCGGCTTCCCGGGTCCGCTAGCCTGCCTGGGCCCCCAACGTCTCGCCGTCAGACCATGCCGCGTTTTTCAAACTGCTTCATTCCGACGGCACACAAGCCGTCGTCGGCCACGCCAGTCTCCGACACCGCCGCGCCCACCAGCGGCCCCGAGCCGACTCCCGCCGCCGCGCCCGCGCAGCCCCGCCCTCCGCGATCCGCCCGCGGCACGCTGAAAGACCGGCTCAAGCAGATGGCCCATCTCAAGCACGTGCCGCACAAGCCCGCGATCAGCGTCGATCACTGGGATGAGCATGCGACGCTCAAGCTCTGCGAGCAATGGCGCACCGGGCAGGCGCGGCAACCCTCGGTTCCGGACCTGGCCCGGCTGGCCGCGCTGAATTTCGAGCGCGCACATGCGAACAGCATCCCCGCAGACCAGAAGACGCGGCGGCTGTTGCCCGAAGGGACGTCGGAGTCGGTCTACTACCAGGCGATGATCGAGACCTTCCTCAAGGCCGTCGGCATCGAAGACAACGACGTGGCCGCCACGCTCGAGAGCTTCAAGAAGGTGGGCACGGGCGGCCTGCATCGCCAGCCGGTGAGCATTGCCTCCGCGGTGGGCGGCGCCGTCAGCACGGCGCAATACGCGGTGGCGGCGAACCTGCCCGCGAAGACCGCGCTCTCTGGCGTACAACTGCTGCTGACCCTGCTGACGACGCAGCTGGCATTCGATTCCGCCGATCTGCGGTTCCGCAATGCCGGCACGGAAGAGGTGATGCCGCTCGGCAGGGCGGACACCACGCCCAGCGCGAAAACCGGCCCCAACGTGCTGCGCACCACCGGACGGCTCGCCTGGGACCTGCGCAAGATCAGAACGAACGTGAGCCAGATGGAAAAAGCCCAGGCCGCGCTCGATGGTGCACAAAACGCATACGACAAAGCGCAGGCAACGATCGCGGCCGCACGCGAGGCACTCAAGGCGGCGCAAAACGCCCTCGCTGCCGCGCAGGCTACGCCTGCAGCGCCGAAGGTGACACTGTTCCAACACATGCTGGCAGAGTCCGCCATCACGCAGGCGAAGACGGACATCGAGCAGGCAACCCGGAAGATCGGGCAGGGGCAGGAAGCGGCCGGGCAGGCGGAGCACGCGATCCAAGCCGCGGGCGAGACGCTGAAGATCGCCTTCGCCAGGTTCTGCATGCGCAACGAGCTCAAGTCGGACTACAAGACCGCGTCCGAAAGCGCCAAGGTCGAGTATCACGGCAACAAGCGCTTTCTCGGCATCAGCGTTGCCACCGGCGCGGCCAACCTGACCGCCACCATCCTCGGCATTCTCACGCCGGTGGTGGTATCGGCCACGGTGACGACGGGGGTCACCGCCGCCGCCGCCGCGCTGGCCGCGGTGCTGTATGTCGGCTATCAGCTGAGCTCGGGGCCGAGCAAGGACGGCGAAGCGAAGGCCAAGCGCGCGATCGTGGCACTCGCCAAATCCCTCGATCTGCTCGCCGGCAATGCCGCCAAGCAGCAGAAGGCGCGCGCCGCCGCCTACCGGACCTATATCGCCGAGCGGCGCATCTGGAACCGGCCCGAAGTCCGCAAGAACGCCAAGCCCAAGCTCGTCGCCACGCTCGATGAGATCGCGCGGAAAGACACGACCGAGCACGATCTCGACCCCTTGAAGAACTGGCTCGGCTATGCCAAGCATCGGGAGGAGATGGAAGCCGCGGGCAACGACCATGACGCAGCGCGGGCCATCGAGGAAACCTTCTCGCAGGCGCATGGCGCGCGGTTCAGCGCGAAGACCGTCGCCGACGCGTGGAAAACGCCCGAGCGGATGCGTTTCGACAGCATGGGCCGCCTGCTGCTGGGCAAGCTCGGCAACGCAATCGGAGCCGTCCACAAGTTCAACGCGGAAACCGAGCGCGCCGCGCCCGGCGAATCCGCGCGGGAGGCGTTCGCGCGCCGCCAGATCCACGCCGGCAGGCTGGCCGACGTCAAGGCCTGCCTGCGCGACTGGATCAGCTTCGAGCAGGCGCAATCACAGATGAAAAGCGCGCTGCAGGAAAAAGACCCCGACCAGGCACGCACCCTCCTGCGCGGCGCCGCGCAAGCGCTGGCCGCCGTCCGCGACACCGACGCACAGAATCTGTTCAGCCGCGACGGCCGCAAGCAGGTCGAGGCCACCGAACTGGCCAAGCGGATGACGATCGGCGAGCGCGAGCGCTACACCATGACGAATGCCGGCCCCGCCGCGCTGGCCGGTCTGGTCAACATCGGCGGCGCGGCGGCGAGCCTTGGCCTGAACATCGAGAAAGTCGTCGCGGAAAGCCATGGGATCTCCATGCCGGCCCAATACGGCGACCAGAACGACGCACGGACCCTCGCCCAGGGCAGCGCGCCGGTGACGGCCCCCTACGTGGCGGCCGAGCGCGCCCGCTTCCAGAAGACCCGCATGGGGAAGACCGTCAAGACGCTTGCCCGCAAACAGGACGACCACGTCGCGCTCAAGCTGGAGCTGCCCGCCGGCAAACCGATGGCGCCCAATACGGACTACGCCGCCCCCGACATCGACCAAGCTCTCGACAAGCTGATCGGGCAGCTGGAAGACCTGCGCGACATCCCCGATGAAATCCAGCTCTCCATCGGCGGGAAAGCGCTGCCGTCGGGCAAGCTGAGCGGGACGACCGGCTACCTGAACTGGCGGTACGACAACGCGCCGCTGCAGACCAAGGCCAAGTTCCAGATGCGCATGATGGAGATGGTGGCCGACAACCTGGCCATCTCGGTGGCAAGCCCGATCGCGCAGGGCATCGCGCAGGTGCCGCTGTCGATGACCCGGGCCGCGGCCCATCGCGGCAACGCCATGAGCGCCGACGTGCGTGATCGCCTGACCCGCCTGGCCGGACAGCCGGCCGATCCGCAGCCCTCGCCCGAGCACCCGCCCGCCGGCACACAACCGGTGCCGCAAGCGGAACCACCGGCCTCCCCCCGTCGATCGACGCCCGTTGCCCAAGCCCAGCCGAAGCAACGCCAGCCCGCTCTGGGCCGGGTGCCCGGCGACTTCGACCCGTCCGCGGCCCGACACGCGCTGAGTGATGTGCCGATGCTGGGCGGAGAAGCACCCGCGGACGCGCCCGCCGCGCCCGCCGCACTCGCGGACGCCGTCTTCCAGCCCAGGCCTGCCGGCGATCCCCATGCCGAAGCCGTGGTGCAGCAGCGCCGCATGCTGGTCGGCAGCCAAGGTGCCGACGCAACGCACCAGTGGCTCGAGGCGCGCGGCATCGCAGCCGCGCCCAACAGCGGCGCCACCAGCATGGACTGCCTGATCATCTCGCTGCTGCAGCATGCAACCAGCCGCTACGATGCGGCCTCCGAACCGGCCCTGGCCCGCGAGGCGGCCCGGTATCGCACCGCACTGGCCCTGCAGCATCCGGAGATCCTGTCGGGTGACCGGATGCTCTACGCCGACGAGCCGGCCACCGGCGCGCTGATCAAGATGATCAACGAAACCCAGCAGGTCAGCCTGCAATTGCAGATGGTCTTGCCGACCGACGACGGCCCCGTCCAGTTGCCAAGCCCGAAGACCGGGCACGACCCGGTCGGCGTCGTGCTGTTCGGCAACCATTTCCAGGCGCTGCACCAGACGCACCGCGATCAGGATCGGACAGCGGATGCGCTCGGCGCGAATGCCGGCGCGCGCGACGCGCAGGACAGCGGACGGCGGATCGCGGGCGATGCGGTCGGCCAGCCCGTACCGTCCACGGCCGGCGCCTCACCGCAGCGGAACGCCGCCGGCACGCCACCGCGCGGGCCGCAAGGCGGAACACCCGACATCGGCCCCGGGGATGACGCGGTGTCGGACGACGATTTCTATTCCGCAACGGCGTCGCTGTCGAGCGTGGCATCCGGTTCCGAATCCGAACGCGACATCGAGGACGCCATGCGCCGCGCGGGCCGCCACGACAGCGCCGATACCGGCAAGCAAGCGCGCCCGGAACGCCCGAAGCCGCAGGCCGATGCAGCGCCGGCGCCGGCCACGGCCTCGCCCCCCGCGAAGCGGCCAAACCGCATGATCAGGTGGCTGTCCAAGACCTTGAAAGGCAAACCGAAACCCGACGTGCAGCAGACCGCCGCCCCCGCGGATCAACAACCGCCGTCGATGCGCCGATGACGGGCTGGCCGTCAGCTCGGCGCTTGCAGCACGGCAGTTCGGTCGAGCTGGCCCCAGCAACGGTGCATGGCATGCGAGCCGCGGTCTAGGCCGTGGACGAAGCCCAATGCCTTCACGCCGCCGAAAGTCGCGGCGCAAAGGTCCTCGGCATACGCGAAAGGCGGCAGCCCGACGCGCCGGCCATGACGATAATGGGTAACGTGTTCAGCGCGACTCGGAGACTCGGATCGACACACGGACGCTTCTATCGGGCGTTGGCTCGTTGATCCCGGCGAGGGCGGAGGGCGGGCGGTTCGAGCAAGGTTCGTGCCGCTTGCCCGGCCGTGCGAAATCCGTGCAGGAACGGATCATGCCGCCCGGTATCCGACGGCCGCATGCATGACAGGCGTCGCGGCACAGCCCATGCTGCGCCGCCCCACCCTGTTCTGTTGGACAGCCCCGACGCCAACCGCCACCGCCATCCTTTGCGCTCCGCCCATGAAAACGTTCCACTGCAACCGCTGCCAGCAGCTGGTCTTCTTCGAAAACGTCCGCTGCGAGCGCTGCGATGCGCTGCTGGGTTACCTGTCCGACATCGGCGAGATCAGCGCCTTCGAAGACGCCGGCGAGGGCCGCTGGCGCAGCCTGCACCCGCGGGCCGGCGGCGCGCTCTACCGCCAGTGCCACAACTACGCGGTCGAGAACATCTGCAACGGGATGGTCCGGGCCGATGCGCCCGACACCCTGTGCCGCGCCTGCCAATTCACCGCCACCATCCCCGACCTCCGCGTGCCCGACAACCGCTTCTACTGGTACCGGCTGGAGACCGCCAAGCGGCGCCTGCTCTATACCCTGACCGCACTCGGCCTGCCGCTGCGCACCCGGCGCGAGCAGCCCGAAACCGGGCTGGCGTTCGCCTTCCTGGAAGCCACGCCGCAGGGCGAGGCCGTCATGACGGGCCATGACCGCGGCATCATCACCCTCAACATCGCCGAGGCCGACGACGCCGCGCGCGAACAGGCCCGTACCGCGCTCGGTGAGCCCTACCGCACGCTGCTCGGGCACTTCCGCCACGAGACCGGTCACTACTTCTTCGACCGCCTGATCGCCGGCACCCGCTGGCTGCCGTTGTTCCGCCGGCGCTTCGGTGATGAGCGGGCCGACTATGCCGCTGCGCTCCGGACGTACTACGGCAGCGGCCCGCCGGCCGACTGGCCGCAGACGCACATCAGCGCCTACGCCACCATGCACCCGTGGGAAGACTGGGCCGAGACCTGGGCCCACTACCTGCACATGGTCGACACGCTGGACACCGCGGTCTCATGCGGCCTCGTGCTGCGGCCGGATCACCCGCAGGAGCCCGCCCTGACCGACCAGACGCCCGTCGAGGCGGCCGGCTTCGACAGCCTGATGCAGCGCTGGTTTCCGCTGACCTACGTGCTCAACAGCCTGAACCGCAGCCTCGGCATGCCCGACGGCTATCCCTTCACGCTGGCCACGCCGGTGATCGACAAGCTGCGCTTTGTGCATCGGGTCATCGCCGCATCGGCGGCCAGGGCGCCTTGAGGTGTCCGAAGGCGCCATGCGGCATCGTGCGACGACGCACCAATCCTGTGCCGGCCCGATGCCGGTCCATGCGGCGGGCGGCAGCGCCCCGGCGATGTGTGCGCTGTGGCGCGGGAACAGGGGTCCTCGCGGCCCTTAATAGGCGGCACCTGCGCGCGCGGATTCATCGCCGCGGGATCCTGCCGACCCACCGCGCAAAACCCGTTCGCCAGCATGCAAAAAGGATCGACCGGCCGTCTGCTGTTATTCTTGTGCGTTTTCTGCCAGCGAGACCCCCCGCTCGCCGTCCAATGTTCCTCTCCCGGACGGTGCTCAGGCAGACACGGCAAGCCTACGACACGCACGACATGAAGGAAGGACAACAGCCGGATCCGGGCCGCGAAGCCGCGATCGACTGGATCCAGGAGCAGATGGAGACATACGGGCTCACGGTGGAAGACCTGCAGGCGCTGGGGTGTTTCGACGCCCCGCCCAAGCCCGCCGCCCCCGTCTATATGAACGCCGCCGGCCAGGTGTGGGACGGCACCGGCGTCATGCCGGACTGGCTCCAGCGCGCGGTCAACGCCGGCCAGAGCATCGAGCATTTCCGGGTGAACTGAGCCCCGCCTGCCCCGCGCGGGCACGGCGGCATCGAAACCGGCGCCTGCCGGGCTGACCCGGCATCGCCCGGCGCCATGGCGGACGCCGTCCTGCCGGATCGCAAGATCCGTCGGACACCCGCGACGAAACGGCGACCTCGCTTCCGGCCGAGAAAGCGCCTGCCGCGCTGCGAGGGCCGGCATGGCGCGCAGCACACCCGACCAGCCATCGCGATCAGGCCCGCCTGGGCACGCCGCGTGCGCATGGCTGCCACCCTGCCGGGCAAAGCACCGGCGGTTCGCGCCCGGACACACGCACGCCGGGTCGGTCCCTCCCGCAAACCATTGCGCGCGCCAGCCTCGGCGCATGCCGGGGCCGCTGCCTGCCCCGGCAATCGGCCGCCTCAAAAAAATTTTCGTTCTCCTTATCAGGAACGCCCGGGTGCCGCGACCAAGTTGCACGGAATGCGCTCGCGCCCGATCGCGAGGCCCGTGCGGCAAGGGCAACCGTGCCCTGCCGCCCCAACGACACCTGCACGCAAGGAGAACACCATGAAACAACACGCCATGATCGCCGCGGCCCTGGGCAGCCTGCTCGCGCTGGGCGCGGTGTCCACGCCGGCCCAGGCAGCGGACCCCGCCGCCGGCAAGGAAAAATGCTACGGCGTGGCCAAGGCCGGCCAGAACGACTGCGCCAGCCCCGGCAGCGCTCACGCCTGCGCCGGCCAGTCCAAGATCGACAAGGACCCGATGTCGTGGAAGTTCGTCCCGGCCGGCACCTGCACGCAGATGGGCGGCATGCTGCAGCAGCCTTCCAAGTAAGCCGCGCACCGGGTGACCGCCATGCAGACCGCATCGCCCCCATTGCCGGTGAGCGCCGGCGCGGGCCTGCGCGCCCCGCACTTTCCCGCCCTGCTGGACGGGCAGGCGCGCTTTCGCTGGGTGGAAGTCCATAGCGAGAACTACCTGTATGGCGGTCCGGCCCGCGCCGCGCTGCTGGCGGCCCGGGCACACCAGCCCGTCAGCCTGCACGGCGTGGGCCTGGGACTCGGCAACGCGGACGGCCTCGACGCCGATCATGCGCGCGCCATCGCCGCGCTGGCCGATGCCGTGGAACCCGCCGCCGTCTCCGAGCACCTCTGCTTCAATCGCAGCGGGGCGCGGGTCGTCAATGATCTGCTGCCGCTGCCGTATGCGCGCGAGTCGCTCGACCTCGTCGCCGCCAACATCGGGCGGGCGCAGGACATCCTGAAACGGCCGCTGCTGATCGAGAACATCGCCACCTACATCGATTGCCGCGCCCTGGTCGACCCGCGCGAGGCCATCCCGGAGGGCGCGTTCCTGACGGCGCTGGCGCGGCGCACCGGCTGCGGCATCCTGCTCGACCTGAACAACCTGTACGTCAACAGCGTCAACCACGGCGTGACGGTGGAATCCGTGCTGGCCGACATCGACCCGCGCTGCGTGCACGAAATCCACCTGGCCGGCTACAGCGAGGAAGACGGCCTGCTGATCGACACGCACAGCCGGCCGGTCCATGCACCGGTGTGGGCGCTGTACGAGGCCTATATCGCCGCGCACGGCGCGCGCCCGACGCTGATCGAGTGGGACGCCGAGCTGCCGCCGGTGCAGGTGCTGCTGCAGGAAGCGGACCGCGCCCAGGCCATCCTCGACCGCCTCGCCGCCCCTCATGCCACGGAGGCCTGCCATGCGCCTGCATGACTGGGAAGCCCGGCTGGTCGGCCAGCTCACGGCCGCCGAGCCCGCCGACGAGACACGCGGCGTCGCCGTGTATCGCAACGCCCGCCGGGCCATCCTGCGCAACGCGCTGGCCGGCGCCTATCCGGTCTGCCGCGCGCTGGTCGGCGAGGACTGCTTCGACGCGCTGGTGCAGGGCACGCTGCTGGCCCAGCCGTCGCGCTCGCCCAACCTGCATCACTACGGCGATGCCTTGCCCGCCGTCATCGCGCGCTCGCCGCTGGCCGACAGCGTGCCGTATCTGGCCGATGTCGCCATGCTCGAATGGCGCGTGCACTGGGCCCACTACGCACCCGATGCCGAGCCG